>JBAQIQ010000091.1:0-1951 GCA_049288935.1 Candidatus Competibacteraceae bacterium
AGCCTGCGGCGCGTCAACTTTGGTCAACGTGCGGTGGGTGATGCCGTTGGTCAGCGCGCCGACGATGCCCGGATCATCCGGGGCGCCAGGGTGGCCGTGCTGGAAGGTGGCCGTCCTGGCCAGGCCGTCGAGCCGGCACGACAGGCTGCTCGACGAAAGAAAGATCGCCGGTTCAACGAAAGGTAACCGGATCTTGGCCTTGGTGATGGCGGGCTGACGGCGCAGCAGGCTGGCCAGGCGCTTGGCCTTGCGATTGGCGAGGATGATCGGGTTGTCAACCGTGGTCAACCGGCCATCGGTCGTCCAGGTCCAGCTATGCGCATCGCCGGTCAACACGCCTGGGCGGCTCTTGATCTCGACCAGGAACAGGCCGACCGGCGACAGCACCAGAGCATCCACCTCGTTGACCTTGCCCTCATCGTCGATGAATTCGAAGTTCGTCCAGACGCGCCAGGGATGGCGGTCGGGCAACTGGCTGCGCAGCCAGTCCAGCGCTTCGCGCTCCCAGGCGAAGTTGGACTCGGCGATGACTTGCCAACGGGCGGCGCTGAGCGTCACGGATTCACCTCGCCGCCGTTCCGGACATACTCGAACAGGTCGCCGACCTGACAGTGGAAGAGCTGGCAGAGCCGCTCGATGGCCGGGAGATCGACCCGGCTGGTCGTCCCCTGGTAGAGGGCGGTGATCGTGCTGCGATTGAGTCCCGTGCGCCGCGAAACGTCCGCGATGCGAAGCTGGTCTCGGCCCATGAGGGTGGATAGGTGGCAGCGAATCATTTTGCTCTGTCCGGGGTGATGCGCAGGATAGCAGAATGCTTGGTAACGCATCACTTGGAGTCGGGGTGGCTGGAGTTTTTGGTTCACGAGCATGGCCGAACGCTCGGCAATCGAGTGCCTTCGATCCATGGCCGCTCCAGGTAGACCGTGTTCCACAGCACGACGGCCGCTGTCACCCGGTTAGGGTCGCCGAACGGATTTCTTATGGGGTAGCATAGAAGCTCATTTCCTCACCTCCTTGGGAGCTTTCTATCATGTCGACCTCCTCACCCACCGAAGCCGAAATCCCGGCGATCCAGCGGCCCATCTGGATTGCCGAAGCGGCGTACTATCGGGCGGAACGCCGGGGCTTTCAGGGCGGTTGCCCGGTTGCAGACTGGTTAGCGGCCGAGCGCGAGATGGATCAAACAGCGGCTTCGTCAACCCCCTCGCCTCGGGTAGCTCTGGTGTTCCTGGAGCGCCGCCCGGCGTCCGGCGTGGATTGAAATGCTCCCCCTCGATCCCCGCCGCCCGCTGGCGGATCGGTTGCGTCCGCGCCGACTGGACGAGTGGGTCGGTCAGCCCCATTTGTTAGCAGCCGGCCAGCCACTGCGCACCGCGATCGAGCGCGGCCAACCGCATTCGATGGTGCTATGGGGTCCACCCGGCGCCGGCAAGACCACCCTCGCGGAACTCGTGGCCAGCACCAGCCAGGCTGAATTGATTCGGCTGTCAGCCGTGATGTCCGGGGTGCGCGAACTGCGGGCGGCGGTGGATCAGGCGCAAACGCTCTGGCGCGATAAGCAACGCCGAACCGTGCTGTTCGTTGATGAGGTGCATCGCTTCAACAAGGCTCAGCAAGATGCTTTTCTGCCGCCGGTTGAAAGCGGGGTGCTGATCTTCATTGGGGCAACGACGGAAAATCCGAGCTTTGCTCTCAATAATGCGCTACTGTCGCGAGTGCGTGTCTATGTGCTGGCTCCGTTGGACGCCGCCGCCATTGACCAGATTTTAGCGCGGGCGTTGTGCGATCCTGAGCGGGGATTCGGCGGGCGCTGGTCGTTAGCGACCGAAGCGCGGGAGCGGTTGGCGGCGGCGGCGGATGGCGATGCCCGGCGCGCCTTGATCTGGCTGGAATTGGCAACGGAACTGGCTGAGGCGCAAGGAGAAACGTTGGAGGCCGCGCTGGCCGTGGT
>JBAQIQ010000092.1:0-27129 GCA_049288935.1 Candidatus Competibacteraceae bacterium
GAAGCTGGACCAATTCTCGCCGTTCGGTCTCACTTAACACCAACTGGCGTCGCGGCATAATCGGACTCCTTGGCGGGGGTGAAGCGCCTCCTCAGTATACCCGATTAAATTTTTAAAAATCATTAGCGCCGTTGCGGAATCAGCATTTTGCCGCGATCACGGACCCAATGGACATTGGCCACCTCCTCCGCGCCATTGACGGCTATACCGGAACGTTCATCGTCAAGACCGCCCTGCGTCTGGCTCCCCGGCTGTTCGTTCGCCCTGGAGAACTGCGCAAAATGGAATGGACAGAATTGAATCTGGACGCGGGTGAATGGCGAATTCCCGGCCCGAAAATGAAAATGAGGGAAGCGCATCTGGTCCCCCTGGCTACGCAATGCGTCGCCATCCTGCGGGAGATTCAGCCACTCACTGGGGCGAGTCCGTTCGTCTTTCCCAACTTGCGAACGCCCGGCTTACCGTTGAGCGAAGTCGCCTTATTGTCGGCATTGCGCCGACTGGGGTATGGCAAGGAACAGATGACCGTCCACGGCTTTCGGGCCATGGCGTCCACCATCCTGCATGAGCAAGGATTCCTTTCGGATGTCATTGAACGCCAGTTGGCACACGCCGAGCGTAACTCGATCAAAGCCGCCTACTGCCGGGCTGAACACCTGCCGGAACGCCGCCGCATGATGCAGGCTTGGAGTGACTATCTGGACGGACTGACTCAAGGAGGCGTCATCATTCCCATCCGCCGCAAGTTATCCACAACCTGTGGATAAGTCATAAACCGTTTACGTCGCGCCTAGCCTGGCCCGTGAAAAGGCCGGGTTCGCACCTTGCCCGGCCCTGGCGCGGCTCCTTCCTCCAAGGTGCAAAGGTGCGACGATGGACAACCCCTACACAATCAAAACGGTCTTCACCGTTCACGAAGCCGCCGCCGCGATTTGCGGCGTTACTCGGGTTCACAAAGATGATCTTCCCGCCCTTAGCCCAACCATCAATGAGTTGTTGCATGCGATGAAGACGCCTGAAGAATTGCCATGCACACAAATTCCACGGTACACAACCCCACCGAGATATAGGCTGGGAGAGCCTATCCCTCTGGTTAGCGCGGGCACGGATTGGATGCGATCCACCATCGCCCGCGCCGCCCTACTGGCCTGGTGTGAGCAACGCCAAATCCGCCCGGCGCTGCTGTTTCCCGATCTTTCAATAGAAAAGCCCCTGAATACCAAAGAACGAAACACCCTGCTTGGCATCATCCGCGCCTTGGCGGAATTGCACGGTATCAAATCGTCTTCCGGGGCTTACCGAAAGGAAGCCGTGGCATTGCTTATGGAACTTGCAGAGAAAAAGATTATTGAACCCTGCTGCGAGAAGAGCTTGTCAGATCACCTGAAAGCGGCTTTCAATCAACGGTAAATACCTATTTACCACGGAAGTTCGCGGTAAATACCGCACAACCCGCCGTTTTTCCGTTTCAATTTGCTCGCCTATCCACAACAAGCGAGTTTCGATCATGGTCAGCATCCCCCACGATGGCCTACTGCGGATTGATCAAATCTGCGGCAACCCCAAGCGCGGCATTCCGCCCCTCATTCCCGTCTGCCGCGCCTCCTGGTGGATTGGCGTCAAGTCGCACATCTATCCCCAACCCGTCAAATTGGGACCCAATACGACCGCCTGGCGAGCGAAGGACATCCGGGATTTGATTGAATACGGTACGCCCAAGGCCGGCCCCAGCAACGCCCGGTTTATCCCCCGTGTGAAAGCCGCACGGGAACGGGAGGCCGCATGAACGCGACCCCTTGCAACCCGGCCCGGCCCGTCTATAATGGCCACAGGAGCCTGATAACCTCCCTACTAGCGGAAACCCGCCCCGATAGCTGCGGTTTTTTTTGTGCCTGTCTTACAGGCCAGTTGCGCCCCGGTTTCCGATAAGCCGGAAGGAGTTCGGGAAAATACCCAATATCCCGAGCCGTCTAGTAGCGGTTATCAGCCTCCTTCCGGCGCTTACCCCTTGGGTAAGCCGTTCATCCTGAATTGAGGAAACCGATCATGACCTGTCATTGCACCCCTGAATTACCCGTCCCGGCGGAATCCGTACTTTTCCAAAAAATCCGCGACTGCATGGAAGAAATTGAACGCTCCTGCGATGCTTTGGATTTCCTGACAGATACTCATCCCCATACCGGCGCCAGAAAGCTAATGGTGGCTCTGAATAATCATTTCATGAGCATTGTCTCCGATTTGGAAGCCGCGCTGCAAAACCCGACCCCCAGAAACGACTAAAGCCAGCCCCGAGTTACCCCGGAGACTGGCCCGCGCCTGCAAAAAATAAAATTCACCCTCGTAAGTCAATTTTATCCCATGCAGGCGCGATAGTCAGTCTCCAAAACCACCTTTTTGGAGATAAAAAACATGACCGCTTACACCTACACCCTGCAAGACGCACTTTCCGCCCTGGAAAAATGCGGCTGCAAACCCAAAAAGTCCGGCGATCAATACCAAGCCTACTGCCCATTGCATGAAGCCGACGCCCACAGCCACACCCCGAGCCTGAGTATCAAGCCCGGCGATAAACAGTCTGTTGTCTTTCACTGTCATGCAGGTTGTGACGGGAAGGAAATTCCTAAAGCACTGGGTTTGCACACCATCAAGGCCAGCCCGGCCCGCATCGTTGCGGAGTACGACTACCAGAACGCTGGCGGCGTGGTGGTTTTTCAGAAGGTACGGAAGGAACCGAAAAGTTTCGTGATTCGCCATCGGCCCGGCCCCGGCGCTGAATGGATTTGGAAAAAGCCGGAACTGGCCGCTTATCCCCTCTATCAACTGCCATCAATCCAAGCGGCGATAGCGACCGGCCGCACGATCTACATTGTTGAAGGTGAAAAGGATGTTGACCGCCTCGCTACCTACTCCCGACCCGCCACCACGAACTCTGAAGGCGCATCCAAGAAAGCCCAAAAACCGAAGTGGCGAAAGGAATACACGGACCAGTTAACCGGTGCCGCCCTGGTGGTGCTGATTCCTGATAATGACGAACCCGGCCGAGCGCACATGCAGAACATCGCTCGCCAGCTCCAAGGCAAAGTCGCTGAACTGCGCTGGTTAGAACTGCCCGGAGTCCCCAAAGGCGGCGATGTTTCCGACTGGGTTGACCAAGGCCACACGATAGAGGAACTGGACGCGCTGATTGCCCAGGCCAGCGCCCCGCCTATCGACAATGACCCGCCCGGCCCCGACAACGCTGAACAACCCGAGCGCTTTGTCCGGCCCGCAACCGTTCAAGTAGTCGCTGGTGGTTTGCCGGAAGCGACGGACGAAGCCGAGGCCGCACTGATTCAGCATGGCGCGGGTATCTACCAACGGAGCGGCTACCTGTGTCGAATCAGCCATCAACAGGCCGCAACCGTTCGTGGTATCACCCGGCCCCGAGGCGCGGTCACGATCACCCCACTGGATAGGGATGCAGCACTCGACAAATTGAATCGGTTTATCCGGTTTGAGAAGTGGAGTGAAAAATCAGAAAACTACAAACGCTGTCATGCGCCCGCTGCTGTCGCCATGACCTTGTTGGCACGGTCCGGCGCTTGGCGCTTTCCCCCACTGATTGGCGTGATTAGTGCGCCCACCTTACGCCCGGATGGTTCTATTCTCGAAAAGCCCGGCTATGACCCCGAGACCGGATTGTTTTTCGACATTCAAAAAGAAGACTTTCCGCCCATACCCGCCGCGCCCTCGCGCGCGGATGGACAACAGGCGATTCGCTTTCTTAATGAGGAACTGCTGAATCGGCCCTGTCTGAACAGCGCCCGCCCGGAAGATTGCGGATTCAGTTTCGCCCAGCCCAGCGACCGGAGCGCCGCCCTCGCCGCGTTGCTGACCGCCCTGGTCAGGCCATCCCTGCCGACCGCGCCGATTTTCCTGAAAAGAGCAACCCGCCCCGGCAGCGCCAAGACCTTGCTGGCCGATATTCCGGCGCTGGTTGCCACTGGTCGGCCCGCAACCATTTTTGAACTGGGCGCGGATGCGGATGAAGTCGAAAAGCGGATGCTGTCTGTTTTGTTGGCTGGCGATAGCGTCGTCAACCTGGATAACTTGGAGGTTCCACTCGGCGGAGCAACCCTTTGCAAGGTACTGAGTGGCGAAACCATTACCGGACGGCTACTGGGTTTCAACAAGACCGCGACCGTTCCGACCGCCGCGCTGTTCCTGGCCACCGGCAACAACATACAAGTTGTGGGCGATATGACGCGCCGCGTGGTGGTTATCAATCTTGACCCGCAATCGGAAGCCCCGGAAAACCGGCAATACGACCGGAACCTGATGACCTGGATACCGGAGAACCGCCCGCGCCTGGTGCAGGCCGGGTTAACCGCTTTACGCGCCTATATCGTCGCCGGACGGCCCCGACAAACACCGTGGCTCATGGGCAGTTTTGAAGATTGGGATACCACGATTCGCCAGGCGCTGATCTGGTTAGGTGAAGACGATCCGTTAGCAGGTACGGAGCAATTGGAATCGGCCGACCCGGTTCGCTGCAAATTGCGGGCGCTGCTGATTGCTTGGTATGCGACGTTTCGGAGTGCGGGCGCGACTTCTAAACAGGCTGTTCATCGCGCTCTTGAAACCGAACGCGATGAACAGGGCGCAGAAGTGCGGACTGCTCAGGCGTTGTGGGATGTGTTGGAAGATAGCTTTACCGACAAGCAAGGCAAGCTAAGTAGCCGTGCTATCGGGGAATTTCTCAAGAGATATTCAAGGCGCGTGGAAATTGGCGCACGGTTTGAAGAATGGGGAACATCACAGAACCGCCAAATATGGCGCGTGGTTATTGTTGATGAAAAACGTTTCCAAAAAATTCTCGCTGGCATGGAGCAGACTCACCAGACTAACCAGACTCACAAACCTCAATCAAACGGCAACGGTGAGTCGTGTGAGTCGTGTGAGTCGGTTTCCCCTCGTTCCGAAAATTTGGGCGCTAGTTTTCCTGATGACCCCGCCGATTTTGTGCAGCCTGTGCAGCCTGTGCAGCCGATTGACCCTCGTTCAGAAATTTTGGGAGAGAATTTTTCTGCATCGCCACTGGCGACCCGCATCTTGGCGATCCTGTCTGACGAACCTGCCGGGATGGAACTTGCTGATTTGATAAGGACGGTCGGCAACGCCAAGGGAACAAGCGCCGCGATGATTGAAATGACCGTGAACCGGATGCTGCTGTCTGGCCAGCTTGGCAAGGTGAACGGTCGGCTGGTGATCAACCGCTGATATGCCAGCCCGCCGCACCAAACCGCCTGGGGACCCTGGCGTTTCTGCCGCACACGGGGACGCGGAGCGCGAAATATCGCTAGGCATAGAACTTTTAGCTATCTATATTGCTGTTTTTAATAACTGATTTTTCCTATGAAACAAGCCGACCTCGCCAAAGCCTTAGGATTGACCCAGCCCACCGTATCCGCGCTGAAAGCACGCGGGATGCCTACCGACTCCGTTGCCGCCGCTCGCGCCTGGCGCGCCGCGCACGTCAACCCTGTGATTCGCCTTCCCCGCCCCACCAGGCCGCCGAAGTTACCGCCGCTGCCCAGCGTAGCGGCCGGAGAAGCGATGCTGGCAACGGGTGCCGATATTTTTTCCCCGATCCTGCCCGCGATCCGCGCCGAATTGCGCGCTGTCCATCCGCCATTACGGGGCTCGGTTCTATTGAGTCTCGAACTGTGGGACAAGCTGACCGAACATTTACCGCTGCCAGCAGACCCAACCCCATTGGACGACGACGCCGCGAACGAGATGGGTGATTTTTTTTACTCGCTCGCTTGCGGAGAGTTCGCATAGCCATGAACCACTTATTGCAGCGACTTGAGATCGCGGAAATCACAGGGAACTTCCCGCCGGGGCTGATTGATGAACTGCGGGCGGCCTTAATTCGATCACTCCAAGCCAGCGACCGTCGCGCCATTCAAGCCGGGTTACTACGCCAAGCCGCCGCCCTGCTGAGTGGCCCGCCTTATCAACGAGCGGAACAACTGGCGGCCGTGATTCGGCGCTGGTCGGGGCACCCCGCCGATCCCATCAAGGCCCTGCTCTATCGAGCAACCCAAACGGGTTTGAGGTTGCCTAGCTCGCCCCGGCAAATCTACCGAATCATTTCCGAAAACTGACACGCAAGTCCTTCACTTGACAGTGAAAAGCGGCAATGATCAGGGTATGGACATCCAAATTTACAACACGATCACGCTGAGCGATGCTTCACGCATCTCGCAACAGTTACGCGCCCAGCCCAACGCCCCGGTTGTAGTCGATATCAATAGCCCTGGGGGTGAAGTACCGGCCGCACTGGCGATCTACAACGATCTGTTGGCGCACGCTGGCCCGGTCTTGATTCGGGTCACAGGCGTTGCAGCCAGCGCGGCAACCCTGATTTGTTGCGCTGGCACGGTAGAAGCCGCCGCCAATGCACTGTTCATGCTTCACGCACCTTGGCTCTCCACCGTCGGGAACGCCGAGGCGCTACGCCAGGACGCAACGGCTCTGGACAAGCACCAGGCGGCCATGGTGGGAATGTATACCCACAAAACCGGACGCTCTGAGCGCGAAATCACCGTCTTTTTCGACGGCAAAGACCACTGGCTGGACGCCAATGAAGCCCAGGCTCTCGGTCTGGTAGACCGGATTATTACCCCTCTCAAAATCGCCGCCGAATTTCAATTCGGCTCCCTGCAATGTCCTTCGAGGTACATCATGAGTGAACTTTCCCCTGCCATCATGGCTGCCCAGCCCACGACCTTCATGGCTGCCGCCGATATTCATGCCGCCGTCCATGCGGCCAATGAACCCGTACTTCTCACCGAATTCCTCGCCAGGCCGCACACCCATGCCGAAGTGCAAGCCCGCATCGAATATGCCAAGGAAGTCCGCAACCTGAGCGCCATTGCGCGCCAGCCAGAACGCGCCGCCGAGCTGATCATGTCGGGTCTCAGCGAAGATAAGGTGAAGCACAATCTGTGGAATGCCCTGGTTGCCAAAGACCTCGCTGTTGGCGAAATCGATACCACCCCGCCGCCGTCTATGTCTACGGAATCCTTTGGCGGGTACGGACGCCGGCATTTCTATGCGGCCGCTGAGTCCGCCTTGCTGGATCGCATGGGTATTGCGCACCAGAACCACCCGGGCGCACAGGATTTGCGCCATACCAGCCTGCAAAGCATGGCGGAAATCACCCTGCGCCAAAGCGGCCGGGCGATCAAAAGCCGTTCGCCCAGCGAAGTGATTTCAGCCGCGCTCACCAGCAGCGATTTCCCGGCACTGCTGTCCGGTACGGCCAATCGCGCCCTGGTGAATCGATTTGAGGCAGCGGCCGCGAATCACCGCGCCTTGACGACCACCTCAACCCTGAGGGACTTCAAAGCGGGTAAGGCGGTTAATGTTTCGTTCCTGCCCTCGCTGGTGAAGAAACCGGAGGCGGCCGAGATTACCTACAGCGCGATTCTGGACGGCGCGGAACCCATCCAATTGGCGACATTCGCCCGTGGACTCAGTTTCAGCCGCGAGGCGATGATCAACGACGACCTGAGCGCCCTGAACAAGTCGATCCAAGCCGCCGCGAATGCCGCCATTCGCACTGAGCGCGACTTGATTTTCGGCGTCATCACCGCCAATGCGGCGATGAGTGACACCGTGGCCCTCTTCCACGCCACGCATGGCAATCTGGGCACTGGCGCACTATCGGCGGCTACGCTGGGCACGGCCCGGACTTATATGCGCAAGCAGGCCGATTCCAGCGGTGGCTATGTGCTGTCCGTCCCGCGGTTCCTGGTGGTTCCTGTGGCACTGGAAACGACGGCCGAAAGCATCGTCGCTGCGCTGTCTTATCGAACCGATATTGCGGGCCCGGAAACCAACGCGCCCGGCTGGCAAAACAAGCTGGAGGTCATCGGCGATCCGCGCTTGGATGCAGCCAGCGCATCGATCTGGTATCTGTTCTCTGATCCCAACATCGCGCCGGTGATCGAGCTGGCGTTTTTGGACGGCCAAACCTACCCCATCGTCGAACAGGACGCCGACTTTGACCGCGATCTGCTCCGATTCAAGATCAGATTTGACGTTGGCGTTGCTGCCGTCGGCTATGCCGGCGCGGTCAAAATGGCCTAAGGACACACGACTATGACAACCAAATACGTGGCTGAAGGTGAAGCCCTCGTCTACTCGAATACTGGCGCGCTGATCAAATCCGGCGCGGTAGTGGTTATCGGCAATCTGATCGGCGTCGCCCTGGTGGATATTCCCGCCACATCCGGCACGGGAGCGGTTGCCCTGAAGGGCGTTTTCACGGTTCCCAAGGTGGCGGGTTCGGCCTGGGTGCAAGGTGCCAAGCTGCTCTATGACGTGAGCGCCGCTGCATTCGACGTAGGAACCGCAACCCCCGCCACCGGCGATGTGTCGGGATGCTGCGTTGCAGCAGCGGCCGCGCTGTCGGCGGCCACCACGGGCCAGGTTCTGATCAATATGGGCGTAGGCACCGTTACCTAAGCTGCGGATTCCCGGTGAACTACAAGATTCCTGGCCTATTGAAAATCATCCGCGTTTCCGACGCCGCATTCCGCCAAGCCGCCAAGGTTTGCGGGTTGCGGGTGATCGGCGACCGCCTGTGTCTTGGCACAAAAATGGTGCCTGTGGACTTCATCACGGAATGCTGGGAAATCGAGAAGATGCTGAGAGCCGCGAGGGTTCGAAATGAGAAAGCGCGATCTGCGCAAAGCGCGCAAAGCCAAAGCGCAACGCCGGCATGAGTGGGCACAGGAACAAGCAGGCCAAGGCTTTCCGAATCTTCCAAAGCCTGGAGCGGAAACGCCAAGCGGCTTTATCTGGATCACCGGCTGTCAGGCCCCGAGGGTTTGCCCCTGAACGCGAGTACGATTCGCGGGATGTTGGCGTCATGACCGCCAGCAGACTTATCCACAGGCGCAAGATGAAGAGTAACCAGAGGAGTAACTTGACAAAATAGCGTCAAGAAATTAAATTTTAATCAATGTCTTGTGTTTCCGGTTCAATTCCTGTTCGGGCGCCAACCGTGCTTTCTATTGCGGGGCCGTCGTTTTTAAAAGCTGTTGAACCTGCAATTTTTGTTCGGAGGTCAACCGTGCTGTGAGCTTGTCCCGCATGTATTGAGCATCGTTATCGCCTTGCTGTGCCGCTCGCGAGAACCAGACGTAAGCCATGACCCAGTCTTTCGCGACCCCCTCATGACCTTCAAAGCACATGATCCCCAGGTTGAACTGGGCCGACGCATAGTTTTGCTGGGCGGCTTCCTGATAGTACTTAAGCGCTTTGCGAAAATTACGGGTCACTCCCCGGCCCTCAACGTACATCGCGCCCAGATTAACCTGGGCTGGCGCATAACCTTGTTCGGCGGACTTGCGATACCATTCTGCGGCCTCCTGTAAAGACAGGGTGTCATCATTCTGCTCATACATCATCCCGAGATGGAATTGCGCCAAAACATGGCCCTGAGCAGCGGCCTGGCGGTACCATTTCAATGCCTCCTGGAGATTCCGGGCGACGCCCTGGCCCTCAATGTACATGACTCCCAGGTTGAAACACGCGACCGGTTCTCCCAATTGGGCGGCTTCGTGATACCAGCGGAGCGCTTCCTGAAAGTCCTGAGCCATCCCCAGGCCCTCGGCGCACATTGCGCCCAGATTGACTTGCGCCGAAGCGTTTCCTTGCCCAGCGGCTCTCCGATACCACTTCACCGCTTCCTGATAGTTACCCTGTTCATAGCTATCCTCGCCCTTTTGGAAATCCTGATCGGATTTGACCAAATTTCGTTTGGATACTTCTTTCTTACTGGCGCGCCCTTTACCGTCCTTCAACTCACCTAGTCTTAATTTTTGGTGGCGATAGCGCCTTCTGGTGCGGTAAATCACAGCTCCGACAAACAGTAGAATCAATCCGCACACCTTGGCGGCGATCATGTCGATACTGACCAAAGCCATAGCTCCCACCAGCATGTAGGTGTATGGCAGCATTTCGTAGATGGGGGTCGGGATCATGGCGCATCTCCTGACGGGGGTAGCCATCTGGCGAGTTTCAAAATGATGAAGATGTTTGGAACCATCACAAACTTTATGAAAACTTGATGATACACAGGGTCTTTTAGAAAAAATATAGCGGAAAACGGCTGGCCGATGTTATAGGGTGTTATAGAGTAGAAATCACTTCGTCTCTTTTTAGTAAAGGCTGAATCATGCTCGCTCTTCCTTATGCACACGGACCGCCCGTTATTCAGGGCCGGTTACGGGTTACGCCCGAGGATTTTCAGGTTCGTGAAGAATTGGATTTTGCGCTGGACGGGGCCGGTGAACATGTCTGGCTATGGGTGCGCAAGCGCGGCGCGAATACTGAATGGGTGGCTAAACGGCTGGCGGAACGGGCAAATGTTGCGCCAGGCGCGGTCAGCTATGCCGGACTGAAAGATCGCCATGCAGTGACGGAGCAATGGTTCTCGGTGCATCTGCCTGGCCAAGCTGATCCCGATTGGTATACCGACCCGCATCCCGATTTCACGGTGGTGAACGCGGTCCGTCATTCCCGCAAACTGCGGCGAGGGGCGCTGAGCGGCAACACGTTCCGCGTGACGCTCCGCGATGTGGAGGGTGATCCGGTGGAATTGGCGGCGCGACTTGAGCGCATTGCCGTAGCTGGCGTCCCAAACTACTTTGGTGAACAACGGTTCGGCCGCGAAGCAGGCAATCTGGCGCGGGCTGAGGCTATGTTGAGCGGTCGGGAGAAAGTGCGCGACCGGCATCAGCGGGGGCTGTATTTATCCGCCGCCCGCTCTGCGTTGTTCAACGCGGTGTTGGCGCAACGGGTGATTGAGGGAACCTGGAATGTTGCTCTGCCGGGTGAGGTACTGATGCTAGCCGGGAGTCACAGTATTTTCACCATCAACGAGGTGGATGCAACCATTCGTCAGCGGGTCACCGTCGGCGACATTCATCCTACCGGCCCGCTATGGGGTGTCGGCGAGTTGCACAGCAGGGATGCTGTTCGGGAACGGGAGGAAGCGGTCGTGGCAACTCTACCCATTTTCCGGGACGGGCTGGCGGCGGCGGGCTTGGCACAGGAGCGGCGGGCGTTACGACTGTTGATCAAGGAGGCGAAGTTAGGGTTTCCTGAGTCCCGAACGGCCGTCCTGGACTTCCGGTTACCGGCAGGCGCTTACGCCACGACGGTTTTGCGTGAATTGATAGCGACCCCATACGATGAGAGGCAACCAATTGATGCAGCGCTTCGCGACTGATTCCGGGTTTGCTATAGGCATCTAACCGGATGCTGAGCTGCGCCAGGCCCCGGGGCCTGGCCGGGAGCGCTCGATCTCCACGCGCCAGCTTCCAGGGCCAGGTCTGGAGCGTTCAGCTTCGATGCGCCAAGCGCTGGAACCAGGCCGCGAGGAGCTGATCCCCAAGCGCCAGGAGATTTCGGCGGCGGGCAGTGGGAGCACACCAGGCCGCATCAGTGGGGCAGGTTGTTTCATGGCGTCGTCGAGCGCCGAGAAGGGTCGGTAGGCCAATTCCTTGCGAGCGATCATGCGACCGATCACATGCGATTTGGCGCTCACCGATATTGCGCATTCTCGTAATTCGACCCGATAGGGCGTGCGGAAACCCCGATGGTTGGTGGGAGTTCCCACTTGATGCAACACCACGCCAATCCGGCGCAGCAGGCGAGCAAAGGCGTCAGTGACCAGCAGGTAGTTGTGCTCAAGACCGCGTTCGATGCCGTAGACAAAAATGGTGCGGAGCATACCCAGCAAGACTTCCGGTTCGCCATTGCGGGTGACCGACCCGAAGTTTCGGCCCAAGTGCCGGTTGATTTCATAGGGCGCCGGCGAGCGAATGATACAGATCCGAGAGATTTCGGCCATTTGTCGGCGGCGCAACTGCATCTGTTCGGGCGTCAAGCATTGCAGAGTTTCAACTGGAAATTGGGCGGCTTCTGACAGTACCAATCGTAGAGTAGCGACCCACTTTCCTGAAGCGCGTTCCCGGACAATGAAGGGTACGGAGTGGGTATCCCAAGGGTCATGCTCCTCACCCAATGGAAACGTAGCGGGATTCTCGAAGCGACGCTCCAAGCAGTAGACATGGTAGCGAATCTTGCGGTGGATGGCGCGGGCGGCTTCTGTGTCAGCCAGGATCACTTCATAAGAGGGATCGAACATGGCATAGAGTCTCGGCTTTGATGGGCGGAGAGGAACTGAGGGGTTCCAGCGTGGAATTTTTTCATACGTTATTGTTTCGTTGATGATTTTTTTTTGTTTTTTTTAGATTATATTCTTTGCATCCTCTCACAAAATATCGAATACTGCACGTCTTTTCTCAAGGGCAGAAGTTGCCGAGGAGGGAAAATTCATGAGCGTCAATAGCGAATTATCGGAGTGGCGCGGCGCAGAAACCGGCTCTACCGTCGATGCGGGGGGGTATGCCCAACAGGGGGATACAGTCGTATATCGGGGTTGTTTTGCGCAAATCCATGTCGATGTCGCCCGATTTTCGACGGACGATTTCAACCCTTTCCATGATCCGGGCAAGTGGCGTCGAATTGCGGGTAATCCGTTTGCCGGGCCGTTGGTGCTGGGGTTTCAGTGCGAGGCTCTGATCGAGAGCTTGATTGCGCATCTGCCGAACCATGCGGAGGATGAGGCGTTTGTTGCGGACCAAGCGCTGATTTGGACGCATTATGAGTTCAGTTTTGTCAGTCCGCTGTTGCCCGGTGAACCGTTTGCAGCCAGTGCGCGCATAGGTCGGCGCAAGCTGACGCCCGTACCTTCGATTTCTCATCGTATTCTGATTCGGACGACTGATCGCCCGGCGCTGACGGGCTTCGTTCGGCGCACCTCTGAGTCACTGAATGCGCTGACGTTGGCGGATTCGACTTTCACCCGTCCGTTGATCGAAGCGCCCGATCGATTGAGCCGGGGCGGCTGGTTTTTGAAACGCAAATTTGCCAGTACGGGCCACGCGAAGAATTTTCTAGCGGGCTCGCTGGTTAACCCGGCGGACTGGTTCGATGAATTGGCTGGACGGGTAAGCTTCCCGGATCTGTTCCCGCCGGCGCTGTTGTCTTGTGCGTTGCTGGAGCAGGCTCACGCCAGTGGCCATGATTTTTTCAACGAACCTCTGGTCTATGCGGCGCATCGGATCAGTGTGCAGGGTCCGGCGGTGCGGGCGCTGCGCAGCAATGAGCCATTGCATCTGTTGGTGCGCACCCCGCAGCCCGTAGCAGGCAAGGGAGGCTTGGTCGGGCATGAAACACGGCTGAGCAGTCTGGGGCTCGTGTATGCAGGGCAGGAGGATCGGTTGCTGGCCCAGGCTGAGGTGCAGTTGGCCCCACTGGTTTGTACAGTTCCTCAGTCCTGAAAAATGCGGTATCTCCGCCATGATTGGGGTTTCTATGATTCATCATCTATCATCAAATCGACAAGATGATCGATTTTCATTACACTTCATCGCCTACAACGAAACGATTAGGAGTCCATAAAGAATGAATAAAAAAAGTGCAGTTTCACAAGGTGCTGCGGTCCGATGGATCGCTGCCTTGGCCCTGTTGGCCTTGCCTCTGGTGGATTCGGCCGCCGCCGTGTCGCCCTGGGTCGAAAAACCTGTTGCTTCGTCGGTCACTGTCGCCGGCAAAAATTACCCGACAGGCTGCGCTTTTCAATCTCCATATCGGTATTTCTTGCAGAAGATCACCGACAGCAACAACGTGTTGATCCTGCTGGATGGTGGGGGGGCGTGCTGGGATACCAATACCTGTGGCTTGAATCCCCCGGTCGAACCGACTTTTTTCCCGTTTGTTACTGAAAGCGTGGACCACAACGGTCGGCTTGTTGATCCAGGACCCAGGTCGCTCGAAACCGGCGTGCTGGCGGATAACCCCACCGACAATCCTTTCCAAAACTACACCAAGGTTTTCGTGCCTTACTGCACCGGCGACCTGTTCTGGGGTAACAAGGACAAGAGCTATGGGCCGGTCACGATCCACCACCGGGGTTATGGCAATTTACTGGCGGTGCTCGACTCGCTGTGGTCTGAGCAGAACTACGCAAGTGCTCCTCCGGGTAAGGTCGTGATTGCGGGAACCAGCGCTGGAGCTTATGGAGCCATTGCCGCCTTTGTCGAGGTTGAGAAGCGGTTGCCGAAAACCAATAAACCCAAGACGCTTACCTACCTGATCGCCGACAGCGGGAACGGGATTGTGGTCAACGACTTTCTCCACCGGGCGGTTAACGCGCCGGACTCTTCTTGGGGAGTACGGGAGAACGGCGGGACCCTGCCGGACTACCTGCTGGATGACCTCCAAGAGGCGTTTGGCCTGTCCGTGCGGATTTATGGGGAACTGACGCGGCGTTATTCCAAGAGCCGTTTTGCACAGATTCAGAATGCTTATGATTCGGTGCAGGTGGGATTCCTCAACACCATGAAGTATGTCAATGATCCGTCGCGCTGGGTTGATCCAAACTATCTGTTACCGTCTCTTGCGGAGTGGGCAGCGCGGATGCGCACGGCGGTGAATCTGTCGGCGGCGGCGGCCAATTATCGATTCTACACTGCGGCAGGCTCAGAACACATCATGCTGATTGATGTGCCACCCGAAGCGCAGTTCGGTTTTTGCTCGGACCTGTTTTATCAGGAAAATTCAGCAGCGGGCGTCAAGCTGACCGATTGGGTGCGAGACATGGTCAACACGTCGTCTTTATGGTCGACGGGCCGGTGGCGCAACGCCACCTGCTTTCCGCATTGCCTGACGGCAACCCCCAGATGCCCGACGCCAAGCTCCTGAAGACTCACCCAGGGCGTCGCCCTGGGCCAGGCTATCTTCTGACCGAATTCCGCTGCACCCATGCTCACATTTCATAGCGTCCCGGCGCGAGGATGTGGTGCGGGTCGAGGGCCGCTTTTAGCTGGGCGCCCAATTGAGCGTGGTCGGGAGCGCATTCGGCCAGCCAGCGCATCGAATTTACGCCGACCCGGTAGGGGAAAAATCCCAGAGCCTGTCCGCCGTTCATCAGGGCTTCGTAGCAGTCCTGCGCCTTGGCAGTCGCAATGGCTGATCTTCGGTCGAAGAGCAGCGGTACTGTACTGTCAAAGACCTTATCCGACAGGGCGGTGAGGGTGATTAAGGGTTCGATGCCAAAACCGCTGGCGGTGCGGGTCACAAATTCGACGTACTCGCGCACCCGGGCCGGTTTAATCGGTAACAGCGGCGCGTACCAGATCAGGCCGCAGCCATCGCGGGCGGGATCGAGGTTCTGGGCGGGCGGCGGCTGCCCCGAACGCCAATAGCACAGGGGCAAGGCAGTTTCGTTAGGGCGGCCAGCCACCAACTCCAGGGAGCTGGCTAACATGGCGGCGCTGGCGGCGAGTCGTTGACCCGATGCCCCTGGCAGCCAGCGCGCCAGTCTGGCCAGGATTTTCGCTCGTGCGGGCGTCACGAAGAGCAACCGGGAAACGACACCGCGTAGATGAGTGCGGATTTCCGCCTGGGCGGCGCGCACCGTGGCGCGTGTACCGTAGAGTGTGCCAAAACCCGTCCAGGGGAAGATTTGATAGGCGCGCCCCAAATCATCCAGAACGGCGGCGGGAATCAGTCCCTGGGCATTAAGGTGGCTGGCGGGAAAGGGCGCAGCCATCGCTAACACCCGCCGCTGGTTCATCAGGTTCACTCCCCCGATCAGGCCGGGCAGCCGCGCCAGCACTTGTTGAATCTTTTGTACGGTGGGTTCCAACCGCTCTTCATGTGGGAGGCTGAACAGGAAGACTTGGATGCAGTCGGGCTGGCGGGCGAGCGCAATGCTCATGCGGGTCACGATACCCAGGCCGCTTTGGGTGAACAGGCCGGGGAGGTATGGGCCAATGCCCCATTTGAACAGGCGGGCCAGTTCCGCGCCGCTGGTTTCGCGCAAGCGGGTTTGGTACACGCGGCCATCGGCTAACACGGCTTCCAGGTCGGTGACGGCGGCGAAGTGGTCAGTGTAGGGCGTAACACCGTAGCCTCGTTCCAAGGCGTTACCGATGAGACTGCATTGCGGTCCAGCCCCTGTGACGGGTACGAGGTAGGGGTGTTGGCCTTGATCGAGGAATTCAGCCAACTGAGCTTGAGTAACGCCCGGTTCCAGGGTGACGACGCCCAGTTCGGGGTCGAAGTCGAGGATGGCGGTCAGGCCGGATAAGTCGAGAATGATGTTGTCGTCCTGGGCCGGCAGGGCAGCGCCGTAACCCCAGTTGTGGCCTGTGCTGATGGGGTAGAGCGGGACCCGGTGGGCGCTGGCGATGCGGACGATGGCGGGGATCAGATCCGTGGTTGGAACGCGCAACGCTCCGGCAATACGGCGTTCGGTTCCGGTCGTGTCGGGGCTGTAGCGGGTTTGGGCGGCCTCAGCGTCGAGGACGTTTTCCTGGCCAAGCAGGCTGCGCCATTGCTGGAGTGCTTCAAAGCGGTTCATCACTGTGTTTGGGTGGTCCGGTGGTCTGGTGGTAATTGTAAATTATGCGGCCTTGCGCGCCTGTTCCGCCACCGGCTCAGCGACGGTTAGGGCGCTATTCATTCCATTCTCTTGCCTGGTTGCGGTGGACACAGGTGATGCTTGAGAACCCATTGCATCAAGAGGCCAGCGAGCGGCGCTAGTGCGTTTTCGGAAGCACCCTGTCGAGAGCGTCAGCGCTCAAGACCCGTGATCGATCAACCATTGCCCCTACCGCCGCCACCGCGCCAATTCACGGCGCAGCACCTTGCCATTGGCAGTGCGCGGCAGGGTGTCGATGAAAATGATCTCGCGGGGACATTTATAGGCAGCCAAATGTTCATGCGCGTAGGCCAGCAACGGTGCGGCGTCGATGCCCTCCGGTTCATCGGGGTCGCGCGGCACGACGAATGCAGCAATCACCCTCACCTCCTCGCGCACCCGCAACTCGGTGACGGCGACTTCCGCGACCGCCGGATGCTGACTCAGACAGTGTTCAACTTCCAGCGGCGAAACCCGGTAGCCCATCGCGTTCATTACATCATCATTGCGCCCATGGTATATCAGGTAACCCTCTGCATCGAAATGCGCCAGATCGCCGCCAATGAACCAGTCGCCCCGGTAAACCAGTGCCTCCTCGTCTGGCCGGTTCCAGTAACCGAGCATGAGACCCGGATCGCTGCGATGCACCGCCAGTAGGCCCATTTCACCAGGCGGCAGCGGTTCGTCACCGGCGTCCTGCTCCACTGGCAACGCCGCGACGCAACGGCCAGCCTGCGCCTTGCCGGGACTGCCCGGTTTCACTGGAACCTGCGGCGAGGAGGAGATATAGGTGGAACACTCGCTCATGCCTAGCGCCTCATACAACGCCTTGCCCGTCACCGCCCGCCACTGCTCCAGCAAGGCCACGCTCAGCGCCTCGCCCGCAGTCAGTCCATGCCGCAGACTGGACAGGTCAAAGGCGCGCAGGTCGTTGTATTTCAAAATCTGCCGATACAGTCCAGGCACGGCGGCGAACAGGGTGGCTCGGAATGTTTCCAACAGCGTCGGCCAGACCGTGATATCGCGGGGACCGTTGTACAACACGGTCATCGCACCGTTAGCCCAAGGATCGGTCAGCCCGACCCCCAGGGTATAAGTCCAGTTGAATGCGCCGGCATGAAGCATTACGTCGTCTGGGTGAATGTCATACCAGCCCTGGTACATGGGCCGTCGCCCCCAGGCGGAACGTTGGGCGTGCAACACGCCTTTGGGCTGGCCCGTGGTGCCGGAGGTGTAGATCAGGAACGCCGGATCATCGGCGGCGGTATCCGCATAATCTACCGGTTCAATGGCGCGCAATGCGGCAATATCTGCGGGTCCCAACACCCGAACACCGGGCGGCGGCGCAATGGCGAGGTCGTCCGACATGGCTAATAATTGCGCGCCGGAATCGGCCAGCAGGAAATCAGCCTCCTCCTCGGTCAATTGCGCTGAAGAGGGCAATGGTACGGCCCCGGCGGCGATGGCGCCAAAGAACATCAGTGCGTAGTCGCTGGTATTGCCCATGCGGATCATGACCCGCGCTCCCGGCGGTACGCCAAGTTGACGCAGCCCGGCCGCCGTGCGCCGCACCGCGCTGTCCAACTGCCGGTAAGTCCACTGTTCCGCCTCAGTGGCGGGCGCATGGGCGTCGGAGACGACGATCAGCGCCACTTTATCGGGCGTCGCATGCGCTGCTGCTGCCAGACAATACTGCGCCATGTTGAATCGCACCGGCGGCGGTTCACCAATAAATCCCTGCTGATCGCTCATCAGTCTTCTCCACAAGAGGCTCGCGCCGGGTGGCAAGATCAGTCCACCAGCACCCAACTGCGGGCGGCCAGTAACACTCGTTGATGCAGTTCAGGCCAACCAAACTGCTCGGCCAGTTCAGCGATGATCGTGAGTCGCGCCCAGAGCAAATCGGTTACAACGGATGACGCTGCGCCGACCGTCGTTTGCAGGGCAGTGAGCAGAGCATCGGCGATTTGCTCCAACCGACGGTGCATATCTTCCGCCCATTGGCGCAGCGCTTCCATCCGCACCTGGCCGGTCTGCCAGTGGGCGGCGAAACGATAGAGCAGCCCCAGTTGCCGCAACCGACCGATAAACACCGGCTGCCCCTCGCTGAAGGCGGGCTGCCCGGTTTCGACACTGCACCGCTGTTCCTGTTGAAGGTGCTGAACCAGTTCATCAGCCAGCATCTCGGCCAGCAACCGGGCGTTATCGATGAACCCTGCCATGGCCACGCCGCCGGGCTGACCAGTCGACACGACGACAGCGCTGCTGCCTTCGAGCAGTCGTTCCGCCAGCGTAATCAACTCCTCAACCTCCACCAACACGTTCGCCACATCGAACCGCGCCAGTGGATCGTGGCCATCGAGAACTTGCTGTATCAGGGAATTAACCCGGCTCATCACCTGATTCGCGAACAGCAACAAAGTCTGCCGCACATGACGCGCTTCGGCGTCTGCTCCCAGTTCCTCCAGGGCCAGTTGCAGCAGATCCAGACGCATCAGGTCGGCGGAAATGCGCGTCAGTTGTGGGCCGTCCACACTGAACAGTAATTGATTGAGATTATTAGAGTAGTTCAGGAAGGCACTGGTCAATTCCTCAACGATCCGGGCGCGTGCGGCGTCAGCATCCAGCGTCTGGTTCATCTGACATCCCGCATTTTGCAACAGGGCGAACAGCCGAACGAGTTCCAGCCAGTCGCCACGGGCCTCGCGCAAGAGCCGACCCGGCAATGGCGCATCGCGCTGAATCTGTTCGACCAACGCCGTCAGCGGCAGGCTGGCGCACCATTGCTGCAGACGCCGCCGGCCCGCCGGTTCACCACCCCTGGAGGAAGCGCGATTCGCCAATGTCAACGCCATCGCCAGATGTTCCGTCAGCCGTTCCAGTCGCACTCCGGTGGCGCGCTCCGCCAGGCATTCCTGCACCAGCCCCGTCATCGGTTCGATCCAGGTTTCCATAGTCGGAACTACTTTGGTTGTTTGGCCAGCATCGGTCTCGCCGCGTGGGGCGATGGGCCGACGGTGGGGCAGCGCGATGACTGTGGCGTTCAACGCCTCGGTACGGGTCTGGCGCAGCACGGCAGCGAATTCGGACGCGCTGGAGAAGCGTTGCTCAGGCAGCTTGGCTAACGCCCGGTGCAATACCGCGTCGAACACCACGGGCGTGATCGAGTGGACTTGCGAAGGCGGCGGCGGCTCCTCATGCAGGATTTTCTGCATGAGCGCCGCCAGCGAATCGGCCATGAACGGTTTGCGCTGAGTCAACAGAAAATACAGCAGCACCCCGGTGGAGAACAGGTCGGCGCGCAGGTCCACCGGTTCGCCCCGTAACTGTTCGGGAGCCATGTACAGCGGCGATCCCAGCAATTCACCGACCTGCGTCAACTGAGAGCCGCTGAGATGGGCAATGCCGAAATCGGTCAGGGCGATGGTGTAGTCTTGGCGAACCATGATGTTGGCCGGTTTGATGTCGCGATGAATCACGCCCTGCCGATGAGCGTAGGCCAGGGCGTTGAGCACTTGCAGGATGATGGCCAGATTCATGCCCAGCGGCAGCGTCGGTTGCTGCTTTAGCAAGTGCCCCAGTTCCTGCCCCTCCACCAGTTCCATGGTCAGATACAGCAGACCGTCCTGCTCGCCACAGTCGTAGGCCCGCACAATCAGAGGGTGACGCAAACGCATACCGATCTGGGCCTCCTGACGGAAGCGAGCCAGAATCGCTTCGTGCTCCCCTCCAGCCAACAGGTCGGCATGAATCGTTTTGATCGCCACCACCGCGCCATCTTCAATGCGAATACTGCGGTAAACTGCGCCCATCGCGCCGCGCCCCAACAGGGTTTCGATGCGATAGGCGCCGATGATATGGCCTGGTTGTAGCATGGGTGTTTGCTGGCGATGGGAGAGTCAGCCGAGGGAAGCGATAGCGGCCTCGATGGTGGGATGGATCGCGAAAATCGCTGAGAAGCCGCTGATATCGAAGACCTCACGAGGGTTGTCGCGCAGCGCCGCCAGTACCAGTCGGCCATTCGTGGTGCGGGCTTGCTTGGCCGCCGCCAGCAAGACTCGCAACCCAGCGCTACTGATATACTCCATGGTCCCACAATCCACTACCACCGCGCCGCTTTCATGCAATGCACTCAGCAGTCGGCTTTCAAACTCGCGGCAGCTCAGGCTGTCCAGTCGACCCGCCAGCCTTAGCACGATAGCGTTACCCTGGCGTTGTTCGTGAATGTCCATGGTGTTCCCCTGTTGATGGAAGGTCGCCGCTGCGCCGGATTTCAAGCGTCGGCCATGAGCCAGTTTTCGATCGTGAGTCCCGGTGACCGGCAAAATTCACGCAGGAAATTATGCCACTTCTCCGTTCCCCATTTGCCGGTCAAATGATTGCCGTACTAATCCCATGACATAAGGCAGTTCATCAAGCGTGGCAAGACTAACCTCGACATCACCGTTCCCCCAACGACCGAGATTAGAGACGTCCTTGCAGAAGCCCTTGGGATCATTGATTTCGGGGAAAGCCATGTTTAGCGAAAGGCGTAACCGCTTGGTTTGCGGCACAACGTCCACAAAATTGGTCTCCGCTTTGTAAGCGACGTAGAGCTTGAGAAATTCCTCAGTCACACAAGGATCAAGCGCCATGACTTCCTTGCGGAATGCTTCAAACAGTTCACGCATCGAGCCGGCAAGTAGATTCGGGTGGTCATTAATGGCATAACCTGCTGCAGTGGTGGCCTTGGCCTTGGGGTCATGTTTGGCCAGAGTCTCTGCCGACAAGCTGGGCGTTTTCCAGACTTCCATAGCCATGCTGGCCAGTCTTTTGGCTCGTTTCTGGATAGTGGCTTCACTCCACTGCTCAACTTGGCCAAGTTCTGCATTCAGTCTGAGTGGGCTTTCCTTGAAGCCGCCTTCCATGTCGCGTTTTTCAGTGAAGGACCGGTCGCTGTATTCCGAGTTATAGCCAGTGAGCGTTAAGTTGCCGAGGGTGTGCAGCCAGGTGTGCTGGATTCGCTGCCAGTCAGGCCCCAGCGTCGTCTTCCACGCGGACGATAGATTTTCGTTTTGCGGCAGGATGTGTTCAATGGTGTATTCGTCTACTGCGACGCACTCCTTGCGACCGTGGTTCTCCAGCCGCCGCAACCAATAGCTGCGGCGAGGAAAGTTATACAGATCGCGGGTTTGCAGGTCGTGCTGGAATTCGTCGTCGCTTGGGAAACGGCGGTATGAAGGTAACCCCAGCAGGTGCGCCTGGATGCTTTCGAGATAACGATCTTTTTTCAGCGATTTGATGAAGGTGGCGAAAGTCTTATTCAGTGAGTTGGTTGGAATGGCGCAGATGGCGCGGCGGAAAACGTAGGCTTCGATTAACCTCACCGCCGCCAGGAAATCCTGTTTGGCAAGCAGGCCCGTGGCGTAGTCATGATACAAATCCAGCAAAAAGGGATAGGCCACATCCACTTTCAGTTCGCGCAAATCATGAAAGGCAGGCTTCAGGTCTGCGTCGGTCTCTGCGCCTAATCTCATGGCGCAAAAGTAGCTGGCAAAGCTGCGAATATCCTTCACCAGCGCCTGAACTCCGGCTTGGGCTGTTACGGGTGAACGCGCATACGCTTTGAAGGCTTCGTATACGTCTCGTACATTGGGAATTTCGCCAGTTTTTACCGTTAGATAGTGGCGCATGAAGCCATCGAAGTACACGCTGTAGGCTTCCTGTCCAAAGTCCACTTCCATAGGCCGCCAAAACTGTTCGTAAATCTGTGTTTGTAGCTGCGGTTTCAATCCCATCAGGATGAAGTTGCGGATCAGGTCAGCCTGGCTCAGTTCACGACCAGTAGAATTCATGCTCTCGAAAATGAGTTGTGGGTTGTCCTGGTCGCGGTTAAGAGCGATGTCTACCACTACCAGTTTAGCCAGTCCTTTGCAAACGGCCGCTAGCTCGCCCTTGCATCCGGCAATCCACATTTCGAATAGCGCAAAGTTCTCTATCACTCGCAGCGAAGGTTTTTTCGGCTGATCGCTAGCACTGACGATGGCGACGAGCGAAGCCTTGTCGGTCTGCGACAGCAGTAGTTTGTAGCGCCGATCGCCCTCTTCCTCGGGGTTGAGCAGGTAGTAGTTGCGTAACTTGCGCGGGGAAAAGCCATCGACCGGTTCTGTCTCACTCAGCGCCTTGGCCAGTGCCGCGATCAGCAGCGTTACTGTGGTCAGACGTTGCTGGCCGTCAATGACCAGCATCGGCTCGTGGCTGGTCAGATTGGAGAGCCCTTTTTCGATGTAAACGATAGAGCCGACGAAGTGCGACGAAATGGTATCGTTGCCACCAGTGCGCAGAATGTCATTCCACAACTGCCAGCACTCTTTTTCGGTCCATGAATAAGTGCGCTGATAGATGGGAATAACAAACTGAGGCGACTTTTTCAGAAAATCAAGGAGCTTGGCTTCGGTCGCTTTCATTTCAAGGCATTTCCTTTAAGGCACCGTGACTGCGCTTAATGCGCCTCATCCCAATTCGCGCCGGTTCCGACATCGACTTCCAGCGGCGTCCGTAAATCTGCAGCGGCGATCATCAATGCCCGAATCCGCTCCTCAGCGGTTGCCAACGCCTCCTCAGCGACCTCAAACACCAGCTCATCATGCACCTGCATGATCATCCGCGCCGGGAAAGCGGACTCCCGCAGCCAGCGGTCCACCGCCAGCATCGCCCGTTTAATAATATCAGCGGCAGTGCCCTGCATCGGCGCGTTAATCGCCGCCCGTTCCGCCGCTTGCCGCCGCTGGGCATTGCGTGAACGAATATCGGCCAGATATAACCGCCGGCTAAACACCGTCTCGACATAACCCTGTTCCGCTGCTTGACCACGGGTCTCATCCATATACGTCTTAACGCCGGGGTAGCGGGCGAAATATCGATCCACATAGTCCTGAGCCGCACTGCGCTCAATACCCAGTTGCCGGGCCAGCCCAAAGGCTGACATACCGTAGATCAACCCAAAGTTAATCGCTTTAGCGCTGCGCCGCTGTTCTGTGCTCACTGCGTCCGGCGCAACGCCAAACACCTCGGCGGCTGTCGTCCGGTGAACATCCGCACCCGCAACAAAGGCCCGTAGCAGCCCTTCATCGCCGGACAGATGGGCCATGATTCGCAATTCGATCTGCGAATAATCCGCCGCCACGATTAAATAACCCGGTTCCGCAATAAACGCCTGACGAATGCGCCGCCCCTCCGGGGTGCGCGTGGGGATGTTCTGCAAATTGGGATCGGATGAGGACAGCCGGCCGGTGCTAGCCACCGCTTGATGATAGGAAGTATGCACCCGCCCGGTGCGGGGATGAATCTGCTCCGGCAATCGGTCGGTATAAGTGGATTTCAGCTTGCTCAGCGTCCGGTGTTCCAAAATGACCCGTGGCAACGGATAGTCCAGCGCCAGTTCCTGCAAGACGTCTTCGGCAGTGGAAATCTGGCCGGTCGGTGTCTTCTTGCCGGCGGGTAGTTGCAACCGCTCGAACAGGATGCTCTGCAACTGCTTGGGCGAACCCAGATTAAAACGTTCGCCAGCCAATGCATGCGCCTGCTGTTCCAATTCCCATAATCGTTTAGCCAATTCACCGCTTTGCTGGCGTAACGCCGTTGCATCCACGCGCACACCGACGCGCTCCATGCCAGCCAGCACCTCGATCAGCGGGATTTCCAGCGCGGTATACAAATGCTGCAAGCCTGGCTCCGCCGCCAACTTCGGCCACAGACAGCGATGAAGGCGCAGAGTCACATCGGCGTCTTCAGCGGCGTAAGGACCTGCCTGTTCTAGCGGTACTTGATTGAAAGTCAATTGCTTGGCGCCTTTCCCCGCGACATCCTCATAGCGGATCGTACGCAGGCTCAGATGCCGTTCCGCCAGGCTGTCCAGGTTATGCTGGGATGTGGAATCCAGCACATAGGATTCCAGCAGGGTGTCATGCTGAATACCGCGCAGAGTGACGCCGTGATTGGCGAGAACGTGCCAGTCGTATTTGAGATGTTGACCGACCTTGAGATGATCCGGGCTTTGCAACAGTGGGCGCAACTGCTCCAGAACCTGCTCCCGGTTGAGCTGATCCGGGGCGCCGGGATAGTCGTGGGCCAGTGGCACATAAGCGGCCTCACCGGGAAGGACGGCAAAGGAGACGCCAACGATCCGGGCGTCCAGATAATTCAGGCTGGTGGTCTCGGTGTCAAAGGCGAACAGTTCCGCCGACTGCAACCGTTCCAGCCAGGCATCCAGCGTGGCCTGATCCAGCACTTGTGAGTAGGCGGGCGGCGCAGTAGTCGTCAGCACGACTTCCGGCGTTGCGCTGGACGGTTCCAGAGCGGCGGTCGTCGGTTCCTCCGCAGGTGACACATCACGCAACCAGGAACGAAATTCATAACGCTCATACAGTATTTTTAATGCAGCAGTATCCGGGGTCGTCGGGCGCAAGTCGTCGAGCGTAACGGGCAACGGCACGCTGCAATCCAGCGTTGCCAGTCGTCGAGAGAGCGGCAATTGTGCCAACCCGGCGCGCAGTTTATCGCCGATCTTGCCGGTGATGTGAGCGGCATCGGCCATCAGCGCATCCAGCGAGCCGTATTGACTGAGCCATTTGGCAGCGGTGACTTTGCCGACGCCCGACACGCCGGGGATGTTATCGGAGGCGTCGCCGACCAGCGCCAGCCAGTCCACAATCCGGGTGGGAGGAACGCCGAATTTCTCTTCCACCCCGGCGGCGTCGGTGATGACGTTTTTCATGGTGTCCAGCAGGCGAACCCGCCCGTTGACCAGTTGCGCTAAATCTTTGTCACTGCTGACGATTAGCACCGGCCATCCCTGCGCTGTCGCCTGTCGGGTTAACGTCCCGATCACATCATCGGCTTCGACGCCGGAAATTTGCAGCAGGGGTAGACCCATAGCGCGGATAAAGGCATGGAGCGGCGCAATCTGCTGGACCAGTTCCGGGTCGGTGGGAGGACGGTTTGCCTTATAATCGGGAAACCACTCGTGACGGAAAGTCTTGCCGGGCGCGTCGAACACCACCGCCAAAGCGTCTGGTTGATAGTCAACCAGCAACCGGCGCAACATGTTGATCACTCCATACAGCGCTCCGGTCGGTTCCCCGGCTTGCGTAGCCAACGGCGGCAGAGCGTTGAACGCTCGGTGCAGCCAGGACGAGCCATCCACCAGCAGCAGAGGTTTAGGCGCAGTCATCGGCGAAATCACTCTTTGAGTTCATAAATTACAGTTGATTGATCATGCTGGCCAGGCAGGCAGCGCCAAATTCGTTTACAGTCGGGATTATGGATGACGCTGATGAATTTTGCTGAAGCGTAAGCAGAGGGTCTGCCATGCGCCCGGCAAGCAGGGCCGGATGCGGCCAACGCTCGACCGGTGGCGACAGGCAGGAATGAGGAATTATGCTGGCTATTGATGAAGCATTGAGCGTGATTGTGCGGTTGATCGAACGTTCGCAGCAAGCCGGTGAGCCGATCGACCACACGATTATCGTGGTGGGCGGCACGGCGTTAAGCGCCCACGGCATTCGGAATCTGTCCGAGGGTGTCGATCTGTATGTACAGACGTTTTCTGATGATGTGGTTTTTCAGGTTGAACGGGAGTTGGTAGAGATTTATGGTCCCGCATTTAAAATCGATGTGACTGCGACTGAGAATCTATGGGGGTTCATCCTGCTTAGGGATATTGAAGAGCATTCGCCAACTTATAAAATGCTTGAAGTCGCTGGCCAGACTTTTACGGTGAAGGCGCTGAGTATCGAGGATTTGTTCTTGTTAGAAATGAATGCTGGCCGGGAAAAAGATCGGCAGGATTTGCCGCTCATCGCCGCCAGAACAACACCCGAAGCGCTTATTCAACGCTTCAATGTGATCGTTCAATGGCATGGCAATAAACCGGCGTTGCCGGGATATGCTGATGAACTGGTCAGGCAGTTGGAAATTTGCTACGCACTGGAGCCAAAGCAGGTCATTTCCCAACTCAAATTACCAAAGTTTGTTGCGAGTATGTTATGGGAAACTTATTATCCGATCTCAGACAACGATGTAATGTCTTGAAGTTATCGCCAGATGATCTGCATGCTCGACGGGCAGCGATTGAGCAGGCGATGCAGATTGAGGAAGCTGCTTTGATTCAGACAGGGCAGTTGTTAAAAACGGCCACGCTTTGGACGCAGTGGCCGGAAGAACTGCGACGGGCGTTGCGTGCCGCGCTGACTGGTTCAGGCGATGACGTTGAAGCGCACAAGGCGTACTGTCTGCGCCGACATTTGTTCCGTCATGTCAGTCCAGGTTTGTCGCTCTTGCCTTCGTCGGCTTTGTCGCCCTTGGAGCGGCGGGTGGCAGAACGGTTGCGGGCGGATTTGCCTGGACAAACGCCGTTGGGATGTGGGAAGTCAATCGACGCTCTTATGAGCTGAGAACTTAACGGGGTGCGCGTCAGCGCACCCCTTGCTCATGGGTAGCATCTCCAGTGTCTCCTATTCAAGACCTACCGCCGGGCAGGCGGGATGTGAAGTCTGTGGAGAGGATGTGAGACCTGGGGGAGTTTCCGGCTGCGG
>JBAQIQ010000093.1:0-15148 GCA_049288935.1 Candidatus Competibacteraceae bacterium
CGGCGCGGCAGTCCCCCCGGTGGGGACTGGTGAAGCGCCGCATTTTTGGGTGGCATCTCCAGTGTCTCCTATTCAAGACCTACCGCCGGGCAGGCGGGATGTGAAGTCTGTGGAGAGGATGTGAGACCTGGGGGAGTTTCCGGCTGCGGCTCGAACCGCGTAAGACTCCCCACTCTGGGGAATCGAATCGGCGAAAACCAAGCCTTAGCTCCTCTGGGCAATCCTCAACGAAACAGAAAACCCTGATTGCGAAGTCAGGAATCCCCAGCCTTCAGGGCGGGGAGGATGCCAAGTCTTGCGCACCTTCCACATCTACCGTAGGCGCCCGAGCTTAGGGCGGCGCAATGGGAATCCGCCGCTCCATATCCCGGGGCGCATCCAGCAACAGCGGTTGCGGGGCTGACGAATTCAGGGCGCGTAACAAAGGACTGCGCCGAATTGTCCCCACCATCTCGTCTACATCTTCAGCCACCCGCCGGCTCTGGTCCATCAGTCCTGGCGCTTGCTGGCTGGCTTCGGCCAGTTGCGCCATCATCTGTTCCGTATGCTGCAAGATGCGCTCGGTCTGCTGGCCATAGTGCGGCAACCGATTCGTCAGTTTCGCCAGTTCACTCATCACTGCATCCAGTTTGCGCACACTGGCCAGAATATGCCCAGACAGCGGGCTGCGGCTGTCGGTCAATTCACCCAGTACGCCTTGCCCTTGTCGGATGCGCTCACTGACCACGGCCAGAGCGCCGGCTGACCGGCTCATTTCGCTGCTGACCACGGTCAGATCCCGCAGGAGCGGTTTCAAGTGCCCGCTGAGTTCAGCGGCGTCGCGCAGCACCGTATCAATTCGCGCCAGATGGCCCGTCAGTTGTTGGGAAAATACCTGCGTCATCTGCGCAACGGCGTCAAGTGTACCGAGCAGTCTCCCATCCGGCTTTTGCAGTTCCTCCGTCAACGTTCGGACATTGGCCAGCACTGCGCCGACTTGCGCCAGTTCCTGCTGAGCCTGAAGAATCAGTACGTCCAGATCGGGCGCCCGGCGAAAGGCGATTCTAGCGCCATCCGGCAACGGCGCCTGCTCAGGCGCACCCATGCTGATTTCAATTCGCGCATTGCCCAGCAGGTCGGTTTTGACTTGGGCGAATGAGTCGCTGCGAATCCGCAACTGATATTGCTGATCCAGCACCAGTTCAATGCGAATTTCGTTGTAATCGGTAATGATCAGCGCATTTACTTCACCAATCTTCAACCCGGCTAGAGTGACTGTCGTGGTTTTCTGCAGATGGCGGACATTGTCGAGAATCCCGTACAGGCGATAAGTTTGCCCGAACAACCCAACGGGGCGATGAGCCATCCACAACATGACGAACAGCAGGCCCAGCGTTACCAGTACGAGCAAACCGACCGCCCGTCGATAGTGTTGGTAACGGGTATTGATGGCACTCTCAAGCATGGTCTGCCCGTGCGTAACACTGGACCCGTGTATCGGCGTGGTCTCGCAATTCACCGGCCAGTCCCGCCGCCAGCAACGTCCCCTGATCCATGACCAGCAATCGACTGTCTGGATCAATCGGCAGGGCCTGTGGCCCCGCATCGACCAGGATCGTCATACGCATCGGCTGCACCACGTCCTGGAAAAAGCGCCAAATTCCATAATCCGCCGCCAGCGTCTCACGCGGCAGATAACCGCTGACCAGCAGCAATTCCGGTCGGGTGATCAGCGCCCGCAGCAATCCGATCCAGCTACTTTCCAGCGGCGACAGATTGCCCGCCAGTCGGGTTAGCAGGGTGCGCGGTAGCTGACAGGCGTCCATAAATTCCACCACATAACGCTCCACATCACTGACCGGCGTCAAGCGGTGATAACGCACCAGCAGCGCCAGATTTTCGAACACGCTCCAAGCCGGGGCCAGACCCGCTTGTTCCAACACGACGCCGATCCGGCGACGCAACCGGGCATTAGCGCGTGGCCACAAGCGCTCCGTGGCTTGGCCAAACAGTTCAACATGACCCGCATGAGGTGAGGACAAACCGGCAATGGTCCGGATCAATTCGCGCCGGCCCGAATTCACCGCTCCCGCCAGCATCCACAACTGATCGGGCCAAGCCTGAAAATCGAACGGCGCCGGAAATGGCCGCACATCCAGCACCAGGTGGCTTAACCGAACCGGCGGAATTTCAACCATAACGCAATAGCGAAAACAGCAAGGTGATGACCAAACACCCGATAAAGGACTGAGCGAAAGCATTGGGCAACGCACGGGGAATATCGACATAAGCCCGAACCCGAAAGGCGTGCGAAATTTGCACCAGAATAATGTGAACCGCCTGGGAGGCGACCATCAGACCGGTCAGCAATAAGGTGAATCCATTCAGTTCCGACATGCAGACCCGGAAAAACACGGACAGCGGGATGTTTTGGTAAATATTCAACATGGCCGCAGCGCCAACCGTGACCCCGACGTTTAGCCAGAAGGTCAGCACTAGCAACGACAGCGTCATGCCAATCAGGCGAGGCCAGACGAAAAAACTGTAGGGATCGATCCCCATAGCCGCCAGATGGTCGATAGCCTGATTGGCCCGCAACTCGCCCAATTCAGCCGTGATGGCCGGGCCCGACAAGCCGGCTACAAACAGCGCCGCCAGAATGGGACCGAGTTGATGGTACACCATGGTGTGCATGATGCGTCCCATGAGTCCGGGATCGTGAATACCGAATACGATCAACGGCAAGGCGATCAGTGTACCGATGATTAACCCAACGACGGTGAAGATAGACGCCCGCGGTACCGCTGTGAAATAAATTTGTTGCCAGGTGTGTCTGAGCAAGAACGGCCACTGGCCCCGGATGCTCAACCCAGCGAGCGCGCTCATCAGTACAACGGCGAGGAAATCCAACTCGTCCAGACAGTGGTTGAGGAGGGTGGTCGCCATCCGGCCCAGTGGTTCGACGCCTCGCCAAAACGCGGCTTGCCAGCGCGAATTCATGGTCGATCATTCCATCGGGTCCGAAATGCTCAAGGTGATTCCCGAACCAGCCGAAATCCCAGAAAATAATCCTGAAAGTCTGGTCGATTGCGATGTCGGTCCGCCGAACGCACATTGCGCGGTTCGTCACTCCAGGAACCGCCGCGCACCACCATTTCCTGGTCGCCGTTCGGTTCCTGACAACGATGTACCGGCGTCTTTGACTCTTTATCGTAGATTGAGCACGTCCATTCCAATACATTGCCCGCGATGTCGTGCAAACCAAAGCTATTGTTCCGATAGCTGCCGGCGGGCGCTGTGTAGACCTGGCCATCACGGCATTTCATGGCCGGCCAGCCTGGAAACACCTGCTTGCCATCCAGGTCGGCGGCGTTGGCGTAAGCGCAACCCTCGTTCGGGTCATCGCCCCAATAGCGACTGGTTGTCGTTCTGGCCCGCGCTGCGTACTCCCATTCAGCTTCCGTCGGTAGGCGATAACGTTGGCCCGTCTGTTGGGAAAGCCATTCAGCATACGCTGAGGCGTTGCTCCAGTTGACATTGATGACCGGACGCCGACCGCGCCCCCAGCCTTGATCGCTCGGCAAAAATTTTTCCGTCGCTTCCGCAAATCGATCATATTCATGAAACATCACTTCGTATTTGCCGATGGCCAGTGTTTTTTCGATACGTACCGCCCGCACAGGTTCATCGTTGTAACGGCCGGCTTCGGAAGATGGCGATCCCATTTGGAATTCACCGGTTGGAATCACCACCATTTCCGGCCCGGACGAACCATCTTGCAGTCGGTCACGCAACACAGGATAGGCGGGCGCCAGACGGGCGAGGGCGGCTTCCGCCTCAGCACGATGATGGCAGTCCGCTGCACAACGGTCGAGATAGGCCCAGTAAGCCTGGCGGGTGCCGGTGTGGCGGGCGGCGGCGAAAGCTTCGGTATCGGTTTGTTTGGCCTGTTCAACCGCTTCGGCTTGTTTGATCACCTGATTCAGCGCGGCCAGTTCCGGCAACTGGGGCTGGATTGATTCCGCCTTCTTTAACCATTTGCGGGCTTCATCTGGGTCCGGTTTGTCAAGGCTGATCAATGCTATTTTGACCCAGTTGCGCGCCAGGCGTTGCCGGCCAGCGGCAATCAGCGGATCATTCGGCGCTAGCGCGGCTAGCGCATTCAACCGGGATAGCGCCAGATCGCCACGCTCTTCACGCCCTTCTTCAAACGCGCCGACCAGCGCTTCGAAATCGGCCTTGAGCGATTCCATGCTTTTCTGGGTTTCCAACCTTTTAATCGCGGTTCGCGCATCCTTCCCATAGCCGCATTGCGGGCAGCGTTGCAGATAAAGCTGGTAAGCTGCAACCGTATCAACCCGGCGGGCGGCCTCGAAAGCGCGTTGATCAATTTCGCGCTCCGCAGCCTGTAAAGAAACGCCCTCATCGGCAGGTTCGCTGGCCGGAGTTGCCGCTTGCGGCTTGATCGGGAGGCCGCTCGATACGACGGGTTGATCTGGGCCAGGTCCTCGGTCAACGGGTTGATTGAGTCCGTAGATTCCCGCCCCAGTCGCCAGAGCCAGTCCCGCCGCCAACCCCCAGATCCATTTAGGCAGGGGAGTTCGGCTGGCCGCTGTTATCGCTGGTCGTTGTGCTTCATCCAGCGCCTGGATGAACTGGCCAGCATCGGTTGGGCACAATTCGCTGGGGTACGCCAGCCCGCGCCGCAAAACCTGCCAGGCGTCATCTGTCAATCCGGTTGGCCGTGGTACAACACCTGCCGACTGGCCTTGGGCTGCCTGGGCGCTGTGTCCGGTCAACATTTGGTAAGCCAATAGCGCCAGAGCGAAAACATCACGACGAAAGGCGGTTTCGGCAGTAACTGACTCGACCGAACCTTCCCCCACAGCCTCGCGCCCCGCACTGCTGGTGCTGAACAGAACGCTGCGCGGTTCGCGGATTTCGGTTGCCAGGCCAAACCCCAGGAGCTTAACTGCCCCTTGATCAGTCACAAATACCGTATCGGCATCAAGGTGCTGATGAGCGAACCGGTATTCACGACGCGCATAGTCCAAGGCAGAAGCGACCGAACGCAACCCTTTGGCGATGACTTCCCAGGGCAATTCTTTCCGACCCTGCTCTTCGAGCAATTGCGCCAGGTTGCGACCGTGGCGAGGGTCGACGTATTCCATTTCGGCGAAAGGCCATCCATCCGCGCCTTGTTGCCATCCATGGATGCGAGCAATCACCGGATGATCGAGCTTCGCCGCTAATTCTACCCGCGCTCTAACCTTGGCTAGATAGGAACGCAAACCGATTAAATCCGCTCGCGACGCTCGCTGTTCCTCGCGTCCCGGCTCTCCTGCGCCCGATCCGTGGCCCGCCGGCAAAAAAATCTTGATCGCTCGAAATTCTTCAACAGTTTCGCTACCATCGTCCCGTGAAGAAGAAACAGGGTGTGCCAGCCAGAGGCGCCCCCGGCCACTGAGGTCTTGCATTAACCGCATCCGTCGTTCGGGAGGCCCCAACACCTGACCCGCCGTCAACGCTCCCGGAGGGTCAGGTGGTTCTGACGGATCGTTTTCACTGCTGAACAAAGCGCTTTCCAACAGCCGCGAACGGTCATCATCGTTGGCTGCATGCAGAGTTTCTTCTCGAAGACGAACCCACTCGGCCTCGTTCAGACGGCCAGCGGCGTAAGCTTGCGCAATTTCCTCAAGACGTGTTTCGATATCCATAAGTCATCGACGAGTGGGTTGTTTTAAAACATTTGTTTGAATTAACAGCCATGAGGCGCATTATGATTAGTCTAGCAGAAGGATGAAGCAACTGGGCGCCTGATTACGCAGCGCCCACGCCATGGATCAAGTCGCGCCCGGCCCGTCGTTTACTCATGCTCGTTTATCACGATGATGACCTGATTTCAGATGCATACTGACCCCCTTCTCTCGAATACTACCCCTCATCGCCCCTGTTATGGCCTCCGACTGGAGATTGCTATACGCTCGTTTTGCTCACCTACTGGCCAGGGACGCGAGGAGAACCAGGATAATTTTTTACTGATTGATGGCCAAGGCCACGCTCGATTCCTCTGGCATGAACAGGAAACCCAGCGACAACTGACCGGCTGGCCGCATGGACATCGACGGTTAGCAGTGCTTGACGGTATGGGTGGCCACTGCTACGGACGGGAAGCCGCTGAACGAGCCGTTGAGGGCCTGCTTGAACTGCCCGCGATGACTGATCTTGCGCAGCTATCCAATGAGCTGACTCTTTTACACCAACGACTGTACCGGGAGTTTCAACTCGCCGGGATGGAAACCGGTTGTACGCTCATTGTTCTCGAAATCCCCCAGGATTCACCAACCCTGCTTTTTCATGTCGGCGATTCGCGTGCGTACTCGGTTGATGCGCACAGCGCACAGTGTCTGACTGTAGATCACGTACCTGCCACCCATCTTGCACTGCTGGGTTTACTGGACAGCACTCAATGGTTGCAGCAAGTCCATATCGAGACCAGTTCCCAAATTAGCCAGGCCTTCATTTTGGGCAGCACTTTGGGTGCAGCGAATTTTTATGTAGACAAGATCGATCAGGATCTCTACGAACTGCATGATGGCAACCTGCCGCCGTTTTTGCGCGGACTCAGCGACCGTCGTGCTTTGACTCTGGAAGCCGATCGGGTCTATCTGCTGGCCAGCGACGGCCTTTGGCATTTGCGCTATCCACAAACGTTTATCCAACGCTGGCCGGCACTGCTTTCGCAACCACATCGGTCTCTTGAAGAACTCCTTGATGAATTACTGGCCGAATTAGCGATTGCCATCCGTCATCAACAACGCCAACCGGATGACAACTGTACGGTCATTCTGGTGCGTAAACTGACCCAGGCTGAGGATTCGTCACACCCTTCCTGATTCCTGCATATGGTGGAGGCGCCTTTTGAAAATCCGACATGCTCTGCTCGCGCTATTCGCTATTCTGGCCATTGCGTTTATGCAACCGCTGGTCACCTTTCTGGGCGGATTGACTTTGTTGCTCGGGGCCGGTGCGCTGATCTTCCGGGATTTACCGCCGACCAGCCAGGACGCGATTGAACACCGCGTTCTCGGCTGGCTGCGCCAGGCGCGGGTCAACGCTACGCCAGAGGTCGAACGAGCGACCGTCCGGCGACGGCGACCTCCTGTTGTGGCCAAAGAGCCAGGCTCACCGCTGGTGCTGACTCCTTCAAGAGGAGAAGAGCGTTGAACATCCTGAACCCCGCGCCGGCTTTCAGGCCAGCGCATCGGCACGTGATCTGGCTCGCAGGATGGTGTAAATCTCGTCTTTGAGGTGCAGCCGCTTTTTCTTCAGCGCCTCGGTATAGAAGTCTGATGGGGTCTCGATCTGCCATTCAATTCGTTCCACCTCATCGTTGACCGTATGATACTGGTCGTATAACGATGCGAATTGGGCGTCTGCATCTTTCAGTTCAGCAATCCGGTTTCTATATTCGGGAAATTCATGGAACAAATCGTGACTCTCTCCAATCATGGGGCGTCCTCCGGCTTTATGGCGAATTGATGAATTTTTTATGAATGATTGAGTATAGAAGCATCGTGCGGCGGCGTCATCGCTGTTTCAATCAGTCCCTTCCCATGGCCCAACGAGTTTCGCGTTGATACTGATCAAGAGTTTGTTATTGCCACCCGGTGGGCCATTACTGATGGGTTTAATCGGTGCGTTGCTCTGGCATTGGCGTCCCCGTCCAGGGTTGGTGCTGCTGCTGGCCGGCGCGGTGTTGAGCTATTTTTGCAGCATCCCCTTCACCGCCAGCCTGTTAAACCGTTCCCTGCAAATTTACCCGCCACTGACCGAACAAGGGCTGCCATCGCTGCGACCGGAAGCGATTGTCGTGCTGGGTGGGGGAATACATGAGGACGCGCCGGAATATGGCGATGGCCCAACTGTACATCATCGCACCTTGGGGCGGGTGCGCTACGCCGCCTGGCTGGCGCGACAAACCGGATTGCCCATTTTGGCCAGCGGCGGACGTGGCGTCCGAGCCAAAGTTGGTGATCCCGCCGAAGCAGAGTTAATGAAGACTATTCTGGAGCAGGAATTCGGCCTCAGTGCAGTCATCGCCGAAACGACGAGTCGGGATACCTGGGAAAACGCGGTCCACAGTGCGGTGTTGTTGCGCGAACGCCATCTGCAGACGCTCCTGCTGGTGAGCAACGCCGTGCATTTACCACGCGCCGTCGCTGCTTTCCAGGCACAGGGGTTGAACGTGATTCCCGCCCCCACCCTGTTTTTCAACGATCAACTGGAACCGTTCGATCCTTATTCCTGGCAACCATCAGTGACAGCCATTGCGGAGATTTACTATGGGGGCTACGAATGGTTGGGGCGGTTATGGTACGCCATGCGGTATTGAGGACAGCTAAAAACCGGCCCGCTCGCAGGTGCGCGAACGGGCCATTGATAAACGGGCGCGATCAATCCGCAGCGCGACAGAACTCGATCAGCCCGACAGTGGACGCATCATGCCCGGCGGCGGGCCGCTCACCCTTGAGCTCCGGCAAAATGGCGTTCGCCAACTGCTTGCCGAGTTCCACCCCCCATTGATCAAAGGAGTTGATATTCCAGATCACGCCTTGAGTGAACACTTTGTGCTCATACAGCGCCAGCAATGATCCCAGGACTTTCGGGGTCAATCGACGGTAAAACAGGCTGGTGCTGGGCCGATTACCGGGGAAAACTTTGTACGGCAACAACTTCTCTAATGCCTCGCCACTGAGCCCCTGCTTTGCCAATTCAGCGCGGGCTTGCGCCTCGGTTTTGCCGACCATCAACGCCTCGGCCTGGGCCAGGCAGTTGGCCAGCAGAATCGCATGATGGTCGCCGATGGGATTCGGGCTGTGCGCCGGGGCCAGGAAATCCGCCGGAACCAGATGTGTTCCCTGATGCAGCAATTGGTAGAAAGCGTGCTGGCCGTTATTTCCCAAGCCACCCCAGAGAATTGGCCCGGTCTTGACCGCTACCGATTGACCCTCCCGATCAATGGACTTGCCATTGCTCTCCATGTCCAGTTGTTGCAGATAGTCCGGTAACGAACGCAGGTAATCGTCGTAAACCAGCGTCACCTGGCTGTCAGCGCCGAAGAAATCGATGTACCAGGCGCCTAGCAACGCCAAAATGACCGGCAAATTTTCTTCCAGCGGCGCGGTGCGGAAATGCTCGTCCATCTCATGAGCGCCTTCCTGCAACTCCATGAAATTTTCCATGCCCAGATAGACCATGATCGGCAGGCCGATGGCCGACCACAGTGAATAACGCCCGCCGACCCAGTCCCAAAACTCAAACATATTGGCGGTATCGATGCCAAACTGGCTGACCCCGGCGGTGTTGGTGGACACGGCCACGAAATGTCTGGCCACCGCCGCTTCATCACCCAGTTCCTTGATCAACCAAGCGCGGGCGGTATGCGCATTGGTCATGGTCTCTTGGGTTGTGAAGGTCTTGGAGGCTACGATAAACAGGGTGCTTTCCGGGTCGCATTCGGCCAGAACATGGCTGATATGCGCACCGTCGACATTGGAGACAAAGTGCATCCGCAAGGTGGGATCGCCGTAAGGCTCCAGTGCCTGGCAAACCATTTTCGGCCCCAGATCCGAACCACCAATGCCAATATTGACCACATCGCGAATTCGCTTGCCGGTGTGGCCGCGCCACTTGCCCCGGCGAATCTGGTCGGCGAACTTGCGCATATGTTCTAACACATTGTTCACTTCCGGCATCACGTCCTGACCCTTGACGAGGATCGGCCGGTCGCTCCGGTTGCGCAACGCGACGTGCAACACCGCACGCTGTTCAGTATGGTTAATCATTTCGCCGCTGAACATTCGCTCGATGCAAACAGGCAGTTGCGCCTGGCGGGCCAGTTCAGTCAGCAGACTCAAGGTTTCTTCAGTGATGCGGTGCTTGGAAAAATCCACCAGCAGGTCGCCGAAGCGTCGGGAGAACTTGTTGAAGCGCCCGGGATCGGTGGCGAACAAGTCACGCAGATGCAGATCAGCGATGGCGGCATGATGAGCTTGCAATGCTTGCCAGACCGGCAGGTTGCTGGGAACGGACATGGACAGCTTCCTTTATTTCAGTGTGTGGAAAGGCTGGCGAAACCGGATGGGCCTAACCCTTGGCGCTCGCACGCAGGGTTACTGATTACTATAGTTTCCATGCGGATGTCTGTCGAATGGCCTTGACGATCTTCCTTGCGCTTCGCTGGACTTGCGCGCTGATCGCGATCCATACAAATCCTTGCTATTTCAGCACCCCTTCCAGCAAAAATCAGTCATACTCATATAAATAACGAGCCTTAGATCCAACCTGAACGATGTGACGCCATGAATGACGCGACTGAACTTGAATCTTCTCTCGCTGGCGCGATTGGCTTTTTCCAGAACCTGCGCCGCAAACTGGGAGTTCTGGAAACTGACGCCAGAGCCCAATATGACCAAATACACACTCTTTCCAGCACGCTGGTCGCTGTTGAGCAGGATCGGAGAACGGATCGGCAAACGCTGGCCAACCTGAGCGGCGGTTTGGTCAAGTTGCAAGTGGATGAGCGTCGGCTGGAACAGCAGTTGAATACTGTCGAAACCCTGGTCGCCGGTTTTCAGCAGAATCAACAGCACCTGCAGCAAACCCTGGCGGCGGTCGCGGATGACCTGCAAGCCCAGAATGCTGGCTGGCGTCAGGAGCTGGAAGCCAAGCTGGCGCCGCTTGACAAGATCGTGGCTCTGGAACAGGCCACCGGTGTTCATCGGGAGCATATCGAGCAATTTTCCACGGCGGTCGAAGCGCAAAGTCAGCGCTTACTGCAATTTGACCTTACCGTGGACCGTCTCGACCAGAGCAGCCGTTCCCTTAGTCAGGCGCTGGACGCCCTGAAAACCGCTTTCGAACGCCATGAACAGGCGCTGAGTACGTTTGAAGAGACGGTTGGCGTCGATGAAATCGCCCGACGGCAATTGCAAACCCAACAGGACCGGTTGGATGCCCTGACAGCATCATCAACCGTTGCTGAGCAGAATTTGCAGACTGCCCAGCAGGACATTGCCCATCTCAAGGGCGAATTTGAAATTCAGCATCGAATGCAGGTGGATATCGCCCAAATTCGGCAGGAGTCGCCAAAACACCAGGATCGCCTGAAACATCTGGAAACCCTGATGAGCAAGTTGGCGGCGGATACCAATTCCACCCGCCAGATACTGAACGTCGTTCAGACTGACTTGACCACGCAGAACGACACCCTGTGCGAACTTGACCAAAATTGGCGCGATAGCCTCTCGACCTACCAGGATCGCCTGAGCGCCGTTGAAATCCTGGTCGCCGGTTCCGGATACCGACCAGCGACTGTTCTGAGTGAAGCGTCCAGTCCACTCAATGCTCAAGCCGAATCCGTTGCGGAGGCTTCTTCCGACCATCAGTCGCCACCATCCATTGGTTACGAACGGCTTGAAGCGCTGGAAACTGCGCTCACCACGACTCGCGGTCAGCAGCAGGAACTTGAACAGGAGTTGGGCGCGATTCAGGCCACACTGGAATGTCAGGATGCACATTTCGCGGAACTGCAAAATACCCTGACCGCGCCATTGAACGCCGTGCAACAACGTCTGGGCGAGCTCGAAAATGCCCTTGATCATCTCTATCAATCTCTTGAAACCAAGCCAGAAATTGATACGAATGCGATCCTCGACAGCTTACGCCAAGCGATTACTGAACAGAGCGTTGCCCTAGAAGAAACCCAGCAGCTTGCCTGGGCGCAAATTCAGGATTTGCAACAACGCCTCAGCGAGGCGGAAGCCGCGCTCGACCATTCAAGCCAAGCGCCCGAACCGGCAACGGTCAATGCGGATACGGTTGCCACCCTGGATCGTCTGCATCAGGCGATTGTGGAACAAGGCGCTGTTCTGGAAGAAACTCAGCAGCTTGCCTGGGCGCAAATTCAGGATTTGCAACAACGCCTCAGCGAGGCGGAGGCCGCGCTCGACAGTTCAAGCCAAGCGCCCGAACCGGCAACGGTCAATGCGGATACAGTTGCCACCCTGGATCGTCTGCATCAGGCGATTGTGGAACAAGGCGCTGTTCTGGAAGAAACCCAGCAGCTTGCCTGGGCGCAAATTCAGGATTTGCAACAGCGCCTCAGCGAGGCGGAGGCCGCGCTCGACCATTCAAGCCAAGCGCCCGAACCGGCAATATCCAGTGTAGACGCTACTGCCGTGGCCAGTCTGCGCGAAGACTTATCGGCCCAGGTCGAAACGTTGGAGAAATTGCGGGAAAGTTGGCTGGCGCAAGCCGGAATGCTGGAGGAATTCCAGGAAACTACACACCAACAATTAACGGCGTTGAACGCGGCTCTTGATGCCCAGCAGCAGGATTTTCAGGGCGCGATCCATCAAATCGCCAATCTTCAAAAGGACATTGATCAGCGTCAACAACCCGACCCGGTTCAGGCAATGGACGTTCAGCGCCTGGAACTTGCTGAACAATCGACTCAAGAACTCCGGCATGATTTAGAAGCCCTTCAGGAATCGGTTGCTGTGCTCGAAACTCGCCTGAGCAGCCAGTCTCAGGCTTTCAGCGGCAATTTCGAACAGCTTCGCAGTCTGCATACGGATCTTCATGCCGTGCAGCAACAGATGGCGCGGCTGGACAGCTCGCCGCGCCAACTCAGCGTTCTTGAACAAGAACTGGCGACTCACGAGCAGGAAATCAACCAGCTTAAAGAGGTCGTTGAGCAAATCCAGGTGGATTCGCAACAAATGGGGGAGTCGCTCCAGCAGCACAGCGACGCACCGATTGCAGAAATCGCCGCCCGCTTGGATGAGCAACAGGAACAATGGACCCAAATGGCCGCCACGGTGGAAAGTATCCGGGCCGACAGCAAGGCTGCTCAGGAAACCGTTGTGACCATGGCGACCAACGTGGCGAAACGGATTCATGAAATCCAGAGCTTGCTGGTCGTGACCGAGAACACGCAAAGTGAACGCTTACAGGAAGTTGAGCAAAAGCTGATCAACCTTCAGGCGGCGTTTGAAACACTGGAAAATCAGCGCAAATCGCGCAAATGGTTCAGTATGCCGGCCTCGCTGACTTCCATCATGCTCACCGCAGGCATCGGCGGTCTGGCCGCCATCGCCCAGGTTATTTGGACCATCGGCTGAACTTGTTCATCGATCTACCCTCGATCTTGACAAGATACCCCCTCCTCTGCAGGAGGATTCCCCTTGCAACAAGAGGATCTGCTGATGATAACCGTATCCGACAAACCACTGCGCGACCGCGTCAAGCTGCTGGGTCGGTTGCTGGGGGAGACCTTACGCGACCAGGAAGGTCACCATGCCTTGGCTGCGGTGGAAACCCTGCGTAAGGGTTTCATCGAGATACGCCGCCAGCCCCAGTCTACGCTCGATATCCGTGAGCGGCTGATGCGTTTTATCACCGCGCTCAGCCCGGAAATGCTTAATCATGTGGTCCGGGCCTTCAGCGCCTATTTCAACCTGACCAACATCGCCGAAGAAGATTTTCAACACCGGCAACGCCGCGACCAAGTGCGGCGCGGTAAGCCACTTTGGCGAGGCTCCTTCGATGAAACGCTGCGCGCCCTACAAGCTGCCGGGGTTCACGCAGCGCAACTACAAACCCTGCTCAATCAAGTCTGTTTCATTCCAGTATTTACCGCTCACCCCACCGAAGCCAAGCGTCGTGTGTTACTCGGCGCGCAACGGCGCATCTTTGTCACGAATGGCAAGCTCGACAATCCGGCGCTCAATAAGCACCAGCAGGCTGAAATCATCGAGGAACTGCGCAGCCAGATTCAGATCCTCTGGAAAACCGACGAGGTGCGCGCCTACAAGCCGCAGGTGCGCGACGAGGTGAAAAACGGCCTGTACTATTTTCGGGAATCCATTTTCCAGGCGCTGCCGATTCTCTACCGCAACCTGGAGCGGGCGCTCAATGCGGTCTACGGTGACGAGGGCGGCAAGACCGCGGTAAAGATTCCCTGTCTGCTGCGTTTCGGTTCCTGGATCGGCGGCGACCGCGACGGCAATCCGTTTGTCACCCCCGAAACGACGGCGATGGCCGCCCGGCTGCAATCCCAGACGATTCTGCGCGAATATCTGTGGCGCGTTGAAGCACTGAACCGGCAATTGACTTATTCCAGTTCGCTGATCACGCCCTCGCCACTGTTCAGCGCCAGCCTGGAGGCGGACGCCCAACGCATGGCGGCGCTGTTTGCCGATGCGCCGTTGCAATATGCCCAAGAGCCGTATCGGCGCAAATTCTTCCTGATCTACTACCGCCTCCGGCATAACCTGGAGCAAATCCGAGCACACATTGAGGGGCGCCCCGAAACAACACCTAATCCCTTTTGGGGCTACGGATCTGAACAGGAATTTCTCGAAGACCTTGCAGTGATCCGCGATTCGCTGATGGCCCATGGCGATGGCGCGGCGGCGGATGGCGAACTGAAGGATTTGATCCGGCTGGTGGAAACTTTTGGTTTTTACCTGGCAGCACTGGATGTCCGGCAGGAATCGGCCCGGCATACGGCGGCGGTGACCGAAATCTTCGCCATGGCGCCCAACTTGCCCGACTATGCCGCGCTGACCGAAGAAGAGCGGCTGAACCTCCTGAGTGAGTTGTTGGCCCGACCCGGTACGCCACTGCTGTATTGCGATTCGTTCAGCTTGGCGACCCGCCAAACACTGGACGTTTTCCAGGTCATGGCGCGGTTGCGAGAGGAAATCAGTCTGCGCCTCTTCGATAACTACGTCATCTCGATGACCCACGAAGCCAGCCATATACTGGAGGTATTGTTCCTGGCCAGCTTCGCCGGCTTAGCAGGTCGCCGCGCCGAGGGAAGCTGGCATTGCGAACTGCGCGTCGCCCCGCTATTTGAAACCATCGCCGATTTGCACCGGGTCGAGACTTTACTCACCCGCTTGCTGGATCAACCCACCTATCGGGAATTGTTGGCGACCAGTGGCGGGGTGCTAGATGTGATGGTTGGTTACTCCGATTCCTGCAAGGATGGCGGTATTTTGGCTTCCAACTGGGGGCTTTACCAAGCGCAGCAACAGGCGGCGGCGCTGGCGGCGGCGCACGGTTTCGGTTGCCGGTTTTTCCACGGGCGTGGCGGCAC
>JBAQIQ010000094.1:0-30663 GCA_049288935.1 Candidatus Competibacteraceae bacterium
TTTGTGCGTCATTGCGGGCCACGCCGCGCCCTTCGGCATAGGCCAGGGCGATTTGGTGCTGAGCCGGCGCGTAACCCCGTTCGGCCAGCCGATGAAACGCCTGGAACGCCAATTCTGGAGCAGCGGGCGCTCCTTCGCCTCGCCGATAGGCTTCAGCGAGCCAATACTGACCGCCGACATCATCCTGCCGGGCTGCCTTATCGAACCAGTAGACCGCCTGGTGCGGCTGGCGCGGCACGCCCTGTCCCAAGCGATAGAGCAACCCCAGCCGGAATTGTGACGGGGCATGGCCGTTTTCCGCCAGCGCCTTCAGCATCCGAGCGCCGGTCGCCTGATCGCCACGCCATAAACGCTGCATCGCCTGACGATATTGATCCTGCTGGGGATCGCAACCGAGCAGACTGAGCAGCAGCAGGACGCAGGACCAGCGATAACTCATATTTCAGGGTCCACGGGCGCTGGTGGCGCCAAGGTATGAGAATGCATCGCCCGTTGCAGCCATCCACCAACGATCACGGTGCGCAAAAAGGCTCCATGCAGGGATAACCAGACCAGCAATGGGGCAACGATTGGCAAGACCAGCATCGCGAGTTGGCGGCCTAATCCCCACAGGTAAAATGATGCCGGTGAATTCGGGAGGGCTAGGGCAAAGTCAGCCGGTGGTATTTCGGTGAGTGCGGGCAGGTGTGTTCGGTATAGAACGAGTTGAAACTGGGCGTAGAGCAGCACCATTGTCAACGCCACTGGCAACAGGATCACCGTGCCCAGGAACAAACGACGCAGCAGCGCCCGCCCTGGCGTCGCCAGCGTCAATCCCCAGAACAGCGGGAAAATCACTACAGCGCGGTTGAACGACAGGGGCAGCGCCATGAACAGGCGCGGCGGGTCCAGCAGAGGGGGTAACAGGGTAATGATCCATCCTGAATGATCCTGCAAGCCCACGCCGAGCACTGTGTCCGGCCATAGCCAGGGACTGGCAAAACCCACCACTCGCGCCAATCCCTCAATCAAGGGTTCCCGCACCCACCACCACCACAGCCCCAGGCACAACGCCAGGCTGAATACCGCGCTCAGCAGCCAACGCCATAGCGGATCACGCAGCCGGTGCATGAGAGGATGCGGGCAACGGTAATCGGCGCAACCACAGCAGGAAAATCAGCAGCACATCCATCAGGATCAGCGCATCCCAGACATACCAATGCACCCAGTAGAACCAGTCCGGCTTCCACACCCCCAAGTAGACCAGGCTCACGATACGGAGCAAGTTGATCGCTTGCACACCCAGAAAACCCAGGAGCAGTCCCCACAACCGGTAACGCCACGGCGCGGGAAAGGCCAATACCGCAGTCCATAGCAGCAGGGTTGCCTCGACGCCATTGCATAAATCGAGAATACGCACACTGAAACCGGGGATGGTCAACACATTGCCCTGCACCCAGACTTGCCCACCAAAGGCGGCGATCAATTGACCAGCCGCTACGGTCAATCCATCGGTGAAGGGCGCGATCACCTGATCCCGGACCGGTGGCAGATACGCCAGACCGTAGAGCAACAAGCCGATCCCGGCGAAGGTGAACAGAAAGCGCCGCATGACCTCAGCCCACCGCCCGCAACCGCGTCAGTAACTCGCTTAATCGCCGATTGGCGGCCAAATCAACTTCCGCGCCGTCATGGAAGCGGGCATTGCGCTCGACCAGATCCAGGTAGGCGCGAATCCAATCGGTGTAATAATCCTGATCGTAGGTCGACTGTTGTTCACTCAATTGCGGGCCACCCTGCGGCGCAGGGCGTGGCGGGAACACCGGTCGGGGACCATCGTCCAGGGGCAACCAGGGCCGTTTGTCCAGCGCCAATCCGTCATATCCCAGAAAATCAACGTAGCCATTCAGCAAATTGGCGGTTAGCCGGGCGGGTAACGCCACGATTTGCTCAAACTTCATGCGAAAACCGGTTACTTGTCGGGTTTGCGTCACAATCCGCTCTTCCAGCTTCAATCGTTGCGCGCCGCTGATGAGTTCCTTGACGAATTCCGCCATCAACGCCGGCGGAACCCGATAATAATCGCACCGCGAGGGGTCGCCGCTTAAATCCTGTAAATCCTGCATCCATTCTGCAACCGCCTCACGGGCAAATAATGCGGCGTCATCCTTGCGCATCTCCTCACCCGCTCCAGCCGCCGCGCCCAGACCCAGCAGCGCCTTCATCTTTCGGGTATCTACCGCCGCGCCAATGGTGGGTCCGCCAACCGTCTGCTTCTCATCAGGCAACCGGGTTTCAATACGGTAGTAGATGCCCTCCAGATCGTCATTATCGGTCTGCAATGCCCGCAACAGCTCGCCGAAACGCTGTTCGCCGGCACAGTCGATGAGATGGCCGGCCACCAGCCGCGCTGCTTCCAGCCGTTTCTCCAACTCCAGTTCCGGGTTGTCGCTGACATAGTAGTGGTCGATGCGTTCAGCCATTTGCGCCTGCAATTGCGCCGCTTGTCCGGTCAGTTGTCGGCGTTTGAGTTCGGGGTTGCACAGCGGGCGCAGGTTTTGCGCCAGATAGGTAATGCCGCCGTCATTGAGGGCGAAACCGGCTCCCCAGGCTTCGACCGGATTGCGGAAATGGCTGTTGGCGTTCTGATCCCGGAGAAAGGCAGCGCGGAACATCTCGATACGCGATTTTTCACCAGGTCGAACGCCGGTTTCGCGTCCCTGTTCGTCGTAATCGAAAATATGCTTGGCCTTGAAGTTGGGGTTGCGCAGCCAGTAGCTGTTACGGAAGCCGCCCTGGGTATCCCACTGGCGTGGCCATTCATGCTGCTTGCCGAAAAAGTTGGTCAACGAACTTTCCAGACGGGTCGTCCAGCGGCCTTCCGGGGAACGCTCGCCGGCCTTCTCCTCGAACTCCATATCAAACTTGGTCAGCACCAGAAATAACGCGGTTGGTTGTTGCGAACGCAGTTCCGGGGTTACGCCGTGGGTGCTGGCGATCCAGTCATACACCATCTCCGGCAGGGTCTTGACCTCCTGGTTGCTGGGGCCGATGCACAGCAACATGCTGGTCAATTCCTGCTCCGCGCAATACCGCTCGAACAGATAGGCGACCTTACCGCGTAGAAACAGACCTTGCAGGGCGTCCTGACCTTGCAGGAAAGTCGGCAGATCCTTGATCTGTTCGCGGGAACGAGCGCCGGGGAAGTCGAGCAGGTCGGTATGCTGGAAGAAATCCCAGGGTTGCTCGCTGATGACAATGCGCAGCTCTGCGATCAGCGCCGTCACTTCGCTGCGCGGCAAGGTAACCCGGGCGCCGTTCGTCCCGGTCAGCGTCAGCGTCCCGCCGCCGCCGGTTCCCAGACCCTTCAATGTCTGCACGTCGATGATGCTTTGCTCGCGGGGTAGCAACGCCTCCAGTCCGGCCTGGGCTTCCGTAGCGAAATTGAGACCCTGCAAGCCGTTGTACAAGCGAATGTAAAGTTGGCTGAAAGCGTCTACATGACCCCAGATAACGCCAAACAACTGGGCGCGATCCTGAATGCGTAACCGGGGGGCCCATTGCGCGGCCTGCTCCCAATAGCCATGCCGCAACAGCCGAACCCGCTCCTGGCCTTTGAAATACCGTTCAAAATAAGCTTGAAGGTCGAAGACATCATCGGCGGTCAGCGGATCGACCGGTGTCGCTTGCGCCGCCGGGGTCAATCTGGCCAACAACTCATTGAGTTGGCCCTGCGTGAGCAACGCATCATCGGTATGGTCGCAATCAGCGTAATAAGTGTTGCCGAGCATTTTGACCAGGTCGGTTTGGGTCAGCAGACGCATATGCACCGGGGCATCCGGCGTTGCGCCGGTCGTCGTTTGCAGCGTGAAGCGGGTGACCAGACCGGTGGATTCCCGCCCGCCTTCGGGATTGATATCACGAATAAAGTCGATTTTTTGGCCGGCAAAATCGGCCAGCAGCGGCGCATTGCCCTTGCGGGCCAGAGCTGAAATCAGGTAGGACTTGCCCGACTGGCTGGGGCCGAACACACCGGCGCACATCGGTCGTTGCACCGCTTGATTCAGTCGCCGGGCCTGAACCGTCAGGCGGCGAAATTCCTTGGTCAGGCCGGCTTTCTCCTGTCCCACCCGATCGGGATGCTCGTCCATCCAGCTCAGGAAATCGTTACCCACCTGTTCCAGTTCACGGCACCGGGCGCTGAGTTGATCCGTCGAAGCGACGGGACCCGCAACCACGGGCGGTGGTTCTGGCGCGGGCGCAGGCAACGGTTCCGCATGAACGACGGGCGGTTCGGGCGCAGGTGGAGTGGGCGGTGGCTCCGGGGCTGCCGGTGACGATGCCGGTTCCGGGGTGAGCGTGGGGGCGTCGTTGCCGACATCAACGCCAAAGTGATGGGCCAGAGCCGACAGTCCACCCGCAAAACCTTGGCCGAGCGCTCGGAATTTCCAGTCCGAGCCGCGCCGGTAGAGTTCACCGAGAATGATGGCAGTCTCGCTCATCCCGGTCGTGTCCAGTGTGAAACTGGCGATGCCGGCCTGACGGTCGCCGTCGCGCAATTCCAGCCGCACCTGGCGTAAGGCGGCGAACGCTTGACTGCTTTCCGCATCCCCGGTGACGGCGATGGCGACGCTCGCAATATCGGCGGGCAAATCGTTCAAGCGCACGATGAAGCGTCGGCCTTCCTGGGCAAGCTGGACGCCGCCGCCCGCCAGCACCGGCTGATTGTAGAAAATAAAATCCCCGTCGTTGCGCACTTGGCCCTGAACAGTTAACGCGAAAGCACTGGCGTCCAGCGCCCAGGGACCGTCAGCCGGTTCCCAGCTCAGGCCCAGATCGACTTGCTGGATACCTGGCGTTTGCTGGCTCAGGGAAAAGTTTTGACCGGCCTGGAATGTCAACACGACGGGTTTCTCCAATCGTTTTGTTAGCGGTACAGCGATGTTGATGAATTCAGGAGGACAACATTCTCAGAAAGATCGTGATGGTGACCAGCAGCACCGCTGCGGCTAATGCCATCACCATCCATTGCTGTTGGCGAAGGTATTGCTGACGATCCACCGATTTGCCCAACAACGCTTTGTTGTCATGTAAGGCGACCAGCCGGCTGCCCGGTTGCAAGTCCTGGCAGTACAACTGGACGGTAAGGTTCTGGGGCGGCAACCGACCCCAGCCCATGGACGGCTTGAGCAAAACGTGGCCGGAGCCGCTGATCGTTGGTTGGTCGAGCAGTTGCACCGCCATGAGTATCCCTGGCCTGGTGTTGTCATCGGTTGGCGTCAGCCGGGCTGTCAGCGGACGATGCTCTTGCACCAGGCGGTTAGCGTCGGTGAGACGGCGCATCATCCAGCGATCCAGGAGCCACGATAATCCACCCATTGATAGCACCATCATCAGTACGATGCCGCCGATGAGCACCAATAAGAGCAGGTCGCCCAACGTGCCGCCCTGTAAGGCCATGGCCATGGCGAATACCATGGCGCCGGCCATCACCAGGAAAATGAACAAGGTGAGCAGGCGCAATAAGCGCCGATGAGCAGCCAACTGTTGTTGCAAGCCAGGATGAAAGATTGCGTCGGTCATACGGGATTCGGGGGACAGGTTTAGCGGCGCGGCGCATCGCCAGGCCAGGCGGAAATCGAGAAGATGCCGGTGTCCAGCCAGTAACCGTATTCATCTTTCAGCGTCTGCAGTTTTAACAGCACCACTCCGGTCGGTTGCTGGTTACCGTCAGCGTCGGCCACGGCAATGACCTTGAAATCCAGATCGACGTTTTCATCAGTGGAGCGTTCCAGCGTCACCTTGAGTGGCAGCGCCTTGGTGCGGGCGTCCTGGGGATGGGCGAAAGTCACTCGGTACAGCGGCGAGGCAGGCCAACGCTCAACGTTCAGTTGCCGGAAACCCAGAAACACCGGCGCATAAAAATCGCAGGTTGCCTCTGGCAACCGGGTTTTGCGATCCTCCAGTTCCAGGTTGGCGAACAGCACGTCCTCCTGTTTCAATCGCCCGGTTTGCTGGAGTACCCCGATAAAGCGGGCTGTGGATTTCATTCCCAGATCACGGCTGCGCAAGTTGAACTTGTACAACTGCCCTTCCGAGAGGGCGCAGACCATCGCTCCGACCGCTGCCGTCGTTTTGGGATCGGTCAACCGTCCGCCCACCGAGCGGAACGGGTACCAGTCACCCACCCGGTAGGTATGCAAACTGACGATGCGGTCAGGCGGCGCAGGGAGTTTGGCGAGAATCGCGGCCCGCACCGCCGGCAGCCGGCAGGGTCGCCCCGAAATCAGCAGGTAGTCGCAATCGTACAGGTACGCGACTTCGCACAGGTCGCTGAGCACCTGACCGAGGATGCGGCGCACTGTGGTGTCAATCGCCAGCATGGTGGTTGCGAAGGCCACGTCGGCCAGTTTGAATCCCTGGCCGCCCGCCGTGCGCACCGCTTCTTCCAGAAAAGCCACCACCTGTTCATGCGGCCCGACACCGGACGGGTAAACATCGGCCAATTTCAACGTGACGGCTTCGTTGCCGGTACTGAGATCGGCGTTCTCATAACGCTGCAACATCGCCAACGCCAGCGGCAAGGCGATCTGGCTGGCAAACTGTCGGCGCAGGGTGCGCTCCCGTTCAGCCTGATCGCCCCGGTTGGCGCCCAGCAATCGCGCCAGCAATTCTTCGGCGTTAGCAGCGCCACTGTGGCGGATCGCCTCCAGCAGGGCGGGCAGTACGTTGCGTTCAATTAGTCCGCACAGCACGTCATCGCCGGCGATATTGAAGCCTTCGCGGAACTCCTGTGTCGGTCGGAGCGCCGTGCCGCCTTCCAGTTGATACGTGGCGATGATGAGGTCGGTGGTGCCGCCGCCAATGTCGATGCTGGCCAGGCGCAGACTGGGTACTTCGCCATAACCTTCTCGAACGCGGCCAAAGACCTGAAAAAACAGCGCAGCGTCACCCTGAAAATTGTGCTTGACTTCGTTGTAGAGGAACACGATCTGGGTGCCGGTCGCCTCATCCCATTGCATGAAGGGTTCCGGCGCCTGGTTCTCATCCAGACCCATGGCTCGCCAGGTCAGGCGGATGGCGGTGTTCACCCGGCGCGTGAACAGCTTGCGTTCGGCCAGTGGCATGGCGGTGGGCAGGGTCAAAATCACCCGCCGCAACCGGCGCGGCGCTTCAGAATAGACCCGTTCAGAGCGGCGAGCCGGGGAATTGGCCTGCACGAACGCTTGCAGCAACACCTCGGCGACGAAAAAGCTCATCAGCGCGCTGCGTGAAAACAGCGCGGTCACCGCCGGAGGTTCACCCGGCGTCAGTTCCTCGCCATCCTCACGCAAATGACCGACAAAGGGGCCGGTCGTGACCGGGCCACTGTCGCCGCTACCCTCCGGACCCGGGTTGAATCGCCAGGCGTGATGACGCGGATCGGTATCCCATAGATAGCGTTTGGGGCTGGCCAAGCCGGTACTCCCCTCGGCGCCATGGCTGAAATAGGATAGCGCCTGAGCCTCGAAACCCACCCGGGTCACGGTCGGCCAGAGGAAAGCGCTGCTCCGGCCACTGCGCCGGGACAGTTTTTCATCGCCAAAAACGTTGCGGGCAAATTCGACCCGACTGGGAAACGGCTCGTCGTAGACCCGCTCCGGGTGACTCAGATCGCGCAAGGTCAATCGATAGCTGTCGTTCATGTCCACTGGCGCGTCGCCACTGGTTTCCATCAGCATCCCGCAGGTCCGGGAATTGCCGATATCCAGCACCAGATCGACATCCACTGGCTGATTGAGCCGGGCCGTCGGGCCGTCATCGACAAAGGTGAAGCGCAGGTGCGGTGGTTGCACCGCTTTCCTCAGCAACGTCAATACCGTCAACCAGGCCGCCTGGGCATCGGGACTGGTGCGCGATTCCGCCTCGTCCACCCGGCGCGGGGCGCGCCGCCGCCGTTCATAGGCATGGAAGTGTTGATGCAGCCACTCCCGCACCCAGTCCTGTTCCAGAAAAGCGGTGGTGTCATCTTCAACATCGCTCAGGGCGAATTCCTCGCCAGACTGCATGTCCTGTGGGCTGGGGGCCAGATAGGGCCGGCCTTCGCGGGTCGGCAATAGCTGCGTGTCAAAAGCCAGCGTGACCCGGTGGGTATGGCCCTCGGCATCGGGTGTTGGCAATTCCAGCAGCCGTGCCCGCGCCCAGTTGACTGGCCCGTTATCGAAGCGGTGGTCGCCATCAGGTCGTCGCTCGCGGATGCGCAGGAAAGGAACCGGTATCCAGATCCCGTCCAGAATAACGGCGGCCTTCGCAGCGTTCAGCGAATAAGCGTGTTCCGGTTTAACCGGGTGACCGTCGCGGGTGGTAAATTGACCACTGGCGTCATCGGCGTATAAGGGGGTCAGTATTGGCCGGCTATCAGCCCCGGTTGCTGCTAAAAAGGCTCGCGATAGCCGGGTTTCGTTCAGATTGAACCCAAAGTCCAGAAACTGAATGGCGGTGTTCGGGATCAGGTTGACGCGCAGGCCCAAAGGTCTGAGTTTTGCCAGCATGTCTGCCTCCTTAGCCGGTTCAACGACCTGACTTAACTGGCTGGCCCGCGTTGCACACGCAGTAACCGCTCCATCAATTGTTCGATTTCAGATTCCAGCGCACTGCGCTCCTGTGTGGACTGGAGGTCTTGCGCGGCCTGTTTCTTTTGTAAATCCTGGCATTCCCGCCGAGCGGTTTCCAATTGCCGACGCAATTCCTGCACTTCCGATTCAGATGCCTCTTCTTTGGAAGCCTTGGCGATCTGATTGCGCAATGACCATAGCTCGGCCTGTAGCCGTTCGAGCTGTTGCTGAGCAACCTGCCGCTCTTCTTCCCAAGCAGCGCGCTGTTGACGTAATTCTGCAACCTCTGTACGAAGTTGTTCCAACCGTCGTTCGTCCTCCAGCGACAAGCCGGACTTTCCCGGCGTCTTTTTTAACGCCAGATCGCTCTCCATCGTGTTCATTTGAATCTGCAAGTCCAGCCGCTCACGCTCCCAGGTTTCCTGTTGCTGATCGAGTTGGACCGTCAGTTGGGTTTTATCCTTTTGTAATCCCTGCAACTGATCTTGAAGTTGGCTATTAAGCAGGAGCAGGCTTTGCCGCTCCTCATCCCATTGAGCGCCTTTCTGCGCAAAACGATCCTGTAACGCTATGCGATCCTGTTCCAGACGATCGATCGTTTCACGAAGTTTCGCCACTTCCTGCTGCTGTGCCTGGAGCTGTTGCTCGCCCCGTTCCTTGAATTCAGCATGTTGCTGCTCCAGTTTGGCCTGGCGCTCACTGGCCTCAGCCAAGTCGCTCTCAAGCCGTTTCTGTCGCGTCATCATGGTCTGGCGACCCTGATAGCCTTTCGACTGCTCTTCGTGCAGAGCACTCTGCAATTCATTGCTGCGGGCTTGCAGTTGAGCAAATTCCGCTAGCGTTCGCTCGTGTTGACCCTGCAAGGCTCGGTAAAGTAACAGATAGATGATCATGCCGCCCACGACCAACCCGGCTACTATCCCAATGATCAAATAGACCCAGTCCGCCATGATTTAGAATCCGTTTGTTATATTGTTTAACTCACATCCCATTGGCGCAGCTTCGAGATGTCAGGTTCCTTACCGCAGCCCATAAACCAGGGCTGCCGCGCCGATACCGGCTGCTGCTGCGCCGGCCGCCGCCAGGTAAATACGCCGCAGCAAACCCCGCTGTACGTCCGCCCACCGTTGGCGGTCGGCCTGTTTTTCCGCCACCTCGCCACGGGTATTGTGAGCGCCATTGCTGATGATCGCTGCGGCGCCCACAGCCTTTAGCGCAGCTTCCTGGGCAGCCTCGACCGCTGCATCACGGGCCGTAGACGCCGATTTTTGCACGGCTTCGGTAAACCGAGCGCTTAATTGGCGCACCAACCGCTCAGACAACTCATGCAACTGACTTTGACACACTTGAGACGCCATATCCTGCACCAATCGCCGGAGGCTCTCCTGTTCCCCGCGCCGGAAGGCCTCCAAGCGCTCGTCCAGCAACAGTGACAACCGGGTTTGAATAGCCTCTTCAGTCCACTGGGGACCGTGCTGGGCCTCGGTCGGTTGCCATTTCGCCAATCGTTCATCGCAGATTTTTGTCGCGATCTGGCTACAGGCCGTGGTCTGGCCGGTCTCCATTTCCCGCCGCAACTTGGCAATGACATCATTGAGCAACGGCAGCACCTGCGACTCAATGGCGTCATAAAACACGGCCTCGGCCTTATCAACGACGATTTTCTCAACCCACGCGACGTTCGCTGTCTCAACAACGGCGGGCGCAGGAATATTAACCGGCGCGGCGTCGAGCATCTGGTGCATCCGTTCAAGCAGCACTCCGAGTATTTCCGGGATCGCCGGTTTGGTCAGTACGTCGATCGCGCCAGCTACCCGGGCTTCCTCGCGATAGTTGGCTTCATCTCTGGAAGTATACATGGCGACGGGGATCGCTGCGGTCGCTGGATTGTTCTTGATTTGCCGCAGCGCCATCAGACCATCCATACCCGGCATCGTGTGATCCATGAAGATCGCATCCGGTTGCCGGTCACGAAGATAATTAATGGCTTCTTCGCCGGATTCGGCAGTATCCACCGTCATGCCGAACCCTTGCAGCATCTTGCGCAGCATCAATCGGGCGGATTTAGAATCATCGACCACAAGAACGTGTCGGACTGGCATAGACTCCTCCGGGCTTTCCAAGCCGGGTTTTTGACAGATTAACAGGATTCAGAGGACGAAAGAATGCCCACAAACCACATAGCGATTCAAGCAAGATGCGCATGCGGCCTTGTGGTGATGATAGTTCATCACCACGGCGCGGCGCGGCGCAAAAATAACGAAGGGCGACGCGGTCTGCTCGATAGCCCTCAGCTACGATCCAGCGCTCCATCCTGCTTAGATGAAACCGGCTAAACGCCAGTTCTACGGGTTTTTGTTCAAGCACTATACTATCAATATCTTCGCCAAAATTTTCAGACACAAAAAGTGTAAATCTGACTGTAACATAGTCTCCAAGTCTTTATGATCCATCGGATTAGGAAGTATCAATGAGTAATGAAAAAGCTTTTCAAGATTACTATCCCGAAGAACTCAGTCATTGCTATGGCTGTGGCCGGCTCAACGAACACGGTCATCAACTCAAGAGTTACTGGGATGGTGACGAATCCGTCGCTTCCTTCACTCCTCAAGCGTATCACATCGCCATTCCCGGCTACGTCTATGGCGGATTGATTGCCTCGCTCATCGACTGCCATGGTACGGGGACGGCATCGGCGGCGGCCTATCGGGCCGAAGGACGGGCGATGAACACACTGCCACCGTTGCGGTTTGTGACTGCCGCACTCCAGGTTGAGTATTTGCGCCCCACGCCGTTGGGGGTACCGCTGGAAATCCGAGGGCAGGTTCAGGAAATCAAGGGACGCAAGGTGGTGGTCAGCGCGACGGTGACCGCTAACGGTGAAACTTGCGCTCGTGGCCAGGTTGTCGCGGTGCAGATGCCGGAAAAAATGATGCCTACTACCTGAACGCTGAATTTTTATCGGCGTCCTCGTGATGTTTTAAATCACCCAGTGTGTGCCATGTCTGGAGCAGGCAGTGCTGGATGCCGGGCCGAATGGGCTCGCCGCCGGAACCAGTGCGAGAGTTATTGCGCCGACTGGCAGCGGCTGTTGCAGTGTGGATTTGTTAGTATGCGAACTCTAATGTGGTCTGCTAATTTGCAAATCATCAATTGATCATAAAAACTGCAAAGAGGGTCCGCTCATGAAATCTGACTTGTTTGAAAATCAACCGACTGGCGATGTTCGGGATTTTGCCCGCCAAGTCTGGCTGGCGGGTCTGGGCGCATTCGCCAAGGCGCAGGAAGAGGGCGGCAAGGTCTTCGATACGCTGGTTCAGGAAGGCCAGGCGGTGGATGCGCAGATGAAAAAGGCCGCCGGCGAAAAAGCGGAACAGGTGAAAGGCGGCGTCGAAGCCGTCAGGGATAAGATCAGGGAAATGCGTGGAAAGACCACTGGCGGTTGGAGCAAGCTGGAAGAAGTCTTTCAAGCACGGGTGGCGCGCGCCTTGGGTCGTTTGGGTGCGCCGACCCATGACGATATCCAGCAATTGTTCCAGCAGGTGGAGTTGCTCACACAGCATCTTCAGGAATTCAGTCAGGCCGTGGAGGCCGAAACCAGGACGCGCAAGGTTCGCCCTGGCAAAACCATGACTGAGCCGCTGTCACCGTCTGCTTCTTGACGGGCTGATTCCAAATTGACCGTTCGCCAACTGCAAGGTAACTTAAGCCTTTATCTGCAATGGGCGAATAGCATGAGCGCCAAAAAAATTCCTTCGATTCCTTTCGAGACGACGCTGACTGAACAGATAGGCCATGGGCTGAACGGTTCACTCAACGAGTGGATGAATCAGCGTGTTTGCTGAATTCATCAAAGCCTACCAAGCTCGTGCCGAGCAGGCGCTCAATCAGCGTTTGCCCACCGCCGATCTACATCCCGGCGATCTACATCGGGCGATGCGTTATGCCGTGCTGGGGGGGGGTAAGCGCATCCGGCCGGTATTGGTCTACCTGTCCGGCCAAGCCATCGGCGCAATGCCTGAACTGCTGGACGGCCCTGCCTGTGCGGTGGAGTTTATTCACGCTTATTCGCTGATTCACGACGATCTGCCGGCCATGGACGATGATGATCTCCGCCATGGTCAGCCCACCTGTCACAAAGCTTTTGGTGAAGCGCTGGCGATCCTGGCCGGCGATGCGTTGCAAGCGCTAGCGTTTCAAACTCTCAGCCAGGACTTGGCGATGACGCCCGATCCCGCGATTCGTCTGCGGATGCTGGGGGTGCTGGCGCAGGCTGCCGGTTCTCGCGGCATGGCCGGCGGTCAGGCGATTGACCTGGCGGCCACCGGCCAGGAATTGACTCTGGCGGAACTGGAAAATATGCACATTCACAAGACGGGCGCGTTGATCCGCACCAGCGTCCTGCTCGGGGCGATGAGCCAGCCTGAAGTCGATCCAACGCTGTTGGAACGGCTGGATCGTTATGCCAAATGCATCGGTCTGGCTTTCCAGATTCATGATGACATTCTTGATGTGGTGGGCGACACCACGACTTTGGGCAAGCCGCAGGGTTCCGACCGGGTGTTGAACAAGCCGACCTATCCGGCTTTGCTGGGACTGGAGGGCGCCCGTGAACATGCTGGCTTGCTGTATCAGGACGCCTTGGCTAGCCTGGAAGCTTTTGGCAATGAAGCAGATCCTTTGCGCTGGATGGCTGCCTATATCGTTGAACGCGCTTCATAAGCAGTGGTGTATCGCTACGGACTGATCCGGCCGTTTGATCTACCTGGTGACGCCGCGAAGGACACAGATTTTTTAACCATGACTCCTGTATCTCCCTTTCCCTTGTTGGAACAGATCGACACGTCCTCGGATTTGCGCCGGTTGGCGGAGTCGCGCTTACCTGCTTTGGCGCAGGAACTGCGCGAGTTTCTTATTCAGACGGTTGCCCGCACCGGCGGTCATTTCGCCGCTAATCTGGGCGCGGTAGAACTGACGATTGCCCTGCATTATGTCTTCAATACGCCTGAAGATCGGCTGATTTGGGACGTGGGTCATCAGACCTACCCGCACAAGATCCTGACGGGCCGCCGCGCCCGCATGGACACCCTGCGGCGCAAGGACGGGATTGCCGGTTTTCCCAAGCGTTGCGAAAGTCCCTATGACACGTTCGGCGTTGGCCATTCCAGCACTTCGCTGAGCGCCGCGCTGGGTATGGCGATTGCGGCTGAACGTGCGGGCAGTGACCGCAAGGTAGTCGCCATCATTGGTGATGGAGCGATGACTGCCGGCATGGCTTTCGAGGCGCTCAATCACACCGGCCATTTGAAAAGCGATCTGTTGGTGGTGTTGAACGACAATGAGATGTCGATTTCACCCAATGTCGGAGCCTTGTCGACGCATTTGACCCAACTGTTATCCAGCCGGCTGTTTTCCACCGTGCGCGAGGGTGGCAAGAAGGTGTTGAGCCATGTCCCGCCGGTGCTGGAAGTCGCCCGTCGCGCTGAGGAGCATGTCAAGGGCCTTCTCGTGCCGGAAGGGACACTGTTTGAAGAACTGGGATTCCATTACTTCGGTCCGGTGGACGGCCACGATCTGCCGACGTTGATTTCGACGCTGCGCAATTTGCGAGCACTCGACGGGCCACGCCTGCTGCATGTCGTGACCTGTAAGGGTAAAGGTTACAAACTGGCCGAGGACGAGCCGGTAGACTATCACGGGGTAGGCGTTTTTGACCCCGCCTGTGGATTGAAGCCCACGCCATTAGGCGGTGGATTGACTTACACGCAAATCTTCGGCGAATGGCTGTGCGATATGGCTGCGCAGGACGAACGATTGATCGGCATTACCCCGGCCATGCGTGAAGGTTCCGGGCTAGTGGAGTTTGCTGAGCGCTTCCCGGAACGCTATTTCGATGTCGCCATCGCCGAGCAGCACGCCGTCACGCTGGCCGCCGGGCTAGCCTGCGATGGTCTCAAGCCGGTGGTGGCGATCTATTCCACCTTCCTGCAACGCGCCTACGATCAATTGATTCACGATGTCGCCCTGCAAAACTTACCGGTGCTGTTCGCCATCGACCGGGCCGGACTGGTGGGACCCGACGGACCGACTCATGCCGGCAGTTTCGATTACAGCTATCTGCGCTGTATTCCGAATCTGGTGGTCATGGCCCCGGCAGATGAAAACGAGTGTCGGCAGATGCTCTACACCGGCTTTCAATTAAATCAGCCGGCGGCGGTGCGCTATCCGCGAGGGAAAGGGTTGGGGGTGAAGGTTGAGCGGGAGATGCGGCTGCTACCGGTAGGCCAGGGCGAAATTCGCCGACAGGGCCAGGGGTTGGCGCTGCTGGCGTTTGGTTCGATGGTTGCTGTGGCTGAAGCGATAGCGGAACGGTTGGATGCGACCGTGGTCAATATGCGCTTTATCAAACCACTGGATGAGGCGCTTATTGAGCAAATGGCGACCGGGCATCGCGGCTTGGTGACGCTGGAAGAGAATGTCCTGGCGGGTGGTGCGGGCAGCGCGGTTAGCGAGTGCTTGGCGCGGCGCGGTATGATGATTCCGGTGCGCCACATCGGCTTGCCGGATTACTTTGTCGAACAGGGTGAACGTGCTGAATTGCTGGCTGAATGCGGCCTGGATGCAGAGGGCGTGTTCCAGCAGTTAATCGATTGGCAAGTAACATTGGACAGCGCCTAGAGATGATCGGTCGCGTGGCGAACGGGACAGATTTCTGAGTTTAGCCGTCGGGAATTAACGGCCCGATTTACCATCCAAATGAGGGAGCAAATTGTTGCCAACCCGCCCCGCCATTGACGGGCGTTCTGTTGAGAGGACTTCATGAAGCCATTGATAATGAGTTCCGCGGCCATGTCCACGGTGATCCCGATTCCTGATGTGCAGAACAGCATTGATACCCGTCGTCTGGCGATCAATAAGGTTGGCATCAAGGATATTCGCCATCCCGTTCGCGTGCGCGACCGCAGCGGGGGCGAGCAGCACACGATCGCCACCTTCAACATGTACGTAAACCTGCCGCATAATTTCAAGGGTACGCACATGTCGCGATTTGTGGAGATTCTGAACGTACCTGGCCGTGAGATTTCGGTCGATTCCTTCAAGGATATGTTGGCGGAAATGACCGAACGATTGGAAGCGGAAGCCGGGCATATCGAAATGACCTTTATCTATTTCGTCAATAAGGCGGCGCCAATTTCTGGGGTGCAGAGCCTGATGGATTACGAAGTCACTTTTATCGGCGAAATTCGTCATGGGCGGCCGACGATGAACCTCAAAGTAGTGGTTCCCGTCACCAGCCTGTGTCCGTGTTCGAAGAAAATTTCCCAGTATGGCGCCCATAACCAGCGTTCCCATGTGACGATCACTGCACGGGTGAACGGTTTTATCTGGATCGAGGATCTGATTGATCTGGCCGAAAAAGAAGCATCTTGTGAGTTGTACGGATTGCTTAAACGGCCGGATGAGAAGTACGTGACTGAACGGGCTTATGAGAATCCCAAGTTTGTTGAGGACATGGTGCGCGATATCGCTGCCCGATTGAATCAAGATGAACGGGTGGCAGCGTATGCCGTAGAGTCAGAGAACTTTGAGTCCATTCATAATCACTCGGCTTATGCCATGATTGAGCGCGACAAGGAAGCCGAGTCAGAGTTGGCCTGACTAATAGCACGGATTCGTGTGTCTCACTTGGCGCGTTGCCCATACAAAATAAAAAAGCCGTTCATGGTGGACGGCTTTTTTATTGAAGTGGTGGGCGATGCTGGGATCGAACCAGCGACCCCTGCCGTGTGAAGGCAGTGCTCTCCCGCTGAGCTAATCGCCCTTCAGAAAAGAGTGCGGATTATAGGCATCGAAACCGGCCTTGGCAAGCTTGCGGTGTTTCAATTTTTTGCCGGTGCCGCCCGTTGGAGGAGCGCCTGAACATAGCGGACGGGAATGGCGTAAGTAATACCGCTGGGCCTTTCCAGCAGGGACTCTTTACTCTCTTGAACGAATACTTTATTAATCACTCCGATGACCCGGCCGGTGGTGGCTTCATATAACGGGCTACCGCTGCTGCCGGGGTAAGCCGTAGCGTCCAGTTGCAACACTTCGTAAGGCTCCTCTTTCAACCGCCGGATCGCTGTGGCGTTCAGCTTACCCGCCATTGGCATAGGAATAGCTACTGGGCTGATGGCGGAAATGATCCCGGTATGGGTGACAGGAAACAGTCCCAGCACCACGCCCAGCGGGAAGCCAGTGAAAGCGATGGCTTGCCCTTCGCGCACGGGTCGGGATGCGCCCAGTCGCAGCACAGGCAATGGCGCACCGTCGATTTCCAGTAAGGCCAGATCGTGCTCTGCGTCGCTGGCGATTTTTTTCGCCGGGCGCACTTCGACTTGTTTGCCCTGACCGATAAACACCGCCAGCATCTCCTTGTTGGGCGTGTCGAGGAAGTCAGGCAGCGCATGGGCGTTGGTGATGATGTGTCGGCCCTGACCGACCGCGAAGCCAGTGGCTTGAAATTTGGCCGCTGGCTGGCGCGTGGGCTGTACGGTGCCGACGGCTACGATGCTAGCCTTGACTTGATCGACGGTGTCGGCCAATTCCGCTGCTTGCACCGGGAGCAACCACAAGCTGCCCATCAGGAGGCCCAGCAAACGACATCGGGAAAGAGAGAGGTTAAAAGGCATCTTGGTCGCTCCGATTCAGGTTGAAGTCCGAACATCGGGCCGTTCAGCGGTACTGCACATCCACGATTTCGTAGGTTTTGACGCCGCCGGGGGTGTGTACATCAACGATATCGCCAACGAATTTGCCGATCAAGGCTCGGGCAATCGGTGAGACGAAGGAAATTTTGTTTTGTTTAAGGTCAGCTTCATCTTCGCCGACGATCTGATAGCATTTTTCCTCTTCGCTGTCTTCATCAGTCAGCCGCACGGTTGAGCCGAATACGACTTTGTCCGCAGCAGGCAGGACGGTGACATCGATGATCTGGGCGCCGGCCAGCTTTGACTCAATCTCGGCGATACGGCCCTCAGCAAAACTTTGCTGTTCCCGCGCTGCGTGGTACTCGGCGTTTTCCTTCAAATCACCATGCGCCCGCGCCTCGGCGATCGCGGCAATGATGCGTGGTCGCGCCACCGTTTTTAGTTCTAGCAGTTCGGCGCGGAGTCGGGCAGCGCCAGTGACGGTCATCGGTACTTTTTTGATCATGCCAGCAATTCCCGGTGCAGATCCTGGAGACAGTTGACGCTGCTATTATCGAGTTCGCGCAGCGCCTGACAGGTAGCCCGCGCGGCGGCGAGGGTGGTGGTATAACTGACCTTATGCATCAGCGCTTCGCGGCGGATGGAAAAGGAATCGGCAATCGCCTGTTTGCCCTCGGTGGTGTTGACGATCAGGGCGATCTGGTCATTCTTGATCAGGTCAACGACATGCGGACGGCCTTCGCCGACTTTGTGAACGGTTTGACAGGCGAGACCGTGATCGCGCAGCGCCAATGCGGTGCCTTTGGTAGCGACCAGCGTGAAACCCAGCCGGTCCAGATCGCGGGCGATTTCGACGGCTCTGGCCTTATCTGCATCGCGGACACTGATAAAAGCCTGGCCGCCACGCGGCAACTGATCGCCAGCGCCGAGTTGCGCTTTGGCGAAAGCTTCGCCGAAGGTCCGCCCTACACCCATCACTTCGCCCGTGGATTTCATCTCTGGCCCCAGCAGGGGGTCAACGCCGGGGAACTTGACGAAGGGAAACACCGCTTCCTTGACGGAATAATAAGTGGGAATCACCTCGCCGGACACCCCTTGTGCTGCCAATGTGCGCCCAACCATGCAGCGGGCAGCGATTTTGGCTAATGGTCGTCCCGTGGCCTTGGAAACGTAAGGAACCGTGCGGGAAGCTCGCGGATTGACTTCCAAGATGTAAATGGCGTCGCCCTGAATGGCAAACTGCGCATTCATCAAACCGACCACACCCAGTTCCAGCGCCATGGCCCGCACCTGTTGGCGCATCCGATCCTGAATCGCTGGACTGAGGGAGTAGGGCGGCAGTGAACAGGCGGAGTCGCCAGAATGGACACCGGCCTCCTCAATGTGCTCCATAATGCCGCCGATAATGACTTCCTGCCCGTCACTGAGCGCATCCACATCCACTTCGACCGCGTCGTTCAGAAAGCGGTCTAGCAGTACAGGTGATTCATTGGAAACCTGAACTGCTTCAGTCATATAGCGGCGTAAATCTTGTTCTTCGTGAACGATTTCCATGGCGCGCCCCCCCAGGACATAGGAGGGCCGCACCACCAATGGGTAACCAATTTCACGGGCCAGCCGCACGGCCTCTTCGGGTTCCCGTGCGGTGCGGTTGGGCGGTTGCGACAGTCCGAGCTGGTCAATCATCTGCTGAAAACGCTCACGATCTTCAGCGCGGTCGATGGCATCGGGGCTGGTGCCGATAATCGGGACACCATTGGCTTCGAGCGGCTTAGCCAGTTTTAGCGGAGTCTGGCCACCATACTGGACAATGACCCCTTTGGGCTGCTCTTTGCGGACGATCTCCAGCACATCCTCCAACGTCAATGGCTCGAAATACAGCCGGTCAGAAGTGTCGAAGTCGGTGGAAACCGTTTCCGGGTTGCAGTTGACCATGATGGTTTCATAGCCGTCCTCGCGCAGGGCGAGCGCGGCGTGGACGCAACAATAATCAAATTCAATGCCTTGGCCGATACGGTTGGGACCGCCGCCCAGCACCATGATTTTGGCGCGGTCCGTTGGCTCCGCTTCGCATTCCTCGTCGTAGGTGGAATAGAGGTAGGCGGTGCCAGTGGCGAATTCGGCGGCGCAGGAGTCGACCCGCTTGTAAACCGGGTGAACGTTCAGTTGTTCACGTAGGCGGCGGATCGTGGTTTCATCCGAACCGGTTAAGGTGGCCAGCCGGCTATCGGCAAAGCCCTTGCGTTTGAGGAAATACAACCGTTCCCGGTCATGCAGCGCTGCCAGACCCAGGGCGCGCGTTTCGCCGGAGATCTGCACCAGTTCCCCGATCTGCGCCAGGAACCAGGGATCGATCCATGTCAATTCATATAGCGCTTCGACTGAATAGCCCAGCCGGAATGCTTCAGCGACATACCACAGTCGCCGGGGACCGGGGACGCCGAGCTCCTGTTTGAGAATGGTGTGTGGCTCGGCATGATGGCGGTCGAGGATTTCATTAAAACCGTCAACGCCGATTTCCAGCCCACGCAGCGCTTTCTGCACTGATTCCTGGAAAGTGCGGCCAATCGCCATGACTTCGCCCACTGATTTCATCTGAGTGGTCAGCCGGGGATCAGCCTGCGGGAATTTTTCGAAATTGAAGCGCGGCACCTTGGTCACGACATAGTCGATGCTCGGCTCGAACGAAGCCGGGGTGCGTCCACCGGTGATCTCATTTTTCAATTCGTCCAGGGTGTAACCAACCGCCAGTTTGGCTGCGACCTTGGCGATGGGGAAGCCGGTCGCTTTTGATGCCAGCGCCGAAGAACGGGAAACGCGCGGATTCATTTCAATAATGACCATCTGCCCGTTGTTCGGGTTGATAGCGAACTGCACATTGGAGCCGCCCGTTTCCACGCCGATCTTGCGCAGCACCGCCAGCGAGGCGTCGCGCATGATCTGATATTCCTTATCCGTCAGGGTTTGGGCCGGCGCAACGGTGATCGAGTCACCGGTATGCACGCCCATTGGGTCAAAATTTTCAATCGCGCAGACGATGATGCAGTTGTCGGCGCGATCCCGCACCACTTCCATTTCGAATTCCTTCCAGCCCAGCACCGATTCCTCAATCAGCACTTCACTGACCGGGGACAGATCCAGACCACGTTCGAGAATTTCGACCAGTTCCTGACGGTTGTACGCGATGCCGCTGCCGCTGCCGCCCAAGGTGAAGGACGGGCGGATGATGGTCGGGAAGCCGATTTCGTGATGCTGAGCCAGCGCTTCTTCCAGCGTGTGGGCGATCACCGAGCGCGGGGTCGCCAGGCCGATTTCGTGCATGGCCTTGCGGAAGCGGTCACGATCTTCCGCCATGTCAATCGCATCGGGCGAAGCGCCGATCATTTCCACCGCATACTGTTCCAGTACTCCATGGCGCACCAGGTCCAGCGCGCAGTTCAGCGCGGTTTGTCCGCCCATGGTGGGCAGCAGGGCGTCGGGACGTTCACGGGCGATGATATGGGCGACCGTTCGCCAATGGATCGGTTCGATATACACAGCGTCGGCCATATTGGGATCGGTCATGATCGTGGCGGGGTTGGAGTTCACCAGAATGACCCGGTATCCCTCCTCCCGGAGCGCTTTGCAGGCCTGCGCGCCCGAATAGTCGAACTCGCAGGCTTGGCCGATCACGATCGGACCGGCGCCAATAATCAGGATACTTTTTAAATCAGTGCGCTTGGGCATGGCTCAGCCGTGGTAGAGAGTCAGTGGGATGTCGCCATCAAGCTAATGAAGCGATCAAACAGCGGAGCCACATCATGCGGGCCTGGGCTGGCTTCGGGATGCCCCTGGAAACTGAACGCAGGCCGGTCAGTGCGGGTAACGCCTTGCAGCGATCCGTCAAACAGTGAGCGATGCGTGGCGCGCAGCGTGGCAGGCAGCGTGGCTTCGTCGACGGCGAAGCCGTGATTCTGGCTGCTGATCATGACCCGGCCGCTGTCCAGGTCGATCACCGGATGATTACCCCCATGATGGCCAAACTTCATCTTGATCGTCTGCGCACCACTGGCGAGCCCCAGTAACTGGTGCCCCAGGCAAATGCCGAACAACGGGACGCCGGCCCCCAGCAGTTCGCGGATGGCAGCGATAGCGTAGTCGCAAGGTTCGGGATCGCCGGGGCCGTTGGACAGGAAAACCCCATCAGGATGCAGTTTCATGACTTCACTAGCTGGCGTTTGTGCGGGAACTACGGTTAACCGGCAACCTCGATCGGCCAGCATCCGCAGGATGTTGCGCTTGACACCGTAGTCATAGGCGACAACATGATGGCGGGCGTTGCTGATCGTGGCAAAGTCGTTGCTGGCCAGCCGCCAACTGCCCTGGTTCCACGCATAGGGAGTGGCGGTAGTGACAACCTGCGCTAGATCCATACCTTTCAGACCCGGAAAAGCGCGGGCCAAGCGCAGCGCCCACTCGACGTCCAGAGCATCGCCGGCCATGATGCAGCCGTTTTGGGCGCCTTTTTCCCGCAATCGTCGGGTCAGGCGGCGTGTGTCGATGCCCGCCAGCGCGACAACGCCGCGTTCGCGCAAATAGCTGTCCAGCGGTTGCTGACTGCGCCAGTTGCTGGTCAATCGGGGACAGTCGCGGACTACCAGGCCACTGGCGTAGAGGTGGGCAGCCTCTTCGTCGCCCCGGTTGGCGCCGACATTGCCGATGTGTGGATAGGTCAGAGTGATGATCTGTCGGCAATAAGAGGGATCGGTCAAAATCTCCTGGTAGCCGGTCATCGCAGTATTGAAAACGACTTCGCCTTGGGCGTGACCATCGGCACCGATGGACTCGCCTTGGAACAGGCTGCCGTCTTCCAGGGCCAGAAGCGCGGGTTTCCTCAAGAGGGTCTCCAAAAACGGACACGCATAAGAAAGGAGCGGGGGAACCGCTCCGGTGATGCGGTGCAATCAATAAAGGCTGGACTGGCGCTCAGTCTACCAAATCCCGCCGCATGGCTCTAGCGGTATCAACGCAGGCCCAGTACATCCTGCATGTCATAAAGGCCAGGGTCGCGCCTGGCCAGCCAGGTGGCGGCACGGATTGCGCCTTTGGCGAACGTCATGCGGCTGGAGGCGCGATGGGTAATTTCAATACGTTCGCCCACATCGGCGAATAATACGGTGTGTTCACCGACGATATCACCGGCTCGGACCGTGGCAAAGCCAATGGTCGAACGGTCACGCTCACCGGTTACGCCTTGTCGGCTATAAACGGCGCATTGTGCTAAATCCCGCCCCAGCGCTTTGGCGATCACTTGCCCCATGGCCAGCGCCGTGCCGGAGGGGGCGTCGACCTTGTGGCGGTGGTGAGCCTCGATAATTTCGATGTCTACGTCATCTTTCAAGACCTGCGCGGCTATTTCCAGCAGTTGGAAACAGAGATTAACCCCGACACTCATATTCGGTGCGAAAACGATAGGAATCGATCGCGCGGTGTGCATAATGACGTCCTTTTGCTCAGCGGAAAAACCTGTGGAGCCAATGACCATCGCTTTTCCCGCTGTCTGGCAGAGGTACAGATGATGCAATGTCGCCGCTGGCCGAGTGAAATCGATCAGTACGTCGAAGCAGTCCATGCACGGAGTTAAATCGGCAGTAATGGGGATATTTAGACGACCAACCCCGGCAAGTTCACCGGCGTCGGCGCCGATGAATGAACTGTCGGGATGTTCCGAGGCCACGGTGCAGCGGATTTCTTCAGCCTGCTGGCAGGCATCGATCAAGTTGCGGCCCATGCGACCGGCGGCGCCGGTGATTGCGACGTGAATCATGGAGCGTTCTCTCAAGGCAGGGTCAGAGCATTTCAGTCGCCGAACAGAACCGATGTGAAGGGGTGTTTGGCAAGGTGGCAAACCCACTAAAAAAGGGCTACGCAGCCGCGTAACCCTTGGCATTGTGGAGCGGGTGATGGGAATCGAACCCACACTATCAGCTTGGGAAGCTGAGGTTCTACCATTGAACTACACCCGCTGCTGATCTTGCGCCTTGCTCCTTTGAGCGGGAGCAAGTTGAAGCGGAAAAATCCTAACGCTAAAGCCTGCCTCTTGCAAGTTGGGTATGCTCACCAACCTGTTTTGGGGTGTGGCCAGCGGAATTACTCGGGAATGCGATAAGCTTCAGGGTCCGGCGCGTCCTTGAGCCAGTTCGGCTTTTTGCCACGGCCAGTCCAAGTTTGTTCGGGGTTGGCCGGGTTACGATATTTCGGTTTGCCCTTCCGCCGACCGGTGTATTGCAGAATTTCTGCTGGCGACATGCCGAGGGTAATCGCCTGTTCGATCCATCGATTGCGAGTGACCTGGATTTCATCGACCTTTTTGCGCTCAATTTCTTCTTGGGCTTTCTTGATCAAACTATTCAGTTGCTCGATAGAGGAAGATTCAAGGATATCGCTGATAGTCTCGCTCATGGGTTTTTACATACCGTCGTTAATAGTGGGCTTTAGGAAAGGTGGTAAAACTACAAATTGATTGTAAAGCATTTGCTTTTATTTCTGCAATCATTTTTGTTTCTGGGCTAAAACACCATGATAAATAGCCGGGTTTCTTTCGACAATATTTTCAATCAGGAGTTGAAATGCATTGGACTGATACTTTGAACGGCTCTTTGCAAAACAGGGTGGTTCCCGATCATTTGAATGCCAATGTATTGCGACGGATTCGCAGTTTTGTGCGGCGCGAAGGCCGAATGACCCCTGCCCAAGAACGCGCTTTGATGGAATCTTGGGAGCGGTTTGGTGTGGATGTCGGCGCGGTGTTGCTGAATCCGCTGACTTTGTTTGGTCGCCACGCGCCGCTGATTCTGGAAATCGGATTTGGCGATGGTGAATCGCTGGTCACCATGGCGACGGCGCATCCAGATTGGGATTATCTAGGCATTGAGGTGCATCGCCCAGGCATTGGTCATTTATTATTGCGGGCGGCGGCGCTGCAACTGACCAATCTGCGGGTTTTATGCGCTGATGCTATGGAGATAGTGGAGCAACGATTGCCGGATGAATGTCTGGATCGAATACAGATTTTCTTTCCTGATCCCTGGCCTAAGACGCGCCATCGCAAACGCCGCTTGGTTCAGGCGCAGCAGATAGCCCTGCTGGTGCGCAAACTGAAACCGCTCGGGCGATTGCATGTCGCGACGGATTGTGAAGACTACGCTTGCTCGATGCTGAGCCTGCTCAACGCCACTCCCGATCTAGTCAATACGGCGGATGGGGGCGGATTTGCACTGCGTCCGACCGAGCGCCCCCTGACCAAGTTTGAACAGCGCGGCCAGCGTTTGGGTCACGTCATTCGGGATTTGCTGTTTATTCGAAGTGGTCTAGCCGAACAGCAATCTTTCGACCACAATACACAGGCGTTCCCTGAAGCGAACGTGGCGACGGGGTTGTGACAACTGACTACTTTGGGCAGCCCGATCTGAACTTGAAAGTGGCGACGAGGTGAATCGCGTGTCCTTAAAACTATTGTTGAGCAGATTGCATCCAGGGTGGCTGCCGTTTTGGTTGGCGGGCATCGCGCTGTGCCTATCGACGAGTCCAGTGCTGGCACAGGAAGTAGGAGATTTTTTTTCTGCGCCGGTCATTGCCGCTCGATCTGCGGTATTGATGAATCCAGTCACCGGTGAAATTCTGTTCGCCAAAGAACCTCGCCTGCGTTTGCCGCCTGCCAGCACCACAAAAGTGTTGACTGCACTGGTGGTGTTGGAGCGTCTTAACCTGAATGCCCGGGTATTTGTCAGTTCACAGGCGGCCAGTGCACCGCCAAGCCGCATTGGCTTACGGGCGGGCGAAGCCGCATTGGCTCAAGATTTGCTCTATGGGTTGATGCTTAAGTCGGGTAATGATGCAGCCGAGACGTTGGCCGAAGCGGCGGGCGGCTCAGTGCCGGGGTTTGCCGAACTGATGAACGCTAAATCCTGGCAAATCGGCGCCCGTGACAGTCACTTTGCGAACCCGCATGGTCTGCCAAATGAAGATCACTACAGTACGGCTTATGACTTGGCGCTGATTTTCCGCCAGGCAATGGTTCATCCCCTGTTTGCTGAAATTGTGCGCACCCGTAGCGCGGCCTTGCGGATTGAGTCTGGGCAAGGTCTGTATGGTGACTGGCGAATGATTCCAGTAGTGAGTCATAACCGCTTGCTGGCTTCCTACGAGGGATCTCGTGGTGGTAAAACCGGTTTCACGATCAAGGCGCGCCGCTGCTTTGTGGGGGAGGTGGATCGCGGTGGCGTCCGGTTGATTGTGGCTATTCTCAACAGCCCTAACAGCAGTACGCTGTGGCAGGATGCTCGCTCGTTGCTGGATTACGGTTTTTCCCGGTACGGTCTGGCGTCGCCCCCACCGGTAAGACCAGAGCCAACGCTGATCATGGCTCAACGTACACCAGACATTTTCGAAGCAGAACCGCTCACGGCAGTCCGGTATAGCTCATCGGCAAGCCGTCAGGAGGCACCGGTGGTGTCGGTTAAACGAAAGGTACGCCAGACGACGACAGTAGTCGTGGCGAAGCCGGGGAGCAAGCTCAGACTGGCTCCTGTGGTGGCCACCAAAAAACCGTTGTTGGGCAACCCAGTCAAGATGGCTGCCAGAAGCAGCAAACCAGCACCGGTCAAGTCGGTCAATGTGGTCGCTAGGAGTGGTAAAGCAGCACCGGTCAATGTGGTCGCTAAGAGCAGCAAATCAGCGCAGACAGTAGCAGCTAAGGTTGATGCTAGGCGCACAGTGACTAAGGTGGCGCGCGCCGAACCCGTTAGCCTTCTTCCTAGATCGAAAAATGCAAAGCGCGGGGGTTAGTTAGTTAATCCCCAGATTTAACCGCCTCCCTGTTACGGGGAGAGGCGGTGGACGGCTTGCTTGATTAGGTGCGTTGCGCCAGCGGAACCACATCGCGCTTGGCGGGGCCAACATAAAGTTGGCGGGGCCGGCCAATCTTCATATCAGGTTCGTTGACCATCTCCATCCAGTGGCTGATCCAGCCTGCGGCACGGGCGATGGCAAACATCACCGTGAACATCTCGACGGGAATCTTCAACGCACTATAGATAATGCCTGAGTAAAAATCGACGTTGGGATATAGCTTGCGCTCGATGAAATAAGAATCGCTCAAGGCGATTTCCTCAAGACGCATGGCCAGATCGAGGCGCGGATCGTGACCAAAGCTGTCCAATACCTGATGGCAAACTTCCTTGATAATCTTAGCGCGAGGATCGAAGCTCTTGTAAACCCGGTGGCCGAAACCCATCAGCCGTACGCTGGAGTTTTTGTCCTTGACCTTGCCGATAAAACGGTCGATGTTCGACACATCGCCGATCTGGTCCAGCATTCGGATCACCGCCTCGTTGGCTCCGCCATGCGCGGGACCCCACAGGCAGGCGATGCCCGCAGCGATCGCTGCGTAAGGGTTGGTGCCGGATGAGCCAGCCAGCCGCACGGTGGAGGTGGACGCATTCTGCTCGTGGTCGGCATGCAGGGTAAACAGTATATCCATCGCCCGCTCGGCTACTGGATTCACCTCGTAGCGCTTGCCGGGGAGGCTAAACATCATGTAAAGCAGATTCCCGGTGTAGCTCAGATCGTCACGGGGATAAACGGAGGGATCGCCGATGCTGTGCTTGTAGCAGGCGGCGGCGATGGTCGGCATTTTGGCGATTAACCGGCGTGCAGTGACCATGCGGTCCTCATAATCCTGAATATCCAGCCGGTCATGGAAGAACGCGGACAGCGAACTGACCACTGCGGTCATCATCGCCATCGGATGGGCGTCGTAGTTGAAACCGTGAAAAAAACGGCGAAGATTTTCACGGATCCGGTTATGGCGGGTGATACTGGTCTCAAAGACCTGCTTTTTTTCGGCGTTAGGCAGCTCTCCGTAAAGCAGCAAATAGCAAACTTCCAGGAAATTGCACTGCTCGGCCAGTTGCTCGATAGGATGGCCGCGATACATCAATTCGCCCTTGTCGCCGTCCAGGTACGTGATGGTGCTCTGGCAACTGGCAGTGGACATGAAACCGGGGTCATAGGTGAAGTAGCCGAACTCCTTGGCGAGCCTGCCGATATCCACCACTGGGGCGCCATAAGTCGGCTCGAGCACCGGCATTTGCACTACTTTTCCGTTGACATCATCTTTTAAGGTAATTGTTGTCATTTATAAACCTCCGAAGTGGGCGGCAGGGCCAGAACAAGCTGGACACCGCTGTTGTGGTTATCGGTTACCCAATGATGATCTTTATGGATTATTCAGTCGTTTACACGCTGCGGTGGTAAACGTGGACAATGATAACTGAAATACAGTGTGCATTGCAGCAATGCCCCCCTAAGTTAGGGGGATGGTTATAGCAGGAATGAATCAGGAAGCTAGGCCATATTTGCGGCGGAAGCGATCCACGCGACCGGCGGTATCGACGATTTTCTGCTTGCCGGTGTAGAACGGGTGGGACCGACTGGACACTTCCACTTTCACCAATGGATATTCCTTGCCATCGGTCCACTGGATAGTTTCCTTGGCGGCAATAGTAGACCGGGTGAGAATCGCAAAGTCGGTAGAAATGTCTTGGAAGACCACTTCACGATAGGGGGGATGAATGCCTTTTTTCATGACGGCTGGAACCTTGAAAATGCGGTTGGCTGATCGGTATCACGCTGTCGCCAACGCTAGGTTAGTGCGCTGGATAAACGGCATGGTCAAACATCATAATCTAACGGTTTTCAGGGTGGACTCGCAAGTTGGGATTTTCATATGGGTGTGATTCAAAGTGATGCAGGCCCCATAATACCGCATGATCTACTGATACCGCCCGAGGAGACCCCCATGGTAGGTCGCGCACAGGACGTGCCCGGCCTACGGTCGGAGTTCCGCAAAGCAACCTCGAAAAACAGAAAAATCAAGAGGATTGCGGAACGGCCATCAGGTCACATACAATAGAATAGTCAGATAATGGCTGACGCTGCCCGCCAGCACGAACAAATGCCAGATGCCGTGGAAATGGCGAATCTTTTCATCGAACAGATAGAACGCCAGACCGCCGGTGTAGAAAATTCCGCCCAGCAGCAACCCGATAAACCCCGCCGTTGGCAAAGCCGCCAACAGCGGTTTGAGCGCCGCCAGCACCAGCCAGCCCATCAGCACGTACACAACGACCGACAGCACGCGATTGCCTTTCTGCGGCAGGGCTTCCAGCGCCATCCCCACCAGGGCCAGTCCCCAGATGACTCCAAACAGCGTCCAACCCCAGACGCCGCGCAACGTGACCAGCGTAAAAGGGGTGTAGGTGCCCGCGATCAGCAAATAGATCGATAGATGATCGAGCTTGCGGAAAATCTGTTTGGCCCGCCCACGCAGGCTGTGATAGAGCGTGGAAATGGTGTAGAGCAGGAACAATGTCGTTCCATAGACGCTGAAACTGATGATCTTCCACGGATCGCCCTGTTGCGCAGCGATCACCACCACCACCACCAAGCCCACCAGCGCCGCCACCGCGCCGACCAGATGGCTGATACTATTGAATCGTTCACCCGGATACATTCACACCACGCCATTCTGAAGGGTTAATCTGCGCCGGGCGTCATCGCCCTCTCACCCGGCTGCGTTTCCGGCGCGGCGCAACCTCAGCGGCCTTCTCGGTCAACCGCACCATGCCCACCTCGCTGACGCCCGCCTTGCGCCCGACCTCGGTCAAATACACTCGCCGGAAGGTGATCACTTGACCCTCCTTGGTGAAGGCATCCTCCCGCAACTCGACCAACCCCGTTCCGGCCATCGCCTCCAGCAGCCGCTCAACTGTCCGCCGGTCGCCCAGTCCTTCGGTCAACCGCTCGCATAACTGGCGCGGCGTTTGTCCCTCGCGCCATTGCAAACTCGCCAGCACCTGTAAGACCCACTGGCTTTCGATACGGTTCAACGAGCGAGTGCGCCGGGCCGTGGTCGCCTGCGGGGCGCAAACATCACAAATCCCGCAGGGCTGATCATCTTCCTGATCGCCGAAATGCCGGACTAATCGCACCATCCGGCAACCGGTCGCCTGATCGGCGAATTCCAGCATCTGCTGCGGTTCCCGCAACTTGTGGGCGCTTTGTTGTTGATAGGGACGCTGCCAACCGACTTCGCCCCGACTCAGGTTACCCTCGCTGTCCCGCCGGGCGCCACCATGCACCAGCAACTGGTCCGCCGCTGCCTCAAATTCATCCAGATCAATACCCAGCCAGTCACGCAGCACCACTTTCGGCTGGGCGTCAGTGTTCAGGGCCGCAAAAATCTGCGCCAATAAGTGCGGATCGGGATAGCTGCGTTGGTGAAAATACTCATGAGTGCGCAGATCAGCGTAGGAATACAGCAGAATAGCGCGGGCCGGCTGGCCATCGCGCCCGGCCCGGCCAATTTCCTGGTAATAGCCCTCAACGCTGCCCGGCAGGGCGGTATGAATCACCGTGCGGATATCCGGTTTGTCGATGCCCATGCCAAACGCGATGGTCGCGACGATCACCTGCAACCGGCTGGCGTTGAACAATCCCTGCACCCGGTCGCGCTCCTGCGGGTCCATGCCAGCGTGATAGGCAGCGGTCGGATAATCCGTGCCCAGTTCCAACGCCAGGGCATCGGTTTCCTTGCGGGTAGGTGCGTAGACAATCGCGGGTCGCCGGCCTGGATCGGCCAAAATACGCCGCACTGCTTCATGCCGCTCGATTCCCCGCTTTGTCTCCACCGTCTCCACGGCCAGATTGGGGCGCCGGAACCCGTGAATATAGCGCGTCGCCCTGCCCATATTCAGTTGAACGGCGATGTCATCCTGCACCAGAACCGTGGCCGTCGCCGTCAGGGCGATCACCGGGGCGGGCCGCAGCAAAGGCAAATACCCGCCCAGCATCCGGTAATCGGGACGAAAATCATGGCCCCATTGCGAGATGCAATGCGCCTCATCCACCGCAATCAGCACCGGCTTGCGCTTGGCCAGCATTTCCGGGAAACCTGGCACCCGCAGCCGTTCCGGGGCAATGAACAGGTAGTCCAGTTGCCCATTGAGATAGTCGATGCACACTTGGCGCGAGGTGGCCCGATCCCGTCCCGAATGAATGCGCTCGGCGCGTAAACCCAATTCACACAGCTTGGCAACCTGATCCTCCATCAACGCAATGAGTGGCGACACCACTAGCGTCGTTCCTGCACGGGCGATGCCGGGTAATTGAAAACACAGGGATTTACCTGCCCCGGTGGGCATGACCAGCAGTACATCACAGCCCTCGGTTACAGTGCGGCACACCTGTTCCTGATAAGGGCGGAAAGCCGGCAGACGAAATACGGTTTGCAACAATTCCAGCAGGCGATCCACTGCCACTGGCTCCCGGCGCGGCGCAGCTTCCACCGCCAGCGCCCC
>JBAQIQ010000095.1:0-3712 GCA_049288935.1 Candidatus Competibacteraceae bacterium
CGCCAGGACTTCACCAAGAACATGATCAACACGCTGGAAACTGGCGCGGCGAACCTGACCTTGGCCGATACCAACGAAGAAGCGGCAAACCTCCTCGCCCTGCAGACCCGCCAGCAGCTGTCTTCGACGGCCCTGTCGATGGCCTCGCAGTCCGACCAGGCCGTGCTCCGCCTGTTCTAAGAACCGGCATAGCAAGCTCTTTCGAAGGCGGGCCCCAGGGCCCGCCTTGAGAACGGCGGTGAGAAAGTCGACCACGGTAGCGGCGGGATAGTCCTGCTGCGGGCGGCGTAAAATCCGGCCACCTATTTCCCTTCTGCACAGCGTAGGGAGGGATGAGGGATCTACACCGTGGAATTATATCTGAAGGTTCGGGTTGCTTGCGACGGGGGCATGAGCCAGCGCGAGGCATCCAGGCATTTCGGCATCTCACGCGACACGGTTCGCAAGATGATGGCGTATTCGGTTCCGCCGGGCTATCGGCGGCAGGCGCCGGTTCGGCGTCCGAAGCTGGACGCATTCATTCCGATCATCGATCAGTGGCTTGAGGCGGACCGGGCGGTCCCGCGCAAGCAGCGTCATACTGCCAAACGGGTGTTCGATCGGCTGCGGGACGAGCACTGGTTTACCGGCGGCTACACGATCATCAAGGACTACATGCGCGATCGGGAGCGGCGCGGCCAGGAGATGTTCGTACCGCTGGCGCATCCTGCCGGACATGGACAGGCCGACTTCGGGGAGGCCGTCGTTGTCATCGGTGGCGTGGAGCAGAAGGCACACTTCTTCGTGCTTGATCTGCCGCACAGCGACGCCTGCTATGTCCGTGCCTATCCGGCGGCTGTGGCCGAAGCGTGGGTGGACGGCCATATCCATGCTTTCGCCTTCTTCGGGGCTGTGCCGCAATCGATCGTCTACGACAACGACCGGTGCCTGGTGGCGAAGATCCTGCCCGACGGCACGCGTAAGCGGGCAACGCTGTTCAGCGGCTTCCTGTCCCACTACCTGATCCGGGATCGCTATGGTCGTCCCGGCAAGGGCAATGACAAGGGCAGCGTTGAAGGACTGGTCGGCTATGCCCGGCGCAACTTCATGGTGCCGATCCCGCACTTTGCATCGTGGGACGAGTTCAACCTGTGGCTCGAGGAGCAGTGCCGTAAGCGCCAGAGCGGCCGGCTGCGCGGCGAGAGCGAGACGATCGGCGAACGCTTGTTGCGTGATCGGGCGGCGATGCGGCCGCTACCGGCATCACCCTTCGAGGCCTGCGACCAGGCCAGCGGTCGGGTCTCCTCGCAGGCGCTGGTGCGCTACAGGACCAACGACTACTCCGTTCCGGTCGCCTTCGGCCACCAGGACGTTTGGATTCGTGGCTATGTCGACGCGGTGGTGATCGGCTGTGGCGGGGAGATCATTGCCCGCCACCCGCGCAGCTATGAGCGTGAGGAGATTGTCTTCGATCCGCTGCATTACCTGCCGCTGATCGAGCAGAAGATCAACGCGCTCGACCAGGCGGCACCCTTGCAGGGTTGGGAACTGCCGGAGGCGTTCACGACAATGCGCCGCCTCATGGAAGCACGGATGGGCAAACAGGGCCGACGCGCCTATGTGCAGGTGCTGCGCCTGCTGGAAAGCTTCGATCTGGCTGATCTGCATGCGGCCGTGAAGCAGGCGCTGCATCTGGGCGCCATCAGCTTCGATGCCGTGAAGCACCTCGTCCTGTGCCGGGCCGAGCGCAGGCCGCCTAGGCTGGACCTCGACATCTATCCCTATCTGCCCAGAGCCACTGTCGAGAAGACATCGGCCAGGGCCTATATGCGCCTGCTGGACCGTGAGGAGCAACCGGCATGAGCAGCGATGCTCCTGAACTCCTGCTGGCTCATCACCTGAAGGCCCTGAAGCTGCCGACCTTCCTGCGCGAGCACCAGAAGCTCGCCCGCCAATGTGCGGTCGAGGGCGTGGATCATGTTCGCTATCTTGCCAGGCTGGTCGAACTGGAACTGATCGACCGGGAACGCAGGATGGTCGAGCGCCGCATCAAGGCTGCGAAGTTCCCGGCCGCCAAGAGCCTCGACAGCTTCGACTTCGCCGCCATCCCCAAGCTCAACAGAATGTTGGTGCTGGAACTGGCGCGCTGCGAATGGATCGAAAGGCGCGAGAACGTCATCGCGCTCGGCCCCAGCGGCACGGGCAAGACCCATGTTGCGATCGGTCTCGGCCTGGCGGCCTGCCAGAAGGGATTGTCCGTTGGCTTCACCACGGCGGCCGCGCTCGTCAGCGAGATGATGGAGGCCCGCGACGAGCGGCGATTGCTCCGCTTCCAGAAGCAGATGGCCGGCTACAAGCTGCTCATCATCGACGAGCTGGGCTTCGTGCCGCTGTCAAAGACCGGGGCGGAGTTGCTGTTCGAGCTGATCTCGCAGCGTTACGAGCGTGGCTCCACCTTGATCACCAGTAATCTGCCCTTCGACGAATGGACCGAAACCTTCGGCTCCGAGCGCCTCACAGGCGCGCTCCTCGACCGTCTGACCCACCACGTCAGTATCCTCGAGATGAATGGCGACAGCTATCGCCTTGCCCAAAGCCGGGCACGAAAAACCGCCAACGCTCACCCGTAAGATCGCCGACGCCACTAGCAGGAAACTCTGGTCGGGCTACGCCCTCCCGGCGTTCCCCGCTAGCGGCGCCAGGTGGCCTACTTTTGCGCCGCCCAATGGCCGACTTTTGCTCCGCCGTTGACAAAAAGGTGTTTTTCGATATCTTGGAACTTGGGAAGACTTATTCATGACGAGAATTGTCCAAGCTCGTATATTTTCTGTAAAGAGCGCTAAATTGCATCCGATTGTTCTGGGACTACGAACTTCGGATATGAGGGTCTGGAAGTGAAAGAGAAAAATCGCTTCGATCTGGGTAACTTCTTTCACCAGCTTCACCCCCGTCATTTCAAGTGCAACTACGGCACCGCCGAGATGCCTTGGGACAAATGGTTCGGGTCGTTTCACGGTGGCACTCCCGAAGCCTCCAAACGCATTCAGAGGCGGCCTTGGTGATGAGGACAGATAAGGAATACGACTTTGTGATTGTCGGTGCGGGCTCCGCTGGATGCGTCCTTGCGAACCGGCTGAGTGAGGACGGCGCTCATTCTGTTCTGGTACTTGAAGCCGGACCGATGGACCGCAATCTGATGCTTCACATCCCGGCGGCTGTCTACAAAGTATTCAAGGATCCGAGGTTCAATTGGAATTATGTGACCGAAGAAGAGCCTCAAGCCAGCGACCGCAGCATCGAAATGCCGCGTGGCAAGGTCGTGGGCGGGTCCTCCTCGATCAACTCCATGGTTTATATGCGCGGCCATCCCCTTGATTTCGATCGGTGGGGACGTGATTTTAACCTGCCGAAGTGGAGTTATGACCAGTGCTTGCCCTACTTCAAGGCAGGCGAAAACAGTGACCGTGGTGCTGATGACTGGCGAGGAGGGTCGGGGCCGCTCAACACCACGAAAGGCCGGCTCGAGACGCCACTGTTTGATGCGTTTCTCGAGGCCGGCAGGCAATCGGATCATGGCTATTCTGAGGACCTGAACGGCTATAAGCCGGAAGGTCTTGCCCGTTTTGACAGCACCACGCGGAACGGACGCCGTTGCAGTGCTGCCGTCGCGCATCTGCGGCCCGCGTTAAAGCGCAAGAACTGTACCTTGGTGACAGAGGCCATGGTGCAGCAG
>JBAQIQ010000096.1:0-11003 GCA_049288935.1 Candidatus Competibacteraceae bacterium
GCACGGGTTGCTCGCTGCTCGGCGCGGACATCGCAATCGACCGGGCGCTGGCATCGCTGTACGAACCCGGCGCGGAAGGCAGCGATGATTTGACCAAAACCCGTCAGCGGAAAGGCGGTTCCGGGCCATCGCAGCCGGGGGTAGCGCGCTGGCTGGGTGATATTCGCCAGTATTTTCCCAGTACCGTCGTGCGGGTGATGCAAAAAGACGCCCTGGAGCGGCTGAAGCTGAACCGGCTGCTGTTGGAGCCGGAGATGCTGGAAGCGATTGAGCCGGATGTGTATCTGGTGGCGAACCTGTTGGCTTTGCGCGGCGTGATGCCGGCATCCACTAAGGAAACGGCGCGGCTGGTGGTGCGGAAAGTAGTCGATGAACTGATGCGCCGGTTGCAGGAACCGTTGCGTTCGGCGGTGACCGGCGCTTTGAACCGTGCGGAACGCAATCGCCGCCCACGCTTTGCCGAGATGGACTGGCCGCGCACCATCCGCGCTAACCTGCGCCATTATCAATCCGACTACCAGACGATTGTGCCGGAAACGCGCATCGGGTTTGGCCGAAAGCGGCAGCGCACCCAGCGACAAGTAATTCTCTGCATTGACCAGAGTGGCTCTATGGCGGCGTCTATCGTGTTTTCCAGCATCTGCGGCGCAGTCATGGCCTCGCTGCCGGCGGTGAAAACGCATCTGGTGGTTTTCGATACGGCAGTCGTCGATTTGACGGACCATCTCGATGACCCGGTGGAGTTGCTGTTTGGCACCCAACTGGGCGGCGGCACCGACATCAACCGCGCCGTCGGCTACTGCCAAAGCCTCATCCAGGAACCGGCCAACACCATTCTGGTACTGATTTCCGACCTGTTTGAAGGCGGTGTGGCGGAAAATCTGCTGCGCCGCGCCAATACGCTCGTCCAGAGCGGCGTCCAGTTCATTGCCTTGCTGGCGCTGTCGGACAGTGGCGCGCCGGCTTACGATCGCGACCTGGCGACCCAACTCGCCTTGCTGGATGTCCCCAGTTTCGCCTGCACGCCTGATCTGTTTCCCGACCTGATGGCCGCCGCGATTAAACGGGAAGACATTGCCCAGTGGGCGGCGCAACATGAGCTGATCACCGCACGCCGCTCCCACGTTTGAGAGAGCGAATGCTGGCGACTGTTTAATTCTTCCCTCTGGAGTCCCGTAGTCATGCTCAAACTCACCTTGACCGAACAACTGACTGAACTGATTGCCGCCAAGCCAGTCGCGCCTACCGATCTGGAGCAGGCGTCTTTGTTGACGCTGGACGCCTTAGCCAATGCCTTGGCCGGTCGGGTTACGGAGCCGGGCCAGATTTTGCAACGCTGGGCCGGGGCGACGGCAGCGACCGATGCCGAACGCAGCGCTTTTTTGCTGGGGGCGCTGACCCACATTCTGGAAACTGATGATTTACATCGGGCCTCGGTGGTGCATCCCGGTTGTGTGGTCGTGCCGGCAGCCTGGACCGTGGCTTTGCGGGAGGGCATTCGCGGTCACGCCATGTTGAAGGCCGTGTTGTGGGGATTTGAAGCCACCACCCGGGTAGGGATGGCGGTTGGCCCGTCCCATTATCGAATCTGGCATAACACTGCGACTTGCGGCCCGTATGGTTCCGCCATGGCCACCGCAGCGCTGTTACGGCTCGACTCGGCGGCGACGGTTCATGCCTTGGGTAATGCCGGAACCCAATCCGCCGGACTCTGGCAGTTTCTGGAGGCCGGAACGATGACTAAGCATCTGCATGCCGGGCGGGCCGCGGAAGCCGGGGTACTGGCCGCTGATCTGGCGCGATTCGGCTTTACTGGGCCGCCGAACATTTTAGAAGGGGCCAAGGGCTGGTTCACCGCGACCTGTCCTGATGCTGATCCCACGGCGGTTACCCGCGACCCGGACGCCCCTTGGCAGTTGCTGCAAACTTCGATCAAGCCTTGGCCGTCCTGCCGGCATACTCATCCGGCCATCGACGCCGCCCATGAACTGCGCCATCGGGTCGCGGCAAGTGCGGTCGAAGCAATCGAGGTGGAGACTTATCCGACCGCTTTGGAGGTCTGCGACCGCCCCCTGCCGCAAAGTGACTATGAAGCCAAGTTTTCGCTCCAACACTGCGTAGCGGCGGCGCTGACCCGGGAAAATGTAAATTTTGCAGCGTTTAACGAAGCTGCACGGGTTGAGCTGGCGGATTTGCGGGGACGGGTGACGTTGCAAGCGGCTGAACCTTATGCATCAGCCTACCCACGAGCCTGGGGCAGCGCGGTGACCGTGACCCTGCGTAGCGGCGAGCGGTTGACCGTGCAGCGCACCCATGCCAAGGGCGATCCAGAAGCAGCGTTGTCGCCGGTCGAATTGATCGCCAAGGCGCGGATGCTGATGATTTATGGTGGGGTTCGCGAGCCGGATCGATTAATTGATGCGATTTTGGCGCTTTCTGACGACTCGCCATTGCCAGCCCTGCCTTGATAAAAATGATTTTCTGGCAGTGCAGCAAAATTTTTAGACATAACCTGTTGTTTGTTAAATAAAATGTTGTTTTTTGCCGAAAAACAACGAAAATTAGTAGGTTTGCTCTAAATTTTCTGTTAAAATGTCTTCTGTGTGGTAGACCTTCAGTTGCTTCTCCTCAGTCTGCCGCACATCCTCCTTTGGTGGTTTTTGGCCGGACACTCTGTCCGGCCTTTTTTATTCACGAAAGCGAAACAGATGCCGCAGGGTGCTTGATCAGCCAAGCGTCATTTATCAAAAAAACTGCATTAAAAAACCCCGCAGTTGCGGGGTTGGATCTCAAATCAACGGTTCAGGCTGTGATCAAGATCAATCATCGCCGGACATAACGCCCAGGATTTGCAGCAGGCTGATGAATAAGTTGAAGATCGTGATGTACAGGCTGACAGTGGCCATGATGTAGTTGGTCTCGCCGCCGTGGATGATCTCGCTGGTTTGCCAGAGGATCATGCCGGACATCAGCAGGATGAACATTCCCGATACGGCCAGCGACAACATGGGAATATTGAACAGCACCCCGCCCAAGCTGGCCAGGAATGCGACCAGGATGCCGACCATCAGGAACCCGCCCATGAAGCTGAAGTCCTTACGGCTGACCACTGCGTAACCGGACAGCGCCAGGAAAATGGCGCCAGTGCCGCCCAACGCGGTCATGACCACTTCCGGGCCGTTGGGCAGGCTCAGATAGAGGTTTAGAATGGGCCCCAAAGTGTAGCCGAGGAAGCCGGTCAGGGCGAAAACCGCTGCCAAACCCCAGGCGCTGTCACGCAGCCGGGTAACGACGAAGAGCAGCCCGAAATAGCCGCCCAATGTGATCAGCCAATGCAGCGGTGCGGCGTTCGTAGCCATGGCGACACCGGCGGTCAGGCCGCTGAACAGCAGGGTCATCGACAACAGCAGGTAGGTGTTGCGTAGTACCTTGTTGGTAGCCGGCGCTTCATCCGCGACCAGCGTGATCGGGGCTTTGGCCAGTAGGTCGTTTCTCTGCATCATCGTTGAAGAACCTCCTCAGGGTTTTGGAACTGTCAATATTGACCTTGCGCGAGCATCAAGGGTTCACATCGCAATAGTGATTTTGACGCCCGGCAAGAATGCAATGATTTCATGATATGGGGATTGCCGGGGTTTTTTCAAAGCTTTCCACCGCTTTTAAGATCGAGATATTGGTTGACCATGGCGGTGGGCAGGCGATGAGGTGGCACATCGAGGACGATCCCACCCAAATGGCGCAGCTCTTCCTGAACCCGCTCGCGCTGCAACAGATAGTGGCAGGTCGTAGCGTAAAGCTGGGCTTGGGGCAGGTCGCCAATCGGCTGGGTCAGCAACTGGTCCAGCACCGGTTCGCGTAAATTGGCGATGAGCACCAGATGCCGCCGGCTCAATAGCGCAATGGCCGGACGCAGATCGTCCTGGTCTTCATCGCGCAGGTTGGTGAGCAGCACAAGCAACGCCCGTTTGCGTTGCCGGGTCAGGGTGAGTTGCGCCATCTCGGCGTAATCGGGCGGCTCAAGGGTCGGTTGCAGGTCATAGACTGTGTTGATCAACGAGGTCAACCGCCCTGTTCCTGGATGCGGGGCCAGCCAGCGCGGATCGCCGCCGAAGCTTTGCACGCCGACGGCGTCACCCTGTCGCAGTGCGACGTAGGCCAGCAGGATCAGGGCGTTGAGGGCGTGATCAAAGTGGCTGAGATCGTCATCCTGGGCGCGCATCCGTCGGCCACAGTCCAGCAGGAACAGCACGGTTTGATTGCGTTCGTCCTGATATTCGCGGGCAATCAGTTTGCGGGTGCGAGCCGTGGCATTCCAGTCCATCTGCCGCAAACTGTCGCCGATGCGGTATTCGCGCAACTGGTGGAAATTTTGACCTTCGCCGCGTCGTCGTCGCTGGTGAATGCCCATGAGTGATTGGCGCTGTTCGGACGCCAGCCGAATATAACGGGCAATGGCGGCGAAGTCGGGATACACGCGCACGATGGCGGGTTCACCCCATCGGTCATCCCATTGCCACAGCCCTTGCGGCGACGCCCGCCAGATTTGCACGGGCGCGAACGTCCACTCGCCACGCACGACGGGACGCAAGCGGTAAGTCAATTCGGCCCAGCCGCTGGCGTCCACGGTGATTTGTTGTGGCAAGTCGGCGCAGTCGGCGGCAGCCGTGGGGTAGTGGTCGAATACGGTCAGGGTAACGGTTTGATTCGAGGGGTTGTTGAAGCGCAGCCGGACGGGTTGCCATGCGCCCAGCGGCAGGGCCGGCGGTAACCGGCGCTCGACCCGCAGCGGGGAGCGAAGAGGGCAGTTGCAGGCATCCCGGACGGTGATGATGAGCAGCAGACCGCCGGCCAGTAGCCAATAGCCGGTGAATGCAGGCCGGAAGGCGGGAATCAGGCCGAACAAGGTCCAGGCGGTGAGCCAGCGCAGCAGGAGTGGAGTAGGGCTGAGGGAAAGGCGCATAGTGGGCTTGATGACCAGCGGGAAGGGTTGAGTCGTTATATCCAGTATAATCGTCAATAGAAATAGGCTGCTACGGAGATCTGAAAATGAACGCGCCAGTTCGCCGCAATCTGCCGATAGGTATCCAGACCTTCGCCAAGATTCGCGAGGGTGATTACTATTACGTGGATAAAACTGCGGTGGCTTTGGATTTGGCGCGAATCGGCGGTTATTATTTTCTCTCTCGCCCGCGTCGCTTCGGCAAAAGCCTGTTTCTGGATACGCTTAAAGAACTATTCGAAGGCAATGAATCGCTGTTTCGCGGTCTCTATATCCATGACCGCTGGGACTGGTCGGTTCAATATCCGGTGCTGCGCATTAGTTTTGGCAGTGGATTGTTAAAAAGCCGAATAGAGCTGGATGAAAAAATTGAAGAAATCCTGGGTGAAAACCAGCAGCGATTAGATATGGCCTTGGGGCGCCACAGCATTTCTGGTCATTTTGCTGATTTGATCCGCTCGACTCAAAAAAAGTATGGCCAGCCCGTGGTGATTTTGGTTGATGAGTATGATAAGCCGATCCTTGATAATCTGACTGACCGTCAAACAGCGCTGGCGATGCGCGATGGCCTGAGAAATATCTATTCAGTGATCAAGGAACTGGATGCCTACATCCATTTTGTTTTATTGACTGGCGTTTCCAAATTTTCCAAGGTCAGTTTGTTCAGTGGCTTGAATAATCTTTATGATCTGACACTGGTAGCTGAATATTCCAGCATTTGCGGTTATACCGAGGCGGATGTGGATACTGTGTTTGCGCCTGAGTTGCCAGGTTTGGATCGCAAGCGGATTCGTCAGTGGTACAACGGTTATAACTGGCTGGGAGAGAGTGTTTATAACCCTTACGATGTACTGCTACTGTTTAAGAACCGGGATTTTCGGCCCTATTGGTTTGAGACGGGTACCCCGACTTTTTTGGTCAATTTTATGTTGGAGCGGGGCTTTTTTACTCCGGATTTGTCGCAGCTACGCACCGATCTGGAGCTAATTTCCGCGTTTGATGTGGATTATATTTCTCCCGAAGCGCTGCTGTTTCAAACGGGCTATTTGACGATTCATCAGGCGCAACAACCGATGTTTGGGCATTGGATTTATACCCTGGGCTACCCGAATCGTGAGGTGGAATCCAGTTTGAACAGCAGTTTGTTAGCGGCTTACAGTGGCGATGCGCGCCGGGCTTTTGAAAATCGCTGGCGCTTGCAGGAACTGTTGATGGCGAATAATTTGCCCGCCTTGCGTGATTTATTCCATTCTTTCTATGCCAGCATTCCGCATGACTGGTATCGGAATAATCCGATGGCTCGATACGAAGGTTACTACGCCAGCATTTTTTACAGCTATTTTGCAGCGCTGGGGCTGGAGATTGTAGTGGAAGACGCCACGAACCATGGACGGATAGACATGGCGGTGCGATTTAATCAGCACCTTTACATTTTTGAATTTAAGGTAGTGGAATTGATATCCGATAGTTCAGCGTTGGAACAGATTAAAGCCAAAGGTTATGCAGAGAAATATCGCAGCGAAGGTTGGCCAATCACCCTGATTGGGGTGGAGTTCAGCCGAAACAGTCGTAATATCGTGGGGTTTGAAGTTGAAGCCGCGTGATGCTAAGGAGCAGTGAGGCTTCTTTTCTATTGACGTTGTGCTGAGCCGCTCGGCGTGGGGCGAGGGAGCATGGATTGTGCCTCCATGCTGACCGGCGCACTCGCCCAACCCAGTCAACCGTCGTCGCTCATGCTGGTTGCCCGCTACATCGCGCGATGACCCGGCGTCGGCCCGGAAATTACCCTGTTACGCCCGGTTGCCCGTATAATTTCCCATTGATTTTCCCCGCGTCGCGGGAATCCACCGCAACCACACCACCACACTATCAAAGGGGTTTTCTCCGTGCTCGAAACCTATCGCCAACAAGCCGCCGAACGTGCCGCTATGGGCATTCCCGCGCTGCCGCTGACTGCGCAACAGACCGCTGACCTGGTCGAACTGCTCAAAAACCCGCCCAAGGGCGAGGAAGCATTCCTGGTTGATTTGATCACCCACCGAGTCCCCGCTGGTGTGGACCAGGCGGCCTACGTCAAGGCGGCTTTCCTGACCGCCGTCGCCAAGGGCGAGGCCCAATCTCCGCTGATCTCCCGAGTGCACGCCACGGAACTGCTGGGCACCATGCTCGGCGGCTATAATATTCAGTCACTCATCGACCTGCTCGACGCCCCCGAATGTGCGCCCGCCGCTGCCAAGGCGTTATCACACACCTTACTGATGTTCGATTACAAGCACGGCGTCAAGGAGAAAGCCGACGCCGGCAATGCCCACGCTCAACAAATCATGCAATCCTGGGCCGAAGCGGAATGGTTCACCAGCCGGCCCAAAGTGCCGGAAAAAGTGACCGTCACTGTCTTCAAAGTCCCCGGCGAAACCAACACTGACGACCTGTCCCCCGCCCAGGATGCCTGGAGCCGCCCGGACATTCCGCTGCACGGCCTGGCCATGTTGAAAATGGCCCGCCCCGGTATTGAACCCGATGAATCGGGCAAAATCGGCCCGCTGAAGCTGATCGAGTCACTGAAGAAAAAGGGCTATCCCGTGGCCTACGTCGGCGACGTGGTCGGCACCGGCTCCAGCCGCAAATCCGCCACCAATTCAGTGCTGTGGTGGACCGGCGAGGACATCCCCTATGTCCCCAACAAGCGCTACGGCGGCTACTGCCTAGGCGGCAAGATTGCGCCGATTTTCTTCAACACTCAGGAAGACGCCGGCGCGTTGCCGATCACCGATTGCGACGTGACGAAGATGAACATGGGCGATGCCATCGACATCTACCCCTATCAGGGCGTCGTCAAAAACCATGACAGCGGCGCCGAACTGAGCCGGTTCAGCTTCAAATCCGACGTACTGCTCGACGAAGTGCAGGCGGGCGGGCGCATCAATCTGATTATCGGTCGTGGCCTGACTGACTGGGCGCGGGAAGTCCAGGGTTTGACCCCATCCACTGTATTCAAACGCCCGGTTCCCACCACCGATTCCGGCAAAGGCTTCACCCTGGCGCAGAAGATGGTCGGCAAGGCCTGTGGCGTCGCGGGCGTCCGCCCCGGTATCTACTGCGAGCCGAAGATGACCACGGTCGGCTCTCAGGACACCACCGGCCCGATGACCCGTGATGAACTGAAGGATCTGGCCTGCCTGGGCTTCTCCGCCGATCTGGTCATGCAGTCGTTCTGCCACACCGCCGCCTATCCTAAGCCGGTTGATGTGCAGACGCATCACACCCTGCCCGATTTCATTTCCAGTCGTGGCGGCGTGGCGCTGCGGCCCGGCGACGGCATCATTCATAGCTGGCTGAACCGGATGTTGTTGCCCGACACGGTCGGCACTGGCGGCGACTCGCACACCCGTTTCCCCATCGGCATCAGCTTCCCTGCCGGTTCGGGTCTGGTGGCATTCGCCGCCGCGACCGGCTCCATGCCGCTGGATATGCCGGAATCGGTGCTGGTGCGCTTCAAGGGTCAATTGCAACCGGGCGTCACCCTGCGCGACCTGGTCAACGCCATTCCCTATGCGGCGCTTCAGTCCGGCCTGCTGACCGTGGCGAAGGAAGGCAAGAAAAACATCTTCTCCGGGCGCATTCTGGAAATCGAAGGCCTGCCGGATTTGAAGGTGGAGCAAGCTTTCGAGTTATCCGACGCTTCCGCCGAACGTTCCGCCGCCGGTTGCACGGTGCGGCTGAACAAGGAACCGATCATTGAGTATCTGAACAGCAATATCACCCTGCTCAAGTGGATGATCGCCAACGACTATGCGGACCCCAAGACCCTGGAGCGGCGCATCAGGGGCATGGAGGAGTGGCTGGCGAATCCGACCCTGATGGAGCCGGATGCCGACGCCGAGTATGCAACAGTGATCGACATCGACATCAGCGCGATTAAAGAACCGCTGCTGGCCTGCCCGAACGATCCCGACGATGTCAAGACACTGGCGGACGTGGCCGGCGACAAGATCGACGAGGTGTTCATCGGCTCGTGCATGACCAACATCGGTCACTACCGCGCCGCGGGCAAGGTGCTGAGCGGTCAGGCGAATATTCCGACCCGGCTATGGATTTCCCCGCCGACCAAGATGGACGCCCACCAACTCAGCGAGGAAGGTTACTACGCCATTTACGGCGCGGCGGGCGCACGGATGGAAATGCCCGGCTGTTCGCTGTGCATGGGTAACCAGGCGCGAGTGGCGGATAACGCGACTGTGGTGTCCACCTCGACCCGCAACTTCCCCAACCGGCTGGGCAAGGGCGCGAATGTGTACCTGAGTTCAGCGGAACTGGCGGCGGTCTGCGCGCTGCTGGGCAAAATCCCGACCTTTGACGAGTACATGAAGTACATGGGCGAGATCACTACCAAGGGCGCGGAGATCTACCGTTATCTGAATTTCAATCAGGTAGCGGAGTATCAGGAAGTCGCGGATACGGTGAAGCTAGCGGCGTGATGCGTTAAGTAGAACTCCCCTCTCCCGGTGGGAGAGGGGTTGGGGTGAGGGCTGGAATTTGCTATGCCAACGCTGCTACTTCAAGAAGGGTTCAAATTCTTTTTTTATGCAAATGAGCATGAACCCAAACACATTCATGTTGAAAACGCGAGTGGATTTGCCAAAATTGAATTGACAGCGCTTCGTGTTGTTAACAATCACATGAGACCTAAAGATTTGAAGAAAGCATTATCTATAGTCCAAGCAAACAAAAATAACTTTGAGAGGAAATGGGATGAATACTTTAGTTAAGGGTAAAGATGTTCACTTTGATGATCGTTATCTTCATGTAGAACTTGAAGATGGTCGGGTTATTTCAACCCCTATATTTTGGTATAAAGAATTACAAGATGCTTCGCTACTTCAATTAAAAAACTATCAATTTATTTGTCAGGGTACAGGTATCGAGTGGTCTGATATTGATTATCACTTGAGTATTGAAAGTATGTTAGTTTCACAAGTTCAGAAAAAAGCTGCTTAGTTTTAGGTTGTTATCTTTCAATACTTATTTTTGGGCATACATGGCTTTTACTGGAAATCGCCTGAGTTTACGAGGAGATCTAACCAGGTTATTTGTCCAAGCGGTATAAGTGCAAATTCTTTTGATCCAAGGTACGCCAGTCACTCTAAGAAAATTATTCTTTCTTCTCTCAATGAGAAGGTTTCAGTAATCAAATTGACCTCCAATTAGAGGAATTAATTATGAAAAATAAATTAGAAGTAACAAATAGTCAACGGATAGTTTATTCTATCAATGTTGAAGATTTGCAGAATGTTGCAAATGATGAATTATCACGAGATTTGAATGCTGATAAAATAAAAATGGTTGCAGATAGGCTTGGTGACTATATTCCATGGTATGATGCAATTGTTTCAACCATCAATGACCTAATAGATGATCAAGATGAAATCGATGAAGATAATATTAAAAGCAATGATTAATAATATGGGCTAAATTTTTAAACCTAAACAGGGAAGTTATAAACTTAGATTTTTTCTTATTCATGTTCGCAAAAAAATAAAAAATTAGATAGCAATTTCAGTATTTGAATCCATGATAAAGAAAACTGAAAAACGTCAAAGCTTTATAGAAAGACTTTTAGGGCTAATCTCAGAACCGGAGTTTATCAAATTTGAAAATACTCTAAGTGAACCAAACTTTTTCAAAATTGTTGGGCGTACACACTATGGATGGCATTCATGCTTTCTAGGTTGGTTATTAGATTCTAATGGATCACATCTACTTTTTGATTACACATTAAGAAGATTTTTGTTACTACTAACTGATAAAGAGTGTCGTAAACCTCAAAATCATATCAACCAAGTTTTATTAAGTATACTTGCTACCGGTACGTTTACTAATATAGCGTTCCTTTGCCGGTTGTGGAATTTTCAACTACATGATTTGTCTAACCCTTAAAGAATAGTGATGATCGAAAAGATCATGCAAGGAGAAGCCGCCATGTCAACTTTAGAAGACATTATTG
>JBAQIQ010000097.1:0-8556 GCA_049288935.1 Candidatus Competibacteraceae bacterium
AGACCACGCCCGTGCGACGGTCGCCCGGTTTGCCGCCGTGCATCCGGCCGGCCCAGTAGGTACCCGTATCGTCCTTCGCGCGGCCCGCATCCATCATGCCGCTGGCGCGCACCGTTTCCTCCACCGCCGCATTCACTGCGTGGAACTGATGGTAGCCCGCGATGATCTTGTGCAGCGCGCCCGAGTCCGGGTCTTCCTCGAAGACGATGAAATGGTGCAGTAGGTCGAGGAACCGCTGCCGCTCGAACACCCCGCGCACCAGCACCTCCAGCTCCAGCGCCGTCTTCGGCGCGTCGCCCTCGCCATCAATCGTGCGCCAGACCTTGAACCACTCCTGATTCGCCGTCACGGAACCCATGCGCGCCTGCAAGCCGTCGCTCACCACCAGCGCCGCGTTGTAATGCAGCAGCGAGGCAATCTCGGCCTTGTAGGTTTGCAGTTGCGCGTAGGCGCTCCAGATCGTCGCGTCCTCATCCGCCGCGTTCTTCAGCTCGATCAGGCCGAGCGGCAGCCCGTTGACGAAGACCACGATGTCCGGTCGCCGGTTGTGCTGCCCCTCGATCACGGTGAACTGGTTCACCGCCAGCCAGCCAGTCGTTCGCCCGAACATCGTTGAAATCCACCAGCCGAACATGATCGCCCGCGATGCTGCCATCGGGCCGGGGATACTCCACCGGCACGCCATCGCGCAGCATCTTGTGAAAGGCGCGGTTCGTCTGCGTGAGCGAAGGCGTCCCCACCCGCAGCACCTTGCGCAACGCTTCCTCCCGCGCCTCCTCGGGGATGGCCGGGTTCAGCCGCCGGAGGGCCTCGCGCAAGCGCCCGACCAGCAGCACCTCAGAAAACGAATCCCGCTCCGCCGCCGGTTCACCGGGCGCGAGATGCGGCCCGTGCCTGACCGCATAGCCGAGTTCCCCGAACCATTCGAGGGCGGCGTCTTCGACGATGGATTCGTTGAGGCTCATAAAATGGGCTTAAATAAGCAAACAATTGATTTTACAGGGCTTCCAGCGCTTCGGGGAGGGCTCATGAGGGTTGCGATTGAATAAGATCAGGCCCAGAAAGGCAGGTAACGGGCGAATTTTCGGGAGCCGCCTGCCTTTTCGTCTAGTTTAATCAGCTTGGCTTCCAGAGTTGCCGAGATGACCTGAGAAATGCTAGCCACCTTGGACTCGGGCAGATGGAAGCGTTCACGCAGGGTTTGATTGGTCATCCGCTCTGACATCACCCATTTGAGGGTGCAGTGTTGGTAACAGGCACGCATCCGGTCATCACGATCCATTTCCTCAAAAGGTCTCAGGCCGAAGATGGTCACGATCGTGCGCCGCAGACCGACCCGAAATGCTGGAGCGGGCAGTTGATAGACCTCCGCCGTCTGCACCACCCGGTCGATTCCGCTGCTCTTTTCTTCGCAGATGTGCATCCGGCGCATCAGATCGGCCACCCGCTCATTGCGGGACTGGTAGCCGTCAATGAACCGGTCCACCGGCACCAAGGGTTCCCCGGGATTCGAGATTTCGACCCGGTTCGTGTAGATTTCCACCATCATCGAAGCACCGGTCATCGAAAGATCCTGATGGATCAGGGCATTGGCCACCACTTCGCGGATCGCCACCTCAGGCACCAGCTTCACCTCTTTACGAATGGCATCCTCGATCACTTCATTCTGCGGCAGTTGGCCCATGATGAACCGCATTAAGCCTTGAAATCCCACAGCAAATCCTTTCGCACCAGTTTGGTCCAGCTTGGTGTCCAGCTTCGAGGTTCCGTTATACACCACCACACGCGGTGCTTTTCGTGCCAAATCATCGAAGTCCGTCAGCTTCTTTGCCAGCAGCAGCGCACCAATCCGGCGGATGGCGAAACTCCCGCCTGTGGCATCAACCAAGCGCTCGCTCACCAGCCGGTCCAGCACACCTGTCCGATCCGTGGGATAGGGCAGCTTCAGCAGCTCAAAGAACGCCTGCGTGTCCAGCAGTTCCACCACTTCCTGTCCATCCAAATCCTGTTTGGTGTGCTCCTCCACCCAGTCCGGCCCACCTTCAGCGAAGATGCGTCGCAATTGATCCTCCGACATAGGCACCAGCGCCTCGCCTGCCCGCATGAGATACTTCCCATCCAGATGATAGGCCGTGCCCCGTGGCCGGGACGGGATATGAAACACCAGCACCCGCCCGTCAGGATGCGTCACCGCCTCAATGTCCACCCGGAAGCCCACCGCACCAAAGAGCTTCTCCGCCATTGCCACCGGATCATTGAAAGCCGCCGTGCCCACCACGAGACGCGGCGGTTTGTCCGACACCCCGAGCAATAGATGCCCACCGCCCTCGTTTGCCAGAGCCACGCAGTATTCGTAGAGCTTCCGGTTATCGAACTGGCTCTTGGCTTCCTTGAACTCCAAACGCTGATGTTCCGAGCTGACGGAACGCCAGAGGTCAATTTGTTGCGGTGTCGTTGCCATGATTAGTAGAAAGAAGCGGGTTGGAATTTGAAGATAACATCCCGCAGCATCCGGTGAAAGGCGCGGTTCGTCTGCGTGAGCGACGGCGTCCCCACCCGCAGCACCTTGCGCAATGCCTCTTCCCGCGCCTCCTCGGGAATGGCCGGGTTTTCAGCCGCCGGATGGCCTCGCGCAAGCGCCCCACCAGCACCACCTCAGAAAACGAATCCCGTTCCGCCGCCGGTTCACCGGGCGCGAGATGCGGCCCGTGCCTGACCGCATAGCCGAGTTCCCCGAACCATTCGAGGGCGGCGTCTTCGACGATGGATTCGTTCAGCGTGGACATAAAAATCGTTGTTTACACGGTGCGGGCTATGAGATATAAATACGACATCTCATCCACCCACGGTGGAAGGAGTTGGGCCTCCGCTCTGCGGGGGCCTTCTGTTTTCTACCGGTCGTGGCAGCCGGTTTTCCCACTTTTTCCGCATCTTGCGCCTCTGATGGTTACCATCGAGATGATACGAGGTAATCAGCCGCCGCTGACCATCGGGCAGCTTCTTGAGGATCACGACAAAGTCGTGCTTCTCGATCCAGATGTAGGTTTTGATCAAACCATCCCCTTCTTCATGGTCCCAATCTAGCACCTCGCCGGTTGGGCAAGGGCAACGCAGGATAAGTTTGCGCACCCAACTCAGTTAACTCGCCGCTCAGCAGCTTCGGCAGCAGCGTGTCGCGCAGGGTGGCGAGGGTGCGGATTTGTTCGTCGAGTGGGCCGGCTTGGCGTTCGTAGGCGGCAACGATCTCGTCTGTTGGAATGACGAAGCGGAGTTTCTCGAAGCTGTCTTTGTTGATGGACCCGAAAACAGTTCCCTCGGCCTCGAATCGGGCGAAGTCGGGATAGAGGTTCGCCATCGAGTGGTAGGTGAACGAAGTCGCGCCGGACTTGTGGCGAACCGCGGCGACGCCGCGCCCGATACAGCATTCCTCGTTCGCCATGTTGATGTCGCCAACGGGGGCACGGACGCTGACGAGCGTGTCGCCGGGCTTGGCGTAGCGTGTCGGCGCAGTGCAGTAGATGCGGCGAGTCGGGAAGCGGAAACCGAAGTCGGTTCTTCCTTGGTAAAACGGCAGTCCGTTACCTTCTTCGTTGTAGGTATCGCCGGGCGGCGATTGTCCCATCATGAGATTGAAGCCTTCGACGACGGTTCCCGCTTTCCATCCTTTCGGAATGTGTCCGAGCGGGGAGTCTTCCAAGTGCTCGGGGAAGAGGGCGGCGGTGGCGGGGTCGAGGGCGGCGGGGGGCGGCCGTCGAGTTTGGCGCGGACGGGGTCGAAATCCACGAACCAGCTCTGGAACAGCGCCCGCGCCATCGCCTCCAGCGTCGCGTTCATCCGCCGGTTCAACTCGATCTTGTCGTCCAGCGCCCCAAGCACCGCCGCGATGGCTTTTTGCTCGGCTGGTTTCGGCACACGAATCGGAATTGGATAAATGAAGTTGCGATTCAATGAAGGCTGCGCGCTGCCTGAGTTGAACCGGTCGAAATCGAGTGCCTTGAGAAAGTAGAAAGCAAAGAGCGGGTCGTTGCCTTTGAAGTCGGTGACGTAGAGGCTGGTGTTGTGCGGCCAGAAATCCTCTTTCGAGAAATGCACCTGACCAAATGATGCCCCGCTTCGGCCAATCACGATGCCCGGTCCTTTGGCGAGGGCGGTGTCGTGAAAGCCGTTTTGCCCAGCAGAGCCCATGACGGGAACGCGCCCGAGACGACGTTCCGGTTCGGTGAGGTCATGCCCTCGTTGGAGAGCCACGAAATCGCCAAGCGTGATGTCGCGCCATTCACCCGCCATAACCCAGCCCCCTCAGGTTTGCTTTGATAGCCTGCTCCAGTTTCGCGGACTCGGTGAACTGGGCGTGCAGTTCGGCGACGAGGCGTGGCATCTTTTCCTCGAAGGGGTCGCCGTCGTCTTCGGCTTCCTCGGCACCGACGTAGCGGCCGGGCGTGAGCACGTGGCCGTGCGCGGCGATTTCGGCGGTGGTGGCGGATTTGCAGAAGCCGGGGACGTCAGAATAAACGCCAAGGCGCAACGACGCAGAGACGCCAAGAGCTTCTTTGGTTTCGCCCTTCATGGTCCTTTTTGCGCCTTCGTGCCTTTGCGTCTTTGCGTTTGCTGCACCGTCTCCCCGCCAGGCGTGGTAGGTGGAGGTGATTTTCTCCAGGTCGGCGTCGGTCAGCTCGCGATGGACGCGGTCGATGAGGGCGCCGAGTTTGCGGGCGTCGATGAAGAGGGTTTGTTTGCGGCGGTCGCGGAAGCCGCGTTTGGCGTCGGCGTTTTTGCTTTTCGCAAGGAACCAGAGGCAGACGGGAATCTGCGTGCTGTAGAAGAGCTGGCCGGGGAGCGCGACCATGCAGTCCACGAGGTCGGCTTCGATGAGGGCGCGGCGGATGTCGCCTTCGCCGGACTGGTTGGAGGACATGCTGCCATTGGCGAGGACGAAGCCGGCCATGCCCTGCAGGGCGAGGTGGTGGATGAAGTAGATGCGGCCTTTGTAGGGGGCGAGCATCTCGACGAGGCAGCGCACGACGCAGGACGGGGTGTAGAATTGACCGCCGTTCTTGCCCTCGGCGCTGGCGAAGCGGGTGAGGAAATACTCATACACGCGGCCGAGCAGATCGACGGAGCGGTGGGTCTTCTCGCCCTCGCTGGCGGCGGTGAGGCTGATGGTGGCGATGAGGTCGATGAGTTCGTCGAGGCGGTGTTTGTCGAGGCCGGGGCGGGCGTAGTCCTTGGGCAGGACGCCTTTGAAGCGCGGATTGTCGCGCTCGATGGCGACCATGGCATCGTCCACGGTCTTGCCGATGGCGGGCTGCTTGGCGCTGGCCTGGAGGTGGGACCAGCGGGCATCGGCGGGCACCTAGAAGACGTTCTCGGCCTTGTATTCGTCCGGGTCTTCGGGATCGGCCCCGGCGTAGTCGCCCTTTCCGGCGAGGAGCTTGGCGCGGTGTTCCTCGAAGGTGTCAGAGATGTATTTGAGGAAGATGAGACCGAGGACGACGTGCTTGTATTCCGCCGCGTCCATGTTGTTGCGCAGCTTATCCGCAGCGAGCCAGAGCTTGGCCTCGAAGCCGAGGTGGGCGGCGGAGTCTTTGGAGCCGTTTTTGGGCGGGCGGGCATAATTAAATATAAGTCATCAAATTAATATTTAAGACAATTTTTGAGTTTCGTTGGTTCGACTCCGACCCTGGCCACCAAATTCAATCAGTGGCTACCATCAGTTTGGCGTAGCGCAGATGCAGCGCTACTTGGTGTTCAGCGGAATCCGTGAAGTCTATTTGTGAGCTTGCACGCTGATAAAGCGCACTATACTTCAAGCGAATTCTAGCAGGTTTACGCCGACCCCCTTACCCCCAGCCCTGAGATCCCACGATGAATCCAACGATTGCCGCAACTATCGAATGCGAAATGCTGGTGCTCGGTGCCGGCCCCGGTGGTTACTCCGCTGCGTTCCGCGCTGCCGATCTCGGCATGAAGACCGTGCTGGTGGAGCGCTATCCCACCCTCGGCGGTGTGTGCCTGAACGTCGGCTGCATTCCCTCCAAGGCGTTGCTGCATGTTGCGGCTGTCATGGACGAAGCCACTCATTTCGCCGAACTCGGGGTGTCCTTCAACGCACCGATTGTCGATCTCGACAAATTGCGCGCTCACAAGAACAAAGTGGTGAACAAGCTCACTGGAGGGCTGGCCGGTATGGCTAAAGCCCGTAAAGTGGACACCGTGCGCGGTTATGGTCACTTTGTCAGCCCGAATGATCTGGAAGTCGAACTGACGACGGGCGCGGCGCAGGACAAAACCGGTGAAAAACAGGTGATTCACTTCCAGAAATGCATCATTGCCGCCGGCAGCGCTGCGGTGCATCTGCCCTTCATCCCCGACGATCCACGCATCATCGATTCTACTGGAGCATTGGAATTGCCTGCCATTCCAAAGCGGATGCTGGTATTAGGGGGTGGCATCATCGGCCTGGAAATGGCGACGGTCTACTCGACGCTGGGGGCGCGTATCGAGGTGGTGGAAATGCTGGATGGCTTGATGCAGGGGCCGGACCGCGATCTGGTCAAGGTTTGGGAGAAGCACAATGCCCGGCGCTTTGACAAAGTCATGCTCAAGACCAAAACCGTTGCGGTCGAGGCCAAACCCGAGGGCTTATTCGTAACCTTCGCGGGCGAAAACGCGCCTGCTGAGCCACAATGTTACGACCTGATCCTGCAATCGGTGGGACGCAACCCGAACGGTAACAAGATCGGTGCGGAAAAGGCCGGGATTACCGTGACGGATCGAGGGTTCATCCCGGTCGATCAGCAAATGCGCACCAACGTCCCGCACATCTTCGCCATCGGTGATATCGTCGGTCAGCCGATGCTGGCGCACAAGGCAGTGCATGAGGCGCATGTCGCCGCTGAAGTTGCCGCCGGTCAAAAGCGTTTCTTTGACGCCCGCGTCATTCCCGGTGTGGCCTATACCGATCCCGAAGTCGCCTGGGTGGGCTTGACCGAGATTGAGGCGAAGCAGCAGGGTCGTAAGGTCGGGGTCAGTCGCTTTCCCTGGGCCGCTTCTGGTCGCGCCATCGCCAACGGTCGCGACGAGGGATTTACCAAGTTGATTTTTGACGAGGACACCCATCGGGTGGTCGGCGGCGGCATCGTGGGCACTCACGCCGGCGATTTGATTGGGGAAATCGCGCTGGCGATTGAGATGGGTTGTGATCCGGTAGACATCGGCAAGACCATCCATCCTCATCCGACTCTGGGTGAATCGATTGGTATGGCAGCGGAAGTGTTTGAAGGCGTCTGCACGGATTTGCCGCCTGTGCGGAAGCGGTAGTCCTCACTCAATTCCCCTAACCCCCTTTCCAAAGGGGGTACCGAATAGCGCTGTTTTATCCTGCGGCGCTAACCCATGGGTGGTAGTGGAAATACGCCAGCAACAATCCACCGAAGGCGATCCGGTACCAGGCAAAGGGCGCGAAACTGTGTTGACCGACGTAGGCCAGTAGAAAGCGCACGACAGCCAAACCGCCCAGGAAAGCGGCCACGAAGCCGACGGCAAATATCGGGATGTCCTCGACAGTCAGCAGATGCCATTCCTTGTACAGGCTGTAAAAGGACGCGGCAACCATGGTGGGAATCGCCAGAAAAAAGGAAAACTCGGTGGCGGCGAATCGCGACATGCCGCTTAACATCCCGCCCATGATCGTTGCCCCGGAACGCGATACGCCAGGAAACAGCGCCACGCTCTGCGCAATACCCACGACCAGCGCGTCTTTCCAGTTCATCTCATCCACCGCCTGCACCCGGCCAGTTCGCGCATAGCGTTCGATCAGTAAAATAGCGATGCCGCCCACGACCAGCGCTCCGGCGACTGTGACCGGGTTGAACAGGTAGTGAGTGATATGTCGGTGGAATAATAAGCCCAGGATCGCAGCGGGAATGAAGGCAATCGCCAAGTTGAGCACCAGTCGTTGCGCCTTGCGGTCCCGATCCAGATTCAAGACGATGCCGAGCAACCGTTCCCGATAAATCCAGACTACCGCTAAAATAGCGCCAAGCTGGATGAAAATTTGAAAGGCTTCAGCACGTGGCCCGGTAAAATTCAGAAAATCTCCTACAATAATCAAATGGCCTGTGCTGGAAATCGGCAGGAATTCCGAGGCCGCTTCCACTAAACCCAAAATCAATGCCTTAATAATTAGTAGGATATCCAAGGGCTTTCCTTTAAAGCGTAGCTGAAATAAACAGGCGATTTTAGCATGAACCTTCAGCGGCTGTTTCCCCTGCTAGCAGTGTCCGTGGCGCTGGGCGGTATCGCGCAAGCCCAGCAGGTCTATAAATGGACTGATGCCAGCGGACGGGTGCATTACAGTCAGAATAAACCCGAGGATGCAGCGAGCGCGCAGGCGCTGGATATCGCTCCTTCTCCCCCTCTTAATCCACCCAATGCGGATGCTGACGCTGAAATCGCTCGGATCAATGCGTTGTCCGAAAAAATGGCCCGCGAGCGTCAGGCGGCGGAGCAGGCTCGCCAGGAACAGGCAATTCGTGATCTGGAGCAGCAGAACAA
>JBAQIQ010000098.1:0-47345 GCA_049288935.1 Candidatus Competibacteraceae bacterium
GCCTTACGCTTGGTTTCTGCTGCGGCTTCGACTTCAGCCTGGCGCTTCGCCTCAGCAGCAGCCTTACGCTTGGTTTCTGCTGCGGCTTCGATTTCAGCTTGGCGTTTCGCCTCAGCGGCAGCTTTGCGCTTGGCTTCTTCCTGACGTTTCTCTTGAGCCGCTGCCTGACGCCTGGCTTCAATCTCGGCTTTACGACGCTCGCTGATTTTCTGAGTTTCTTCAGCCTGACGAGCCGCCGCCTGGCGCTTGGCTTCTTCGGCACTTTTTTGGCGTTCTTCAATCTTGCGCTGCTCTTCAGCTTCACGGCGAGCTTCCGCAGCAACTCTACGGCGCTCCTCGGCCCGTTGCTGTTCTTCAACCTTGCGGCGTTCCTCAGCTTGCCGGCGCTCCTGCTCAACCGCTTTTCGCTTCTCAGCCTCGGCTTCGCGGCGCTCCTGTTCAGCCGCTTTTCGCTTCTCAGCCTCGGCTTCGCGGCGGATTTCTGCTTCACGCTGCGCCTGTTCAGCCTTGCGTTGGGCTTCCTGTTCCCGTTGGCGCTGGATTTCCGCTTGCCGACGCTCCTCAGCTTCACGCGCTGCTTGCACCAGTTGCGCCTGCCGTTCGGCTTCCGTTCGTTGACGCTGGCGTTCCTGTTCAGCTAATTGCTCCAGCTCTTCCCGGATCGCCATTTCGTCCACTACTTCAGCCGGAATCGCTTCAGCTTCGGCAGGTTCTGGCAGCGACGTATCAGACAAGCTCAGATTCAACAGCAGAAACACTCCAACACAAGCATGCACGACGATAGTGGAAACCGTTGCGATCAGATCCTGCTGTCGTGCGCCGCGTTCCGGGGGCATTGCTGCGAGTTACCGGCCGCTCGGCGGCAAATCCGGCGGCGCGGTAGACAAGCCAACCTTAACCGCGCCCACCCCTTGCAGGGCCGCCATCGCCTCGATCACTTGTTCATAGCGCACTTCACGATCAGCGCGAACTAGCACCGGCGGTTGTGGCCTGCGATTCAGGTGTTGCTGAATTTCTCCGTAGCGCGGCTCCAGCGTCTTACAATGCACTGATTGGGCCTGCGCCGAGCCAATATTCAAATGGCAGGCGCCGTCCTTCTGCACCGACATGACCACCACTTCACTTTCCTGATTCTGGGTATTGAGCGGCTCCGCCGGGGCCTGCGGCAGGTCCACCTCAACCCCCTGATTCAGCAGCGGCGCAGTGACCATGAAGATCACAAGTAGCACCAACATGACATCAATGTAGGGTACGATGTTGATTTCCGCCTTCAGACGGCTGTGCGAGCTGCGTCGGGCCATAGTTCAACCCTGGGCCGCCGCACGGGCGGCGGCATCAGAATGGCTCTTGCGCAGGCTGTAGGACTGGCGCTGTAGGATATTGGAGAATTCTTCCATAAAAGTTTCGTAACGATTAGCCAGCCGGTCCACGTCATGCGCATAGCGATTGTAGAAAATCACCGCCGGGATCGCCGCAAACAGTCCCATAGCTGTAGCGATCAGCGCCTCGGCAATACCCGGGGCCACCTGCGCCAGTGTGGCTTGCTGGGTCACCCCCAGCGCGATGAAGGCGTTCATGATGCCCCAGACCGTGCCAAATAGGCCGATATAGGGACTGGTCGAACCTGCCGTTGCTAACCATGGCAAGTACATTTCCAATTCATCCAATTCCCGCGATCCCGCCGCTCGCATCGCCCGCTGCGCACCGCTAACCACTAATTCCGGGTCCATGGTCGGCTGGGCGCGCAGCCGCAGGAATTCCTGGAAGCCGGCGAGAAAGATGGCGTCCATCCCCCAGACGGGTTCCTTCTGGCGGTTAATGCGCGCATACAGGGACGCCAGGTCGATGCCCGACCAGAAATCGTCCTCGAACTGGTCGCCCGCCCGCCGGGCGGAGGCCAGCACCAGGTGTTTCTTGACGATCACCCACCACGAGCCCAGCGAAACCAACGCCAGCGCCAGCATGATGAACTGCACAATCAGACTGGCATTGGCGATCAAGCTCCAGAATGACATTTCGTGAGTCACCCGTCATCTCTCCCCCGGTTCGTTTTCCGCTAAGATGCCGGTTGATCGAACCTGATTCAATATTGTTCCTTGAGTAAACTTTGGCGATTCCGTGGAGAACCACTCGATGCGCACTGCTATTCTACCGATTCTGCTGCTGACTGCGTTGCCTGTCTTTGCCGCGACTCCCTTGACCTTCGAGGAAGTTGATACTGATGGCGACGGTCTGATCAGTGCGGACGAAGCCGCTACGGTCGAAACGCTGGATTTTGACACTGCTGACACGGACCAGGACGGAACACTCAGTGTTGATGAATATGATATCGCCTTGGAAAAATTTTCGCCGCCGGATGGCGCTCGCCCACCCAATCTCCTCGATGAAAACCAACCCCCGCCTAAACCCTGATTCCGTCACCCGCAACCGGCGTGAACAAATCACCGCAGGTCGCGGGTTCTGCAACCGTCAATCCGAAATGTCGGTAAGCATGGGCGGTCGCCACCCGCCCACGCGGTGTGCGCATCAAAAAACCCTGCTGGAGCAGATACGGTTCCACCACATCTTCAATCGTACCCCGTTCCTCACCCAGCGCCGCCGCCAGGGTGTCCAATCCCACCGGTCCACCGCCGAATTTGTCGATCGTCAGCCACAACAGCCGCCGATCCAGTTCGTCGAAACCCTGGGCGTCCACTTTCAGCAAATCCAGCGCCCGCTGCGCCACCTCAGCCGTAATCCGACCCTCCGCTTTCACCTGGGCGAAATCACGCACACGACGCAATAGTCGATTGGCGATGCGCGGGGTACCGCGTGAACGTCGCCCGATCTCCGTCGCCCCTTCGGGATAGTCGGTTTGCACCCCGAGGATTCGCGCCGTGCGCGCCACAATCTCGGTCAGCTCGTCCGGCGTGTAGAACTCGAGCCGGTGAACGATGCCGAAACGGTCTCGCAACGGCGAAGTCAGCAACCCGGCGCGAGTGGTCGCACCCACCAGGGTGAACGGCGGTAAATCCAGCTTGATCGACCGCGCTGCTGGCCCTTCACCGATCAGAATATCGATCTGATAATCCTCCATCGCCGGATACAGCACCTCCTCGATCACCGGGCTGAGGCGATGAATCTCGTCGATGAACAGCACATCACGCGGCTCCAGATTGGTGAGCAACGCCGCCAGATCGCCAGGCCGTTCGATCACCGGCCCCGAAGTCTGACGTAGATTGACGCCCATTTCGGCGGCGACGATATGCGCCAACGTCGTTTTACCCAATCCGGGCGGGCCAAACAACAGTACATGATCCAATGCTTCGCTGCGGGCGCGGGCGGCGTGAATGAAAATCTCCAACTGCTCACGCATCGCCTGCTGGCCGATGTAATCCGCCAGCCGCCGGGGACGCACTGCCCGGTCCAGCGAAGCGTCTTCGCTACTGATGGCGGGGGAAATCAGACGGTCGGAAGAGTTCATGGCCCAAGCGAAAGGTTGAAGGCTGAAAATTGCATACGACCGCTAACGGCGAACGCTGGTTTGTAGCGCTGAGCGGATAATCGCCTCGCTGGTCAGTCCATCCGTGTCGACGCTCTGCACCATGCGCGAAGCCTCAGGCAGTTTATAGCCCAGCGCGACCAAGGCGCTGATGGCGTCTTCGACCGGACTGGCCTCCGGCGGAGTGATTTGACCTGCTGATAGCCGAACCGTAGCTGAATGTAAACCCAGTTCGCCAATGCGGTCACGCATTTCGATGATCAACCGCTCGGCGGTTTTCTTACCCACCCCGGGTAACCGGGTTAAGGAGGCCGTGTCGCCGTCGCGCACACAGCGGCTGAACAGGTCTACGCTCATTCCCGACAGAATCAGCAGCGCCAGGCGTGGACCGATGCCAGTGACCCGGATCAGATGACGAAACAGGCTGCGCTCCGCCGGGTTGGCAAATCCGTACAGGGTGTGCGCATCCTCGCGCACGGTTAAGTGCGTCAGCAGGGTCACCTCCGCCCCAGTGTCCGGCAGGGTCTGAAAGGTGGTTAGCGAAGCTTCCAGTTCGTAACCCACTCCGTGGGCGTCAATCATCAGATAGGGCGGCTGCTTCCAGACCAGCAGCCCGCGCAAGCGACCGATCATCGCCTCCTCCTTCGAGGGAGCAAGGCGATGGCACCCAGCCGGTTCAGAGTTTGCCGGGTGTGGCCGTGGCAGATCGCCACCGCCAGGGCGTCAGCCGCATCCACCGGGGGCAGTTCCGACAAATTCAGCAGCAGGGCCACCATGTGCTGAACCTGAGCTTTGTCCGCCGCGCCGCTCCCCACGACCGCTTGCTTGATGGCGCGGGCTGCATATTCACTCACCGGCAAGCCGGCCATGACCACCGCACACAACGCCGCGCCGCGAGCCTGACCGAGTTTGAGCGCCGAATCGGGATTGCGATGCATAAACACCTGCTCCGCAGCCACTTCCGCCGGCTGGTATTGCTGAACGACGCCGGCTACGCCTTCATAGATCATTTTCAGCCGTTCCGGTAAAGGCCGATCACTGGCGGTTTGAATGCAACCGCTGGCGATATGGCGGCTATGCGATCCCTCCATGTCGATAACGCCATAGCCAGTAATGCGTGAGCCGGGATCGACGCCCATCAACCGAATGATCGTCACGCTCAGAGTTTCGCCAACAAATCGTCGGGAATATCGGCGTTGGAGTAGACGTTCTGGGTATCGTCCAGATCTTCCAGCAAGTCCAGCAGCTTGATCATTTTCTGCGCGTCCTCCAAACCCAGGGTGATGTTGGAACTGGCGCGCTGGGTGACTTCCGCCGCCTCCGGCTCCAGCCCAGCCGCCGTCATCGCCGCCTTGACCGTCTGAAACGAGGCCGGCTCGGTCAACACGTCGACCGATCCATCGGGGTTACTGATCACATCGTCCGCACCGGCTTCGATGGCGACTTCCATGATGCGCTCTTCATCACCGCCGACGGGATAGCTCAACACGCCCCGCTCGGTAAACTGAAACGCCACTGAACCGCTGGTGCCAAGATTGCCGCCGCACTTGCTGAAGGCATGACGCACCTCCGCCACGGTGCGATTGCGGTTGTCGGTCATGGCGTCAACAATCACCGCCACCCCGCCCGGACCGTAGCCTTCGTAGCGAATTTCCTCATATTCCACGCCATCCAGCGTTCCGGTTCCGCGTTTGATGGCCCGGTCAATGGTGTCTCTGGGCATATTGGCGGTCAGCGCATTGTCCATCGCCAACCGCAAGCGGGGATTCGCTCCAGGATCGCCGCCACTCATGCGGGCCGCTACGGTAATTTCCCGGATCAGCCGGGTGAACAGTTTGCCGCGTTTGGCGTCCTGGGCGTTTTTCCGATGTTGAATGTTCGCCCATTTACTATGTCCTGCCATGCGAAGCCTCTTACCTGATGTACTTTAGGGTGCGGTGTCTGGCGATCAGTTTACCATCTTGCGCTACGGGCGATGATGCGGCGGGTGATGGAATCGTCCCGTAGCGAAAAATGCACAAGCCTGGGTGATCGTGGAGGGGTCCACTAACATCTGCATGTGCGACACCGGTAAACAGATATGGTCGGCCATGCCGGGAAATTGCGTCTCAACCACGGCGATCATGCCGTCCGCCGGAGCGGGCATGCCGGGGAACAGGAGACCCACGCCAATGTTCAGGGTGCCGGCGATGGAGCCGAGCAGATTCGGTGCGGTCCAGACCGGCGCTTGGCCCAGCAATCCGTTTTCCATCCCCTGGCCCACGAAGAAACCCAGTCCGCTACAGTGCATGACTTGGGCGGCGTAACTGCCCTGATGGGGCGTCCCCAGCGTAACAATCCGGCCTGGTCGCTGCTGGGGATAGTGGTAGAAGAGATGCCGCACCACCAGCCCGCCCATGCTGTGCGCCAGGAAATGCACGGTGGACGCCTCCACTCGCTCCAAATGCCGGTGCAAATCCTCCGCATTCTCCGCCGGCGAGCGGGTCATGCTGGGATAGGAGAAATTGACCGTTTGATAGCCGGATTGCTCCAGCCAATATTCCAGCAGACGCATCCACAAACCATGCACATACAAACCATGCACTAACACTACGGTCTCGCGCTGAGCCGTCATGAGCCACTCCTCGCCCGGCTGATTGATGAAGGCATGGATTCTAACTGAAATGACCGGCAGCCCGGCTTCATCTTTCGGTAAAATATTCGTCAGGTTCCCGTAATGGTGTCAAAATAAAACCAAGTAAATTGCTGGAAAATTCCCATGAGCATAGCCACCCTGATGATGAAGGACTACCGCCTGACGCTGGCACAGGTGCCGCCAACCGTGATCGAAACCTTGGGGGTCGCCGAAAAGGCCGGCCTGGTGGAACGAATTCGGCGCTTGCTGGCCGCGCAGAACGCCACCCTGGTTGCACACTACTACACCTCGCCGGAATTGCAGGAACTGGCCGACGCCACCGGCGGTTATGTGTCAGACTCACTGGACATGGCCCGCTTTGGAACCGAGTGCAAATCCAGCACACTGATCGTCGCCGGAGTGCGGTTCATGGGTGAAACCGCCAAGATTCTCAACCCCGAAAAGCGGGTGTTGATGCCGGATTTGCACGCTGAGTGTTCGCTGGATTTGGGTTGCCCCGCGAATGAATTTTCCGCTTTCTGCGACCAGCACCCCGACCGCACTGTCGTGGTCTACGCCAACACCAGCGCCGCGGTCAAGGCGCGTTCCGACTGGGTGGTGACGTCTGGCATCGCTTTGGAACTGGTGCGGCATCTGGCCCGGCAGGGTGAGAAACTGATCTGGGCGCCGGACCGGCACCTGGGCGCTTACGTGCAGCGGGAAACCGGTGTCGACATGCTGCTATGGAATGGAGCCTGCGTGGTGCATGAAGCATTCAAGGCGGATGGCTTGCAACAGCTACGGGCTGAGCATCCCGACGCCCAAGTGCTGGTGCATCCCGAATCGCCGCTGGATGTAATCGCCCAGGCGGATTTAGTTGGCTCCACGACGGCGCTGGTCAAGGCGGTGCGGGAGCTGCCAGCGAAAAAATTCATCGTTGCGACGGACAATGGGCTGTTCCACAAGATGAAGCTGGCTGCGCCCGACAAAATCCTGCTGGAAGCGCCGATTACCGGCAAAGGCGCGACCTGCGTCAGTTGCGCGCATTGTCCATGGATGGCGATGAACGGTTTGCGCAATCTGGCGCGGGTGCTGGAAATCGGCGATAACGAGATCGTCATCGACGAGGCGATCCGGGAACGGGCGGCGCTGCCGATTCGCCGGTTGCTGGACTTTGCCAAGCAACAGCAAAAGGTCGTGCTAGGAAATAATGATGCGTAAACGCCGATCTCAGTTGACAGGCGGCAGACTGTCCAGCGGCCAACGCGGCAGTACGTCAATCGCAAGATCTGCCCTTTGTCCCGCCGCCAGCCGCCGCCAGCCGGCATAAGCGATCATCGCGCCGTTGTCCGTGCAGAATTCCAGCCGGGGATAATAAACACGCCCACCCCCTGCCTCCGCCAGCGCTCGCAACCGTTCCCGCAAGCACCGGTTAGCGCCGACGCCACCGGCCACCACCAGCCGCTGCAACCCCGTGGCTTGCAAGGCGCGCTGACACTTGATCGCCAGGGTGTCTACCACCGCTTCCTCAAAAGCCCGCGCCACGTCCGCCCGATTTTCTACGGTCGGCTCCAGTTTTCGCCAGGTATTGATCGCCGCCGTTTTCAGCCCGCTGAAACTGAAATCACAACCAGGCCGGTCGGTCATCGGGCGCGGGAATTTAAAACGTCCCGACGTTCCCTGTTCCGCCAATTTCGCCAGCGCCGGCCCGCCCGGATAGGGCAGCCCCAGCAACTTGGCCGTCTTGTCGAACGCTTCACCCGCTGCGTCATCGATGGACTCCCCTAAAATCTGATAGCGCCCGACCCCTTCCACCCGCACCAACAGGCTGTGGCCCCCGGATACCAACAAGGCCACAAAGGGAAACTCGGGCGGCTCCGCTTCCAGCATCGGCGCCAGCAAATGGCCTTCCATATGATGGACCCCCAGCGCCGGCGCCTGCCACGCCCAGGCCAGACTGCGCCCGATGGCCGCGCCGACCAGCAACGCGCCAATCAAGCCTGGCCCGCGAGTATAAGCGACGCCCTGCACCTGATGCGGCTCTACCCTGGCTTGCTGGAAAAGACCCTGCAATAACGGCAGCATCTTGCGCACATGGTCGCGTGAGGCCAACTCCGGCACCACCCCGCCATATTCAGCGTGCAACCGAATCTGGCTGTACAGGGCATGCGCCAACAGACCGCGCTCGCTGTCGTAAAGCGCCACCCCGGTTTCATCACAGGACGTTTCAATACCCAGAACCAACATGTCATTTTCCTGGTTTTGCATTTAGCGATAGAGGAGATTACACTTCAACATTTTCCAACAATCCAGCTTTTCCCTGGGTCCAAACCATGAAAGATGAGGTGCTGTTTTAATGCCTGCCGTGAAAGTCAAGGATAACGAACCGTTTGATATCGCGTTGCGCCGTTTTAAGCGTTCCTGTGAAAAAGCCGGGGTCCTGTCCGAGGTCCGCCGCCGCGAGTTTTACGAGAAACCGACCCAGGAGCGCAAGCGTAAGCGGGCTGCCGCGGTTAAACGTCATTTGAAGAAGCTTTCCCGGGATGTTGCCCGCCGCACCCGCCTTTACTGAATCTAGCCCGTTACCCCCTTCTCTCGCCATCAATCCTGCCATGTCCCTCAAAGACCGCATTCAGGAAGACATGAAGACCGCTATGCGCGCCAAGGACAAGCAACGTCTTGGCGCGATCCGCCTGATGCTCGCGGCGATCAAGCAGCGTGAAGTCGATGAGCGCATTGAGTTGACCGATATCCAGGCACTGGCCGTGCTGGAAAAAATGATCAAACAACGCCGGGAATCGCTGGCGCATTACCAAAGCGCTGGCCGTGACGACTTGGCCGCGCAGGAATCTTTCGAGATTGAGATCATTCATGCCTACCTGCCTACGCCCTTGAGTGAAACGGATTTGGACGCCTTGATCGCCAACGCTATTGCGGTCACTGGCGCACAGTCCGTGCGCGACATGGGCAAGGTGATGGCCCTGATCAAAGATCAGGCGCAGGGCCGGGCAGATATGGCCGTCGTCAGCGCTCAAGTCAAGGCCCATTTCGGCAACTGAGCCCGTTTCCGCTATCGTGGGTCCAACCAAGGCCGTCACGTCGGCCTGCTCCCTGCCGCGAGACCCGTTATCAACGGTGTTCGCCGCATGATATTCTGCAAAAATCTTCCGCACGACAGTCGCTACCGCAAACTCCGCGCTGTATCTTAGCGATGCACGGGGATTGTGCTTTTTTTTGGCGTCCCAACCCCAACCGCCACAGCATGATGTCCTGATTCCTTTATAGCGACCTTATGGCGTGTGGAAAAAGGGCGTTTTTCAACATTCGGCTGACAAACCCGGCAAAATCGCCATAATCGCTAGCAGAATTTCATCCCGAGAGCGCCGTATGAACAAGCTGATCATTTTCGACACGACCTTGCGCGATGGCGAACAAAGCCCGGGCGCATCGATGACCAAAGAAGAAAAAGTCCGCATCGCTAAAATGCTGGAGCGGATGAAGGTTGACGTGATCGAGGCCGGTTTTCCTATCGCCAGCCCCGGTGATTTTGAAGCGGTGCGTGCAGTGGCGCGGTCAGTCAAGGACAGCACCGTCTGCGGACTGGCGCGGGCGAGTGATGTCGATATCGACCGGGCTGGCGAAGCCCTGAAAGAAGCTACCGCCTGCCGCATTCACACCTTTATCGCCACCTCGCCGATTCACATGCAAATGAAATTGCGCATGGAACCGGATCAGGTGCTGGAACGGGCCGTCGAGGCGGTGCGCCGCGCCCGCCGCTGGACCGATGATGTGGAATTTTCCGCTGAAGACGCCGGGCGTTCGGAGCTGGATTTTCTCTGCCGGATTACCGAAGCGGTCATCCATGCCGGAGCGCGCACCATTAACATCCCGGATACGGTCGGCTACAACGTCCCTGAGCAATTTGCCCACACCATCCGCAGTCTGATCGAGCGGGTGCCAAATGCTGACCAGGCTATTTTCTCGGTGCATTGCCACAACGACCTGGGCCTGGCGGTCGCCAATTCGCTGGCTGCGGTGCTGGCCGGGGCGCGCCAGGTGGAATGCACGATCAACGGTTTGGGTGAACGCGCCGGCAACGCCTCGCTGGAAGAAATCGTCATGGCGGTGCGCACTCGTCACGATGTGTTTAACCTGGAAACCGGCATTGATACGACGCAAATCGTACCGGCCTCGCGGCTGGTCGCCAACATCACCGGCTTCCCGGTGCAACCCAACAAAGCCATCGTCGGCGCCAATGCGTTCGCTCACGAATCCGGCATTCATCAGGATGGGGTGCTCAAGCATCGGGAAACCTACGAAATTATGCGGGCTGAAGATGTGGGCTGGAGCGCTAACCGCATGGTCATGGGCAAGCATTCAGGCCGTAACGCCTTCCGCACCCGCCTGGAAGAACTGGGCGCCAGTTTCGCCACTGAGGAGGAATTGAACGCCGCTTTCGCCCGCTTCAAGGAACTGGCGGACAAGAAACATGAGATTTATGACGAGGATTTGCAGGCGCTGGTCACAGACGCTTATCTGGTCGCGGAAAACGAGCGGGTAAAGTTGCTCTATCTGCGGGTGTGCTCGGAAACTGGCGAGACGCCCAATGCTGAAGTGGCCTTGGCCGTGGACGGTCAGGAGCGCCGCGCCGCCGCCGACGGCGGGGGGCCAGTGGACGCTGCATTCAAGGCCATCGAAGGCATTTTGCAGACCCATACCGATCTGCTGCTGTACTCGGTGAACAACATCACCAGCGGCACTGATTCGCAAGGCGAGGTCACGGTGCGCGTCGCCAAAGGCGGGCGAATTTTCAACGGTCAGGGGGCGGATACAGACATTGTGATTGCTTCGGCTAAAGCCTACGTGAACGCCTTGAACAAGGTGTTGCAACCGATTCAGCGGGCGCATCCGCAATTGCTATAAATTCTGGCGATGACGACGGCCAAACGCCCTTATCTGGAAGCGCTCGGCATCCCGCTGTGGCTGCCGCGCCAGACGCTGGCAATGCACCCGCAATCCGTCAAGCCCCCACCACTGGCGGATGAACCCAACCACTCTGGCGCAGCGCGTCACCCCTCCTCGCGCAGAGAGGGGCTTGCGCAAGATCGCCCTTGGCCAATAACCATGGACACAGACGAAAGCGATTCGCCCGAATCCTTGCCTCCCGACGACTGGGCGCCGCCGATGGATGATGACTGGGAACCGGTCAGCGCACTGGACGACGTTGACTGTTCGCCGTCGCAACCCACCCTAAGCCGCGCAACGCGCATCGCCGGAATGGACTGGGAGGCACTGATCACAGAAGCCCGTCAGTGCCAGGCTTGTGGGTTGTGTACAACACGCACCCAGGTCGTATTCGGGGTCGGCAACCGCCGGGCGGAATGGTTGGTGATTGGCGAGGGTCCCGGCGCGGATGAAGACCAGCAAGGCGAACCCTTTGTCGGCCGTGCGGGCAAGCTGCTGAATCCGATGCTATTGGCGATGGGCGTGAAACGCGAACAGGCGTACATCACCAACATCGTCCGGTGCCGCCCGCCGGACAATCGCGAACCAACGCCAGAAGAAGCTGCGCAATGCCGACCTTTTCTGGAACGGCAGATGGCCTTGATCCGACCGCGCATCATTCTTGCCGTCGGTCGCATCGCCGCGCAGAATTTATTGAACACTGACACGCCGATTGGTAAATTGCGCGGCCAAGTGCATCGCTTTGGTCCATCGCGTATTCCGGTGGTGGTGATCTACCACCCGGCCTATTTGCTGCGGTCACCGCGTGAGAAGCGCAAGGCCTGGGACGACCTGCGTCTGGCGCGCCGCACACTGGCGGCTGAACCGGTCGATCCGGCCTGGAGATCCGCTGATCTATGAGTGCGTTGCCTGTCAGCACGTTACGCGAGCTGGCCAACAGCCAATTCCGCAAGATGCTTTACGCTGACCTGCGGGAAATCATCCTGATCGAAAACCGGGCCTACCAGTTCTGCTGGAACGAGGGGGTTTTCCGCGACTGCCTACGCGCTGGCTATCATTGCCAGGTGCTGGCGATCCCGAACGGCGGCGCTATTCAAGGCTACGGGGTCATGTCAACCGCAGTGGGCGAGGCGCATATTTTCAACATTTGCGTGCGTCCGGAATTGCAGAGGCGCGGTCTGGCGCGGCGGATCTTGGATCAGTTATTGGGCCTCGCCCGATCTGACGCCGTTAAAACCGTCTTTCTGGAAGCCCGCGCCTCCAATACTCCGGCACTCCGCCTCTACTCCACCGCCGGCTTCTGCGAGATTGGTCTGCGATCGGGCTATTACCCTGCCGCCAAGGGCGCCCGGGAAGATGCTTTGATCATGGCCAAGGAGCTTTAGTCACATTGCGGAAAAGGCCGGCACTGCCCCAAACTCCGGCAATTCCGCCAACCGTAGCGCCCCGGCGGTCCGGGCGGGATTCGTCCCGTAGGGCGTCACCCCCAACAATGGGGTGTCCAGCCGGGCGCACAGCGTTTCGACATTCGCCTCGAAGCGGGCCATGGCCGGATCGATCCGGTTAGCGACCCAGCCCGCCAAACGTATGCCCCGCGCCTGAATCACTTCAGCGGTCAACAAGGCATGATTCAGGCAGCCCAACCGCATCCCCACGACCAGAATTACCGGCAACGCCAACGCCTGAACCAGATCGGTCGTATCGGTTTGTTCACCGAGGGGCACATGAAATCCGCCCACGCCTTCCACCCAAATCACCTCCGCCAGCTCCTGCAACTGTTCAAAGGCTTGACGAATCACTGCAATGTCAATGGGACGACCGGCTTCCTGAGCAGCGATATGTGGCGCAATCGGCGGGATGTACAGAAACGGATTGATCAACGCCAGAGGCGGCTGGATGGAACTGGCCATCAGCAATTGTGTGACATCGCCATTACGCCCGTCGTCTTCGACGCCGGCTGCGATGGGTTTCATGCCAACAGTCGTTAATCCCAACTGGCGGGTCGCCTGCAGTAAGGCGCAGGTGACGTGAGTTTTACCCGCGCCGGTATCTGTGCCGGTTACGAAAAAAGCGTTTTTCATGCGCAATCCTCTCTCATTGCCTGTGCCCGTCAGCGATCAGCCAAACCCCATCATAAGTCAGTGGTAATCCCTCGGCTTCTCGCAACCGCTCGTAACGGGCTGTAATGGCTTGCCAGGTGGTGCGACTGAAGGGCGCCGGCCGTCGCTGTTCCACTTCGCGGGCGCCAACCGCCTTGACGCGGCGCAACAAGGCGCGCAAATCAGGATAGTAGCGGCGCACCGGCTCCCGCCGCCACCGCCGAACCCGCCAACCGCCGGATTGGCAATTCGCCAGCAACTGCTCTGGATCGGGAATCGCCAGGACATGGCTGTAGTCATCAATCTCCGCAAAGGCATGGCGTAGCTCAGGAAAATTGTTCGCTCCCAGGGTCGCCATCGCCAGTATCCCGTCCGGCCTGAGCACTCGCCCGGCCTCGGTCAAGCAGCGCTGGCAATCATTCCACTGCCAGGCCAAACTCGACCAGTACAGATCAAATTGATGATCCGCAAAGGGCAGCGCTTCGATATCGGCGCACACGCGCAACGCCTGGGGGCTGCGGGCATGGGATGCGATTAACATGCTGGGCGCGAAATCGACCAGGCTGATTTCGGCGTCAGGCCAGCGCTGCTTTAACCAATGGACGCCGTAGCCGGTGCCACAGCCGGCGTCCAGGATTGCGTTGGGTTGGCGGTCGCCGCCAGCCTGCGCGAAATCGCTGGCCAATTGGTCGCACACTTCGCGCTGCACGTCAGCCGCTGCATCGTAAGTGAGCGCCGCCTGATCAAACGCCTGACGAATGCGCTGCTTACCGGGCAAGAGGGGGGAGGAGCTTGACATCAATCGGCTATCGGCTTCTCTCTTTTACTGCCAGAGGGGAGAAGCGGGTGAGGAGGGGTCAGCGCAATCCCGCAACGCGGCCAACAGCGCATCCACCTGATCCATCGTGTGCGCCGCCGAGAGCGAAATCCGCAACCGGGCCGTTCCTGCGGGTACGGTGGGCGGGCGAATGGCTGGAACCCACAAACTGCGCGCCAACAACCGTTCAGCCAGCGTCACAGCAGCCGAATTCTCTCCAATGACCAGTGGTTGAATGGCCGTCAGCGAAGGCATGAGTCGCCAGGGCAGGCCCGCCAGCCCATCCCGTAACCGGGCAATTAACGCCTGTAAGTGCGCTCGTCGCTCGTCGCCAGTGAAAATCAATTCCAAACTGGTCAACAAAGCGGCAGCCATAACCGGACTGGCGGCGGTGGTGAAAATGTAGGGTCTCGCCCTCTGCATCAGCCATTCCATCACGCGCTGGTCACCGGCCACAAACGCCCCGGAAACCCCTGCCGCCTTGCCCAGCGTGCCCATTAAAATCAGGCGGGGTGACGGCGGCAAATCAAAATGGGCCAGACTACCGCGCCCGTGAGCGCCGAGTACGCCGAAACCGTGGGCATCATCGACCACCAGCCAGGCGTCGAAGCGCTCGGCCAGCTCAAACAATTCCGGCAGCGGCGCCAGATCACCGTCCATGCTGAACACCGCATCGGTGAGAATCAGCTTGCGGCGGGCGCGACTCTGTTTCAGGCGGTCGGTGAGATAGTCCAGATCGCCATGCGGATAGCGGATATGCTCGGCGCGCGCCAGTTGGGCGGCGTCGATCAATGAAGCGTGGTTGAGCCGGTCAGCAAAAATGGCGTCATTGCGTTCAGCCAGCGCCGGCGCAATCGCCAGATTAGCCATGTAGCCGGTGGCGAAAGACAGCACCCGTTCCTGACCGACAAACGCCGCCAGTCGCTCTTCCAACTCCTCATGCGGGCGCAGATGACCGCTGACCACATGCGACGCGCCGCTGCCCACGCCCCAACGCGCTGCGGCTTCCTGAACGGCGGTAATCAGGGCTGGATGGTTAGCCAGACCGAGGTAATCGTTGCTGCAAAAAGCGATCAGGCAGCGGCCATCGACCACCGCCTCCGGGCCGCAGGGGGAATCCAGCCGGCGGCGGCAGCGTACTAACCCGTCCGCCGCCAACCGCGCCAAGCCCGTGTCCAACTCATCCCAGATCATCGCGCTCTCACCCTGGCCGTCTCGCCATTGAGGGGCGGGGATCGACGGATGGCGCTCATGCCAGCGCCGCATTCAGCGCGGCAACGGCTCGTTCGGCCAGCAGCGCGGCGTCCGCATCGTCAAGAATGTAGGGAGGCATGAAATAAAGAGTGTTCCCCAAGGGCCGCAATAAAATCTCGCGTTGCAACGCCTCGCGGTAAAAGCGCAACCGAAAATCGGGATCATCGGTCGCAATATCCACGGCCCAGATCATCCCGCAATGGCGAAAATGTTGCGCTTGGGGATGTTGGGCCAGCGGCGCCAGCCTTTCGGTAAACCGCTCGGCGAAAACCCGGTTGCGCGCCAGTACGTCGCTCTCAACAAAAAGATCCAGGGTTGCCAACGCCGCCCGGCAAGCCAGAGGATTGCCCGTGTAGGAATGGGAATGGAGAAAGCCGCGCGTCACGGCGTCATCGTAAAACGCGGCGTACACGACATCGGTCGTCAACACCACCGACAGTGGCAAGTAACCGCCAGTCAGGCCCTTGGACAGACAGAGAAAATCAGGACGGATCTCAGCCTGCTCATGGGCGAACAATGTCCCGGTGCGACCAAAACCCACCATGATTTCATCGGCGATCAAATGAACGTTGTAACGGTCGCACAGGGTGCAAGCCAGCCGCAAGTACTCGGGAGCGTACATCACCATCCCCCCCGCGCCCTGCACCAGGGGTTCGATGATCAAAGCGGCAACCGAAGCATGGTGGGCCGCTAACGTCGCCTCCAATCCCGCAGCGGCGCGGCGTGCGGCGTCATCCGCCGTTTCCCCCCAGGCCGCCTGACGGGCGTCGGGAGAAGGAACGGTCAACGCCTGACGCATCAAGGGGCCATAAGCTTCCTTGTAGAGTTCAACATCGCTCACGCCCAGCGTTCCCAGCGTTTCCCCATGGTAACTGCCGGTCAGACAAAGAAACTGGTTTTTCTCTGGCCGGCCCTGGTTGCGCCAGTAGTGAAACGACATTTTCAGCGCAATTTCCACCGCCGAAGAGCCGTCCGAGGCATAGAAGCAGTGGCCAAGCCCGGTCAGGGCTGACAGCCGTTCCGACAATTCCACCACCGGCGCATGAGTGAAGCCGGCCAGAATGACATGCTCTAGCTGGTCCAGTTGGTCCTTGATCGCCGCATTGATGCGCGGGTGAGCATGGCCAAACAGGTTGACCCACCAGGAACTGATCGCGTCCAGGTAGCGCCGACCCTCGAAGTCGTACAGCCATGCGCCCGCACCACGGGCAATCGGGACCAGCGGCAACACGCCGGTCTCATGGAATTTCATCTGGGTACAGGGGTGCCAAACCGCAGCACGGCTGCGCGCCAGCCAGTCGGAGTGAGTGATGGAGGTCATGGCCACAGCGCGCTGCCTTCAACCGTCTTGATTGATTCGAGTAATCAACTCAGCCAACACCGTGGCGGCTTGATCATTATCGATCTGGCAGGTACCCGCGTTCTCATGGCCGCCGCCGCCATAGTGCAGCATCAACTCACCGATATTGGTTTTTGAAGTCCGGTTCAGAATCGACTTGCCAGTGGCGAATACGGTGTTTTGCTTCTGCAAACCCCACATCTGATGAATAGAAATATTAGTCTGAGGAAACAGTGCGTAAATCATGAAGCGATTGGTCGCCCAAATCGTTTCTTCACCACGCAGATCAAGCACCACCAGATTATTATGGTGCACGGTGCTGCAACGCTGAATTTGCTCCCTGGCCTTCGGCTCATGCTCAAAATAGACGTCGACTCGTTCTCTGACATCCGGTAGTTGCAGAATCTCATCAATCCCGTGGTTACGGCAATAATCGATCAGATTCATCATCAACTGATAGTTGGAAATACGAAAATTACGGAATCGCCCCAGACCCGTGCGCGCATCCATCAGAAACGAAAGCAATTCCCAACCCTTCGGTTCAAGAATATCTTCACTGGAAAACTGGGCGGCATCCGCCTTATCGACCGCCATCATCATCTCAGTGCTGATGTTCGGAAAACGCGCAGCACCTCCATAATAATCAAAGACTACTCGGGCAGCGGACGGCGCTTTGGGATCGATAATATGATTATCGTATTCAACATTGCGCAGGATTTCCGAAGAATGATGGTCGAAAGCCAAATAGACGCCGGGCACATAAGGCAGGTTGGTAGTAATATCCCGGTCGTTGATCTCAATCTTGCCATCCTGCATATCCTTCGGATGGACAAACTTGATGTCGTTGATCATCTTCAACTCATTCAGCAAAACCGCGCAGACCAGGCCGTCCATGTCGCTGCGGGTAACCAGGCGGAATCTGTCAGTCATGATCGAACTCCGTTGCAAAAGATTCAGGCAGCGCGTTCAACGCGCTGCTCAGGTGAATACGGCTTAGATGCCCTGCAACCCCAACTTCTCGAACAGCACATTATCGCGGTCCGCCTGTGAGTTGTTGGTCGTCAACAACTTATCCCCATAGAAGATTGAATTAGCCCCAGCCAGGAAGCACAGCGCCTGTTCCGCTTCGCTCATCGACTCCCGTCCCGCAGACAGGCGCACAAAACTGCGCGGCATGGTGATGCGGGCAGCGGCGATCGTGCGGACAAATTCAAAAATATCGACCGGATCGCTGTTGGCTAACGGGGTGCCGGGAATCGACACCAGATTGTTGATCGGCACGGATTCCGGCGGGGGAGCGAGATTGGCCAGCGTCGCAATGAGGCCCGCACGATGCAGGCGCGATTCGCCCAGACCCACGATGCCGCCACTGCACACTTTGAGACCGGCCTCACGCACACTGCGCAGAGTGTCGAGCCGATCTTCATAGGTGTGAGTCGTGACGACCTCTTCGTAAAACTCCGGGGCGGTATCCAGGTTATGATTGTAGTAATCCAGTCCGGCTTCTCGCAACTGCGCAGCCTGCCCGTCCTTGAGCATACCCAGGGTCACGCAGGTTTCCAGGCCCAGCGCCTTGACTGCCCGCACCATGTCGAGAACCGGCCCCATGTCCTTGTCCTTGGGGCCGCGCCAGGCGGCGCCCATGCAGAATCGCGTGGCGCCCTTATCCTTGGCTGCCTGGGCGGCGGCGACCACCTCATCCAGCGCCAGCAAATTCTGGGCTTCTAATTCGGTTTGATGGCGCTTGGACTGGGAGCAATAGCCGCAATCCTCCGAGCAGTTGCCGGTTTTGATCGACAGCAGGGTAGAGCGTTGCACCGCATTGGGAGCAAAATTGGCCCGCAGAACGTCCTGGGCTTGAAACAGCAGATCGGCGAAGGGCAATTCAAACAGCGCCAGCACAGCGTCCAGGGTCCAGGCAGGGGTCTGGAAGACGGGCGGCTGTGCGAGCGAAAACGGTTGGGAAAGAATAGCAGGATTGTTCATAGCGTCATTTCCGAGGGAGGATTCTGAATGATTTTGACTGGCGCTTAAGATAGCATTCCCGGCCTGAAAAACCATGCCGTGTTTTCTCTAATCTCACCACCCTGCAACCACGATTTTGAATCAACAACCTTCCCCTTCGGTTGCTCTCCCGCCAACGGACCGCCCGCCACTCTCCACCTTTCAGGAATTCCGGGCCGGTCTGCTGGGGATAGCGCCATTGCTGGTCGGCGTTATCCCGTTCGGGATGATCTACGGTGCGCTGGCTTTGAGTCAGGGCCTGAATCCCGCAGCGGCCTTAGCCATGTCGACGATCCTGTTCGCAGGTTCAGCCCAGTTTCTGTTCTGCCAACTCTTCGGCGTTGGCGCTCCAGGACTGGTCATCGTCGCCGAGGTGGGCTTGCTCAATCTGCGCCATGCTCTGTACAGCGCTGCCCTGGCTCCACAGATCGCCCATCTACCCTGGCGCTGGAAATTGGCGCTGGCCTATCTGCTGACCGACGAAGCTTACGCGACGATTGCCCGGCGCGAGGCGTCCGGCGCCGTATCCGGTCTTCATCCTCATCGACACTGGTTCTCTCTGGGCGCGGGTTTGGGGCTCTGGGGCAGTTGGCAGTTGTCCACGGCCGTTGGCGTACTGCTCGGCGCCCGGTTGCCGGCGGACTGGCCGCTGGATTTCGCCTTGCCGCTGACTTTCATTGCGATTGTCGTCCCATTGATCCGCAACCGGACGCTGCTGGCGGTGGCGGCGGTCTCCGGGTGTGTGGCGCTGCTGCTGGCGGGCTTGCCTTTCAAACTGGGCTTGCTGGTGGCGGCGCTGGCGGGAATGACTATCGGCTGGCGACTGGCGGGGAGGCTTCGATGAACGTCTGGCTACTGATCGTGCTGTGTGGCGTTGTTACGTTCGCCATCCGTCTGTCTTTTATTGCTGCCGAGGGAACGTTCACCTTTCCACCCGGTTTCCGCCGGTTGCTAACGTTCGTACCCGTCGCGACGCTGACCGCGCTGGTGATTCCCGATCTGTTGATGCCGCAAGGAACGTTGTGGCTGGCCTGGGATAATGCCCGGCTGATCGCAGGACTGGCGGCGATAGCGATTGCGGCAATCACCCGCAGTGTGCTGTGGACGCTGGTGGGGGGATTTGTCGTGTTATGGATAGGGTCGTAGTGCGGGTCTACAGGAACAGTCCTTTGTGAACACGTTGATTGACGCCCTCGGCCTGAACCACGCGCCTGCCACAACTCCGGCCCGTATCGTGTCGCTGGCGCCCAGTATTACCGAACTGCTGTTTGCACTAGGACTGGCTGAGTACATCGTGGGGCGCACCCATTACTGCATCCATCCCCAACCGGCGGTCGCGACCATTCCCAGCGTCGGCGGTACGAAAAAGATCAAATACGCCCGGCTGCAGGCGCTTCAGCCAACGCATGTCATCGTCAATATCGACGAGAACCCGCGTGAGCTGGCGGAACGGTTGATGAAGGACGGGCTGGAAGTGATCGTCACCGACCCATTGGCGCCGGAGGATAATCTGGCGCTTTATCGATTGCTGGGCGGGATTTTTCACCGCGAGGCAGCGGCGGAGCAGTTGGCGGCGGATTTCGCCCAAGCGCTGGCGGAGTTGCGCCGGGAGTCATGGCCCCGGCGACAGGTGCTGTATCTGATCTGGCGCAAACCATGGATGGGCGTCAGTCGGGAAACCTACATCGCCCGAATGCTGGAACTCGTGGGGTGGGAAACACTGCCGGCCACCGCCACAACACGCTATCCCGTGCTGGAACTGGATACCACCCTGCTGGACGCCGCTGATGAGGTGCTTTTCAGCAGCGAGCCGTATCGTTTCCAGCCGGCGGACCTGGAGGAGTTTGCCCGTGATTATGGCTGCCCGATGGAGAAGCTGCGGTTGATCGACGGGGAAATGACCTCGTGGTATGGCAGCCGGGCGAGGGCTGGATTGATTTACTTGGGGCGGTTCGCCCGGGACCGCCGGTTACCCCTCGCCTTTTGAGGAAGAGGGGGGGATCAAAGGCAAGCCGTTCGTTCAGGCCGCCATATCGCGGATATGATGAGTCAACCGGCTCTTGTGGCGAGCGGCCTTGTTAGCGTGAATCAGCCCCTTGCGGGCCATGCGGTCGATCACGGGGACGGCGATCTGGTATTCGGACTCGGCCTTGGTCTGGTCGCCGGATTCGATGGCTTTGATCACTCGTTTGACGTAGGTGCGCAGCATGGATTTCATGCTGGCGTTATGCTGACGATGGGCTTCCGCTTGACGGGCGCGCTTCTTCGCTTGAACAGTATTGGCCAAGGTTAAGACTCCTTAAAAATCTTTGCCGGTTGGGTTATAAAAAAAGTTCGATAATATTGATGTTTCCTAGTGCTCTGTCAATCCCTGGCCTGCGCTGTCGCTGACAGTTTGAGCTGATCCGGCTATCATCCGCGCCTTTCCATCCCCGGCAGAACTGCTATGAGCAAGGCTCTCCTCAAATCCACCGGCGTGGTCAGCGCCATGACGTCGCTGTCGCGGATCACCGGCTTCATCCGTGACATGATCTATGCGCAACTGTTCGGCGCCGGGGCGGGCACCGATGCTTTCTTCGTCGCATTCCGCATTCCAAACTTTTTGCGCCGGTTGTTCGCTGAAGGGGCGTTCTCGCAGGCTTTTGTGCCGGTGTTTGCGGAATACCAGACGCAGCGCTCCCCGGAAGAGTTACGGGAACTGGTGGATCAGGTGACGGGTACGTTGGGCGTGATTCTGCTAGCCATCACGGCCCTTGGCGTTCTGGCCGCGCCGCTGCTGATCCTGATTTTTGCGCCGGGCTTCACCGCTGACACGGGTCAGTATGAATTGACGGTGGACATGCTGCGCATCACCTTCCCCTACTTGCTGTTTATCTCGCTGACCGCTCTGGCCGGCGGGGTGTTAAACAGTTGCGGCCGGTTCGCGATTCCCGCCGTGACCCCGGTGTTGCTCAATCTGACCATGATCGCCGCTGCTCTGTGGCTGGCCCCGCTGATGGAAAAGCCGGTGATGGGGTTAGCCTGGGGCGTATTCATCGCCGGGATGATTCAGTTAAGTTTCCAGATTCCCTTCCTGCGTCAGGTCAAGCTGTTGCCGCGTCCGCGCTGGGGCTGGGCGGCGCAGGGCGTACAAAAGGTGTTAAAGCTGATGCTGCCCGCCTTATTTGGTTCGTCGGTCGCGCAAGTCAATTTGTTGATCGATACGCTGATCGCTTCGTTCCTGATCTCGGGCAGCGTGAGTTGGCTGTATTACTCCGACCGGCTGGTGGAGTTTCCGCTGGGCATCTTCGGTGTGGCGCTCGGCACGGTGATCCTGCCCCGGTTGTCCCGGCAACACGCCAGCGCGGAAAACGAGGATTTCTCGCGCACGCTGGATTGGGCGCTGCGCTGGGCGCTGTTGATCGGGATGCCGGCCACCGTGGCGTTGATTCTGCTGGCCGGGCCGATCCTGTCCGCGTTGTTTCAATACGGCGCATTCAACGCCCACGATGTCGAGATGTCGGCGCGTAGTCTGATGGCGTTCGCGTTGGGGCTGATAGCGTTCATGCTGATTAAGGTGCTGGCCCCTGGTTTCTACGCCCGGCAGGATACCCGCAGTCCGGTGAAATATGGGCTGATCGCCATGGGTGCGAACACAGCGATGGTGCTGATACTGGTCTGGCCGCTGGCGCATGCTGGACTAGCGCTGGCGACATCGTTAGCGGCTTTTCTCAATGCGGGACTGCTGTTTTTCAATCTGCGGCGGCGGGATATCTATCAGCCACAGCCGGGTTGGACGAAGTTTTTGCTGCAACTGACCGCTGCTAATCTGGCGATGGGGTTCGTCTTGGGGTTCGGGGCGGGTGATTGGGCAAGCTGGATTACCGCCAGCGCCAGTGAACGGTTATGGCATTTGAGCGGGTTAATTGCTGCGGGTGGGGCGAGTTATCTCTTAGCGGCGCTGGTGGTGGGAATCCGTCCCCGGCATCTGCTGCATGGTTGAATTCGATGTAGCCTTTCTCTATCTAAAACGATTGTTTTTCGACACGTTGCGGCGGATCACGCTGAAACACCAGCGTCATCGACACCGGCCGACAACGCGGCCACTCGCCCTGGCCCTACCTTGCAGCAGCCATCGCCGACCGGCGCGCTGGCCGCGCCCTCGCACCTCTGCCGCAGCCAGGGGTGTGAACGACTATCGACCCATCAGAACGTCTATACGAGGCTCTATTTCTCCCAATGCTGCCCTCCGACCTGCTGTTCTCTTACAAGCGAGGCGCTCAAGTTTACCCGCGCTTTCTGCGTTCCGATCAACACCTCTGGGCCGGACAGGTTCTGGACATCATCCGCGAGCATCAGCATCGTCCGCGTGGCGAATTGCAAGCAGCGCTGCGGGCGCTCGAAGGCGATTCACCCGATTACCGCATCGTGCGCGGTTTCACCCATCTGGCGTTGAACACTGCTGAATTCATCCTGGCGACTGGCGAATTGCAGCCGGAGGCACTGCGGCGAGAAGTCTTCACTCTGGCGGCAGAACGCGGTGTTTACGGCGAACCCCAAGCCCAGGACCTTCTTGAATCGGTCGCGCCACGCTATCAATTGGAAACGGAAGCTCTGCGCGAGGCGCTTTATGCCGACCTGCCCGAAAGGCATCTTTTGGCGGTATTGCCCGATTTCACGCCAGAACGCCTGATCGACCGCTACAACCTCGCCCAAGCGCAGGGACTGCTTTACCCGGCGCTGTATCTGCGCGTGATCGCCCATCGCAACGTTCCTGGCGAATATCGCCGTCTGTTCCAGTCTCTCAAGTTCCACGGCTTGATGTACGCCGTCGAGGGCAACCTGGATGATGGTTATCAAATCTATGTGGACGGCCCGGCCAGCCTGTTCAAGCAGACCCGCAAGTATGGCCTGCAAATGGCTCTATTTTTGCCGGCCCTGTTGCGCGTCAGCCGCTGGGAAATGGAGGCAGTCTTGCAGCGGGATGGTGAGGAGGTGCGTTATCGACTCGATTCCCGGTCGCCACTCAAACCGCTCACTGCGGCTCCCCCCGCCTACGACAGTTTATTGGAAGAACATTTCGCCCGCCGCTGGGAGAAACTGGGAACGCCATGGACCCTGGAGCGGGAGGTGGAAATTGTCGATTTAAAGGGTACGGTGTTCGTGCCAGACTTCGCCCTACGCCATGCGGATGGCCGCATCGCCCATATCGAAATCATGGGTTTCTGGCACCCGGATTATCTGCGTCGCAAGTTGGACAAGTTGCGACGCGCCGCCCTGCCGAATTTAATCGTCGCCGTCTCGGAGCGCTTGAACGCCGGCGCCGAGGATTTCCGCGATATCCCCGGTCCGGTGGTGTTTTTCAAAGGTAAGCTGGAACCACGCCAGGTTCTGGCCGTGCTGGAAGCAGGGTGATTTGAACGAGTGCGAACGCCGGTTACTGGCGCGGCCCGTCGATAATCCCTACCAGGGTATCGCTGTGAAACACCAGGGTTTTCAAAAAGGTTCCCCGCCCAAGGCTGAATTCCCATTTATAAACGGGAATGACCCGGCGCACTTCCCTTTCGTAGCCGCCTGGCTGGGTTGGATAAGGTCTTGGCGTGGACGAAGGATCGTAATAACCATCGTTACGCCGCACAATTTCCTCAATGAAGCCATCCTGCCAAGCGCGCTGTGGCTCACCGCACAGATCCCGCACCCGCGACTGGGTGTCGCCCGTGTTCACCAGATATTTGCCACAGCGCATACTGTCAGCGGTTGCCGTGGTCATACCTGACGCCGCCAACACCGCCATGAGAATCCACTTTTCAACCCCGCCCATGAATTCCTCCTTAAAAATTTTTTTTCAACAATTTAATCGAGTCGATGAGGGTGATCATGCCAACATCCGTACCAACCGCCGACTCCTGCCACGATGACTCTCAACCTAAGCCTAGCCGACTGAACCATGACTGACCGTTTCACTTCATCCTCCGGGCGTTCAGCGCCGGAAGGCGTGCTGATCGGTTTGTTGAGCGCGCTGGGCTGCTTTACCTTCTGGGGGATGTTCCCCATCTATTTTAAACTGCTCCAGCATGTTCCTGCTCTGGAAGTGCTGGCCCACCGTATTCTCGGATCAGCCGTATTATTGTTGACGCTGATCCTGGCACAGCAACAAGGGCCTGCCCTGCGGGCCGAATTCCACCATCTTCGCCGCATCGGTTTTTATCTGCTCACCGCTTCACTGATCTCCGGCAACTGGCTGCTGTACATCTGGGCAGTGCAGCAAGGCCGGATTCTGGAAGCCAGCCTCGGCTACTACATCAACCCCCTGGTTAATGTGCTGCTGGGGGTGTTGTTCCTGGGCGAACGGCTGAACCCACGCCAGTTACTCGCCGTGCTGATCGCTGCGGTTGGCGTCCTGGTGCTGGTCATCGGCCATGGCGTATTTCCCTGGATTTCCCTGACCCTGGCGTTCAGCTTCGGCAGCTATGGTCTGTTGCGCAAGAAAGCTGACTATGGCCCAACCCTGGGCTTGTGTATGGAAACGGTGCTGATGGCGCCCGTTGCTCTGCTGTTTTTGGTGGCGCAAGGCGGCGGCGCGTTCGGGGTGATTGATGGCGTCACCGACGGACTACTGTTGGCCGCCGGCCCGATCACTGTTTTTCCTCTATTGATGTTTCTCCAGGCGACCCAGCGCCTGCGCCTGTCCACGGTGGGCCTGATCCAATACCTGACGCCCACTCTGCAATTCCTGCTGGCGGTCGCTGTCTATCGCGAGCCGTTTACCGCCATCCATCTGGCGGCTTTCGGGTGTATCTGGCTGGCGCTGGCCCTGTACAGCACGGACGCCTGGTTCAGCCATCGCGCCCTCCAACCATCGTCTTTGCCTCGTCCTTTCAAAGGAGGGCGCTGAAATTTCGTCTTGCTGTCAACAGAATTCGGTCAGACCCCATAGACAATGACCTGATTACCACCGGTGTTTTTCGCCTGTTGCAGGGCCTGTTCGGCGGCGGTCAATAACCGTTCGCCGGACTCGTCACCCGCCAGATCAAGGTCGGGATAGGTCGCCAAGCCCGCAGACACCGTCACCCGCAAGCTTCGCCCACCCGGCACGCTCGGCTCCCAATCGTGAATTAACGACAGCAACTGCTCGACCAGGCGACGGGCGGCGAGCGACCCACTGGCTGGCAACAGCAGCGCAAATTCATCGCCATCGTAACGAGCCACCAGATCCTGCCGCTGAATATGGTTGCCCAGCAACCTTCCCAGCGCGATCAGCACCTGATCGCCAACCCCACGACCACAGGCTTCGTTGATCTGCCCGCACTCATCCAGATCCAGCAGCACCACGCTCAACGGCCAACCCTGCTCCCTGGCGGTGATGACCTCCTGCTGCAACCGTTCATTCAGGCGCTGACGGTTAAACAATCCCGTCAGGGCGTCAAATGCATACGGCCCAGTCAACTGCCCGGTGGGCTGTTCGCGCTGAAAACGGTCGGCGCGGGCGCTGGCGGCAGAAATCGAAGACAGTTGACTCGGCAATGCTGCCAGCGATTCCCGTTCACCCGGCAACACACTCCCACTGACCCGCTCCGGCCAGCGCTGGACAGCGCGAATGGCCAATACCTCGCGGGCTTGATCGAGAATGCCGGCGATTTCGATGGCATCCAGTGATTTGATTTGGAATAGCGCGGCAATTTCGGGAAATTTCGCGCCGACCGCCTCCAGAATTTCTATGTAGTGCTCCGTTTGCAACCCGAACCAGCGTTGGGCCAGATCAGCCACTTCCTGGGAATTTTGCCAATAATTAGGCCGAACCCAGATGTCTGCGATGCGCACCGCCAGCGCTACACACTGCACCAACGCCCGGTATGCCTCGGAAGTCTCTGCATTGTCAGCATCCAAACTACCAGCGGTTGCCTGGCACAGATACTCTGGCAGTCGCCAACGCCGCATCAGCCAAGTTCCAACGGCGGCGTGATCATCGCCCAGCCGTTCCCGTTCCAGTTCAGCCAACCGCGCGCAATTCAAAACAGCTTCCCCGCTCTCCGGGTGTTCGGTGGCTTCTTGCAACAACGCGCCATAGGGCTTTGGCAGCATGATCGATAACGCCAAGATGCCGACCCCGTGCAGCAACCCGGCCAAGAACAGCTCCTCCAGGTTTTTCATCGACAGTCGCTCGCCCAAGATGCGGCAGGCGGTCGCCGCCAGCAGCGAGCGGCGCCAGAAATGTTCGGTATTGAGAGGAATCCCTTGGGCGTCGCGCCCGGTCGTGACCAGGGAAAACCCGAGAGCCAGCGCCAAAGTCCCCTGTAGACCCAACAGGCTCAGCACCTGCCGCAGGTTAGTCACCTTGCGACGTATTCCGTACAGCGGCGAATTGGCGGCTCGAAACAGCTTGGTCACCAAAGCCGGGTCCATCGAAATGACCCGGACTACATCGTTCAGGTCCACTTCCGGATTGTTGGCCATTTCGACCATTTTCAAAGCCACCGCCGGCAGGCTTGGCAGGTTGCCACAAAAACGCAGACGCTGCTCCAGTTCATCATTCATGATTTATGCATACTCGGTACTAATGCAGGAAAAGTGAACTACACTAAAAATGCTTGGATAGACAAACCACATCCGTGTTCTATTTCCGCACTCAACGAAAAACAAGCATACCGCAAGCACCCGTTTTGCTTGCAACCAAAACCAGACGAATGTTTTAGCGGCTCATTGAAGTTCATAGAGGAGCTTTAAGCTGGTTGCCGTTTAAAAACGCATACTCAATAAGGATACGATTAGAATTTGGCATCAGACGCCATCATGTATAATTCTCGCCAGTCATTCAACCTTCGGCGGAGCGGACGGCATGGGTTTGAATTCCAACTGTGTAACTCTCGGCCAAGCTCGTCATGCTGATCCCTTCACCGCCGCTCAGCGGGCTGCGCTCCAGGCCCGCAGTCAACTTCCGGCTAGCGAAACACCCGGATGGGCGCTGGCCTTCGCCGGAGGACAGCATGATCCGAAGAGGCTGCTCAGCGGTTTGCGCGCCGTACTCGGCGATATTCCGATAGTCGGCGGTTGTGTCCCCGGCGTGATCACGGCGGCGGCGGCTACGTTGACAGGCTATGAATGCGGCCTGTTGCTGTTTCCTGCGAGCCTGAATCCGGTCAACCTCTTCGTAGTCGATGGCTTGGAGCAGGATGAGGCGGTAGCTGGTCGCCGACTGGGAGAAACTTTGCGGAAGACAGTCCGGTCAGATACTACTGTTCTGCTGTTCTACGATTCAGTACGCAGCGGCCCACCGCCTATACTGCATGTCGGCAGCCGGTTGATGGACGGCTTATATGAAGGACTGGGTGAACTCCGCCCCAGCGTGATCGGTGCTGGTACGCTGGGAGACATGGAATGGTCGAAAAGCTACATCTTCGATGGCCAACAACCGTGCAAGCACGCAGCAGTCGCCGTTGTCTTGCCGCACGAATTGGCCAGTCACGTCATCATTACCCACGGTTGTCTTCCAGCCAGCGATTTCCTGGAAATCACCCGTATCGACGGCGCACGGGTTTTGGAACTGGACAGACGAACGGCGTTGACAGTGGCCGCTGAACGGCTGGGTATTCCCCGCGAGCAGTTAGCGGTATTGCGCCTACCACAGCTTTTGCTGACGTTGGGGGAAAAATATGGCGATCCTTTTGCGCCGTTCGATGATAGCCAGTACGTTAATCGGCTAGTGATGGCGGTTGATCCTGACGATGACGCGCTCATTCTGTGCGAGGCGGACTTTCATGTTGGCACACGCATCCAACTTATGGCCATTGACCCTGAACGCATGATCGAATCCGCCCAACGCCAGACGCGAGCGCTACTTGATCAGCTTGCAGGCCAATCGCTGGTTTTCGGTTTGTACATTGACTGCGCGGGTCGCTCCATGGCGTTCAGCGGCATGGAGGAGGACGAAACGACGCCTGTTCGGGAACAAGTGGGCGCCCTCTGTCCATTACTGGGCTTCTATTCCGGCGTCGAAATTGCGCCGCTCCTGGGCCGGGCGCGGCCATTGGACTGGACCGGGGTATTGGCGCTGTTCACCCGGTCAACCGCCTGAGACAACGCCATGTCAGCTTCGCCGGACTTACAGAAAGCGATTGATTACTATCGTCAACAGTACGATGAAATCGGCAGTCGACTTCTGCGCCTGCAACAGGAACTGACGCAGGCGCGCCGGGACGCTCGCCGCAATCGCACCATCGCTTTAATAATTCAACGCCTCTATGAATGCGCCCATCACGCCGCGCCCACAGAGCCGCTTGGAGAAACCCTGGTTGCGCTGCTGGTGGAGTCGCTGCGGTTGGATTGCGCCGCACTGCTCAGCTGGCAAGGCGAGACGCACCGGTGCCGAGTCGAGCACAGTCTGGGCTTGCGCACCGATCTCACCTTACCGCTTCCCGAATTATCGCCAATGCAAGCGACCAGTCTGCGCCCCGAAACGCTGCCCATCGTGACCCGAGCCGCGTTATACGCCGAGGGACTGCAAACCTGGCGGTGGATCACCGCGCCGGCGACTAACCAATCTTTGTTGCTGGCCCATCGCCAACCGTACAAACTGGACCAAGCGCTGCTCTTGGAGGAAGCCGATCAGGTTATTGCAGAAGTGGCGTTGAAGGTTTACCTCAGCTTGCTGGAACAACAGCAGGCGATTCAGGCGTTGCGCATCGCGGAAGCCAATTATCGCACCCTGTTTGAAAGCGCCCATGAAGCCTTTGCCGTGCTGGACATCAACAGCGGCGCATTACTGGATGCGAACCGGCGGGCCGCCGATCTACTGAATTGTTCGTTGGCGGAACTGCGCCGTCGGACGCCCCTCGAATGGCTGGTGGACTCTGCGACTCCCTGGAAACCCTATTGGCTGCGCGCCCTGGCCGGACAACCGCAGATGTTTGAATGCCAGATTCGCACCGCGACTGATCAAACGCGCTGGGTCGAGATCAATCTCAACCGAATCAGCGCCGACCGCCCATTGCTGTTGGCCGTGTTGCGCGATGTTACCTTGCGCCGGCAAAACGAGGAACAACTTCGCCACCACGCCTTCCACGACGCGCTGACTCAACTGCCTAATCGCGCCCTCATTCTCGAACGCCTGGCGCACGCCATCCAGCGCCGGCAAGGTGACCCAGCCTATCTATTTGCTCTGCTGTTTCTTGATCTGAACCGGTTTAGCGTGATCAACGACAGCCTGGGACATAGCATCGGTGACCAGCTATTGATCGCTATCGGTCAGCGATTGCGCGCCTGTCTGCGTTCCGAGGACAGCATCGCTCGCTTGGGTGGCGATGAATTTCTCATTCTATTAAAAGAATTACGGCAATCAGAGGATGCGGCCTACTGCGCTGAGCGACTGGAACGTGCTTTGGTCGCTCCGTTCACCATTGACGATCACGATATTTATACCAGCGCCAGCATTGGCATCGTGCTGGCCGACGACCGCTATGAAGAACCGGAAGCTTTGCTGCGCGACGCTGACATCGCCATGTACGCCGCTAAACAACGCGATGCTCCCCGTAATCGATACGCATTTTTCAATCCGGAGATGCATACTCAGGCAATTAAAACGATGGAGCTGGAACGCGATCTACGCTATGCGGTTGAACGACGCGAATTCCTGGTGCACTACCAACCCATCGTTCACCTGCAAAGTGGCCGAATCAAGGGCTTCGAGGCGCTGGTGCGCTGGCGGCATCCCGAACGCGGGTTGGTGCCGCCTAATGATTTTATCCCGGTTGCCGAGGAAACCCTGCTGATCCTGCCGATTGGCCAACTGGTGTTGGAGGAGGCCTGCCAGCAGGCAGTCGCTTGGGCCAGTCGTTATTCGCCGCCGCCGTCCATCAACGTCAACCTGTCGGGCCGGCAGTTTACCTCGACAGACCTGGCTGGAGAGATCGATCAACTGGTTAGCCAGCACGGCTGTGATCGGGCGCTGTTGAATCTGGAAATTACCGAGAGCGCGATCATGAGCGATATCGAGTCTGCGCAGGCCACGTTGCAACGCCTGCACGATCAGGGTTTCCAGTTGAGCATGGATGATTTTGGCACCGGCTATTCCTCGCTCAGTTACCTGCATCAATTTCCATTCGATATTCTGAAAATCGACCGTTCCTTCATTCAAGCATTGGACCATGACTCCAGCAGAAAAAAAATCGTCAATTCCATCATGGCGCTAGCACAGGCCTTGGGCAAAATTGTCGTTGCCGAAGGCGTGGAAACCGCGGAGCAGGCGGAATACCTGACAGCGCTGGGCTGTGATTTCGGCCAAGGTTACTACTTCTCTCGACCGGTCGAGGCCAGCGCCGCCGAAGCATTGCTGAATGACCCACCCTGGTTGCGGTCAGTAACGGATCCAGGTTCTTCGTGACCTGCATCCAATTCGCTTATTCAATTCAATCCTCTATAATCCTTCTCCAATCTTCTCCTAATTCCTGAACGTAGAGTTTTCATGTCGGTACGCATCGCGACGGTCCAGCGCGACACTCTGGAAACCCGGATTCAAGTTCGACTGAACCTGGATGGCGCCGGTCACGCCCAACTGGCTACGGGCCTACCCTTTCTTGATCACATGCTGGACCAGATCGCCCGCCACGGCCTGATCGATCTGGACATCGCAGCACAAGGCGATCTACACATCGACGCTCATCACACGGTCGAGGATGTCGGCATCGCACTGGGCCAAGCAGTTGGCCAGGCGTTGGGCGACAAGCGCGGCATTCGTCGTTATGGCCACGCCTACGTGCCGCTGGACGAAGCGTTATCCCGGGTGGTGCTGGACTGTTCGGGCCGACCCGGCCTGGACTACACGGTCGAATTTCCCCGCGCCCGGATTGGCGAATTCGATGTAGACCTGTTTCGCGAATTCTTTCAAGGCTTCGTCAACCACGCACTGATCACCCTGCACATTGACAACCTGCGTGGCCGCAACGCCCACCACGTCGCTGAAACCGTATTCAAGGCTTTTGGCCGGGCTCTGCGCATGGCGGTTGAACCCGATCCGCGCATGGTCGGCATCCCTTCGACTAAGGGCAGCCTCTGAATCCGCGCCGCCGACCCTCAGTCTCTTGTACCTCTGCGAGTTTTCTACATGGCCAGCATCGCGATTATCGACTACGGCATGGGCAACCTGCGTTCTGTCGCCAAGGCGCTTGAACATGTCGCTCCTCACGCGCGGGTGCTCGTCACCCAGAACCGCCATGACATTCTTCACGCCGACCGGGTAGTGTTCCCCGGTCAGGGATCAATTCGCGACTGTATGCACGAGTTGACCCGGTGGGATTTAGTGGACGTGGTGCGCGCCGCAGCCCATAGCAAGCCCTTTCTAGGGCTGTGTCTGGGACCGCAGGCATTGCTGGAGTTCAGCGAGGAAAATGGCGGCGTCGAGGGCCTCAAGGTGTTTCCAGGCCGCGTCGTGTGGTTTGGCGAACTGCATGACCCGGTGAGCGGCGAGCGGCTCAAGGTGCCGCACATGGGTTGGAACCAGGTCCATCAACGGCCCGACCATCCGCTATGGGCCGGTATCGCCCAGGACAGCCGCTTTTATTTCGTTCATAGTTATTACCTGCGCCCCGCTGATGAAACGCTGGTGGTGGGCCAGACCCGTTACGGTTTCGACTTCGCTTCGGCGCTCGCCCGGGACAACATTTTCGCCGTGCAATTTCACCCGGAGAAGAGCGCGCAGGCCGGACTACGGCTGCTCGCCAATTTCGTCGAGTGGCGACCCTAGCACTCAGAGTTCGCGATTCGATCTAAACCGCCCGATAGTGGGCGCTTGACCCGTTGGACAGGTACGCTGCTGGAAGAAGCCATTATGTTGCTCATACCCGCGATTGACTTGAAAGATGGTAAGTGTGTGCGGTTGCGCCAAGGCCGCATGGAAGATTCAACAATCTTCTCGGATGACCCGGTCGCCATGGCCGAGCGCTGGGTGAAGGCCGGCGCCGGTCGCCTGCACCTGGTGGATTTGAATGGCGCGTTTGCGGGGAAGCCCGTCAACGCGCAGGTGATCGGCCAAATTGCGCAGACATTCCCCGATCTACCGATTCAGGTCGGCGGCGGCATTCGCGATGAGGCCACCGTGGAGACCTATCTGAACGTCGGCGTTCAGTTCGTCATCATTGGCACGAAGGCCGTGCAGGAACCACATTTCATCAGTGATCTGTGCCTGGAGTATCCCGGCCACATCATCGTCGGACTGGACGCCAGAGGCGGGCGAGTCGCTACGAATGGCTGGTCTAAACTGTCCAAGCATAATGTCATCGACCTGGCGCAAATCTTCGAACGCGACGGTGTGGAAGCGATTATCTACACCGACATTGGCCGCGACGGCATGATGCAGGGCGTCAACGTCGAAGCCACGGTTCGCCTGGCGCAGGCCATTGGTATCCCGGTGATCGCCTCGGGCGGGGTCAGCACCCTGGACGATGTGCGGGCGTTATGTGCGGTTGAGAGTGAGGGCATTATGGGTGCGATTATCGGCCGGGCGCTGTACGATGGCGTGATTGATCTGGCCGAAGCGCAGCGGCTGGCGGAAGCGGCGGGGAGAGCGTGATGGGCCTTGCCAAACGCATCATCCCCTGCCTGGATGTGGATCATGGCCGGGTGGTCAAAGGCGTCAAGTTCGTCGAGATCCGCGACGCCGGCGACCCGGTCGAGATTGCTCGCCGCTATGATGAGCAGGGTGCAGATGAAATCACCTTTCTGGACATTACCGCCAGTTCCGATGACCGGGAGACGATGGTTCACGTCGTCGAGCAAGTGGCCAGCGAAGTGTTTATTCCGCTCACGGTCGGCGGCGGTATTCGCACCCTGGATGATGTGCGGCGGATGCTCAACGCCGGCGCCGACAAAGTCTCCATTAACACCGCCGCCATCGCCCGCCCGGAATTTGTCCGCGAAGCCGCCGAGCGTTTTGGCAATCAATGCATTGTAGTGGCGATTGACGCCAAAGCCGTACCCACGGAAGACGCAGCGCCGCGCTGGGAAATCTTTACTCATGGCGGTCGCCGGCCTACCGGCCTTGACGCGATTGCCTGGGCGCGGCGCATGGCTGACTATGGGGCGGGAGAAATCCTGCTGACCAGTATGGACCGCGACGGCACCAAACGCGGCTTCGATCTGGAACTAACCCGCGCTATTAGCGAAGCAGTCCGTATTCCAGTGATCGCTTCTGGTGGCGTGGGAACATTGGATCATCTGGCGGATGGCGTCCTGTTGGGCAAGGCTGACGCTGTGCTGGCCGCCAGCATTTTCCACTTTGCCGAGTACACCATCGAACAGGCCAAACGCCACATGCAGGCGCGTGGCATTGAAGTGAGACTATGAACGACAACTGGTTGGATCAAATCAAATGGACTGCGGACGGGCTGGTTCCCGCGATTGCCCAGGACGCGGGCAGTGGCCGGGTGCTGATGATGGCCTGGATGAACCGCGAATCGCTGCGGCGCACGGTAGCCTGCGGCGAGGCGGTATACTGGTCCCGCTCTCGGAAGCAACTGTGGCACAAGGGAGAAAGCTCCGGCCATACCCAAAAGATCAAGCGCATCCGGCTGGACTGCGACGCCGATGTGCTGTTGCTGGAGATCGAGCAAATCGGCGGCATTGCCTGTCATACCGGGCGGCAAAGCTGCTTTTTCGAGGAGTTGCGCGATGGACAATGGATCGCTGTTGACCCAGTGATCAAAGATCCGCAGGAGATTTACGGCGCATGAGTGACCAGATTCTGCACGACCTGGCGGCAATCCTGGAAGCGCGTAAGCACGCTGATCCTGACGGTTCCTACGTCGCTCGACTGTATGCCAGAGGGCTGGACGCCATTCTCAAAAAGGTCGGCGAGGAAGCCGTTGAAACCGTGCTGGCCGCCAAGGACGGCCATCCTGAGCCACTGGTGCGCGAAACGGCCGATCTGTGGTTTCATACCCTGGTCATGCTCGCTCACCAAGGACTGGGCCCGGACGCCGTGCTGAACGAACTACAACGCCGTTTCGGCGCCTCCGGCCTCGTCGAAAAAGCCGCCCGCACCCCTGGCTAAAACGCTCATTTCCCCGTCACCTAAAGGCAAACCATCATGCATTTCAGTATTTGGGAACTCGCACTGATCCTGGTCATCGTCCTAGTGCTGTTCGGCGGCAGCCGGCTACGCAATCTCGGTACCGACCTTGGTTCGGCCATTCGCGGCTTCCGCGACTCCATGAAGGAAGGCAGCAAACCGGAAGCCGCAGAGGAGGAACTAAAAAAACTCGAACCGGCGATAACCCAGGAACGGACTGGCAGCGCCACTGCGGGACTGCCTGATCCGCTGGCCAAGGAACGCGACAAGGTTTAACGCTGGGAACACGCCGGCATGTTTGAAATTGGCTTCTGGGAAATGGTGCTCGTCGGCGTCGTAGCCATGATTGTGGTCGGCCCCGAGCGCCTACCGGGATTGGCGCGCACCGCTGGCCTGTGGCTGGGCAAAGCGCGACGCATGGTGGCCGACGTCAAAGCGGAAGTGGATCGTGAACTGCATCTGGAAGAAATCAAGCAGTCGCTGCGTGAACAGGGTCATCTGACCGAGATCAACGACATTAAGCAAGATCTGGCGAACCGGGTAAAGGCTATTCAGCAAGATATTCAGGCGGAATTCGACGATCCAGGCCCCCCACCCGGCTGGCAACCCGGCACCGTTTCCGCACCGCCGCCACCGGATTGGAAGCTGCCGACTGCCGACGCCCCGGTGGAGGAATCGCCTCCGATTTCACTGCAAAAACCAGTCCCACCCTTGCCTCCCCCACCGCCTGCTGCGAATTGAACCTGTGTCTGACGCCGACCGCGAACAACCTTTTATCAGCCATCTGCTTGAATTGCGCACCCGCCTGCTGCGCATGGTGGGAGGAATCCTGCTGGTGTTCGTAGCGATGTCGCCGTTCTCGAATCCGATCTATAGCGCCCTGGCCGTCCCTTTAACCCGACATATGCCCGCCAATAGCAGCATGATCGCTATTGACGTGCTGTCGCCGTTCCTGACTCCACTCAAATTTACTCTGATCCTGGCGATGTTCGTCACCATGCCGTGGATTCTTTACCAGATTTGGGCCTTCGTCGCCCCCGGTCTGTATCAGCGCGAGAAGCGGCTGGCGATCCCCGTTCTGCTGTCCAGTACACTCCTGTTCTACTGTGGCATGGCCTTCGCCTATTTCCTTATCATGCCCCTCTTTTTCAGCTTCATCACCACCACCGCCCCGGAAGGCGTAGCGGTCATGACCGACATCAACCGCTATCTCGATTTCGTGATGACCATTTTCTTCGCCTTTGGCGTGGCGTTTGAGGTGCCAGTCGCAACCGTCATTTTGGCCCTGCTCGGCATCCTTTCACCCGACGCGATGGCCGCTAAACGGCCCTACGTCATCGTCGGCGCTTTCGTCATCGGCATGCTGTTGACCCCGCCGGATGTCATTTCACAAACGCTGCTGGCCGTGCCGATGTGGATGCTCTTTGAAATTGGCATCCTCGTCTCGCGCCTGCTGCTGCGCCGCCGCGAGGCTCAAGCCACTGCATCGGCTCAGGAACCGTGAGCCTGGCCACCCATGGACACCGTGCGCTTTCGCCTCACGCTGACCGCTGAGCAAATGCGCAGCTATTACGAAGGGGTGGCGCGTCAGGTCATCGCGCAGGCCAGTGACGGACGGCGGATACAGTTTCCGGCCCAATGGTTGCGGCGCTTTGTCACCCTGAACGGAGTCAACGGACTGTTTGAAATGCGGTTTGGCGATGATCGGAAATTGATCGATTTGCGGCGGATTGGCGACTGATTCATGAAAATGGGGCGCAGCTTTGAGCGACCATGGGGGCTGTTGCGTTCAGTGCTGATGTACCACGCTATCCCCTTTCGCCGTCGCCGCCTCACCCGGTTCTACGCCCAATTCATCGGGCCGGGCGACCTCTGTTTCGACATCGGCGCACATGTCGGCAGCCGGCTGCGGGCCTGGATGCCGCTGGGGGCTCGAATCGTCGCGGTAGAGCCACAGCCGGATTGTATGGCGCTGCTGGGCCGCTGGTTCGGTCAGCAATCCCGGATCATCCTGATCGAACAGGCCGTCGGCGCGGCAGCGGGCATCGCGGAATTGCTCGTCAGTCCCCGAACCCCGACCGTCACCACCTTGTCGCCCACCTGGATTGCCACGGTGCGCCAGGAGCGCGGCTTTTCGACCGTGTGCTGGAGCGAACGGGTTTCGGTCACCGTGACGACCCTGGACGCCTTGATCGCCCGCTATGGGCGACCCGCATTCTGCAAGATCGACGTGGAGGGTTACGAACTGGAAGTGCTGAAAGGCTTGTCGCAACCGATCCCGGCGTTGTCCTTCGAATATTTGCCGGCCTGTCTGGACACCGCCCGGCAGTGCATTGCGCATCTGGCGTCACTCGGAACCTATGTTTTCAACTGGTCCGTCGGCGAAGCGCAATGCTTGCGGTCAGCGGTCTGGCTGGACGCCGAAGCCATGTGCGCCCGGCTGATGACGTTCACCGCCGCCAAGCGTTCCGGCGATATTTATGCCCGATTACAACCGACATGACTGCCGATCCCGCCGCTATCGACCTGGAGCAAAGCTGGGCGCTCTTGCTGGCATTGCGCCAGGCATCACGCACCTGGGAGACGCTGCCCGCCCGCTTCGACCTCGGTTTGAACGGTCCGGCGTCGCTCATCGAAATCACCGGTGAGGGTTCCTGGGTTGCCAAAGTCCCAATCACCGAAGCCGGGGCGGAACTGCTGGACCTCTACTTGCTCATGGCCCTGGCCGGTCGGAATCGACCCTTGACGGTCGCCCATCTCGGACAAAGTCTCGACGGGCGCATTGCGACGCAGCATGGGGTGTCCTGCTCCATTAACGGCCCTGAAAACCTGACGCATCTCCATCGAATGCGCGCCCTGTGCGATGCAATCATCGTCGGCGCAAATACCGTGGAGTGCGACAATCCACAATTAACCACCCGGCGGGTGACCGGCCCGCATCCTGTGCGCGTTGTCCTCGATCCGCGCCGCCGACTCGCCGCCAGCCATTGCCTGTTCCAAGACGGAGCGGCGCCGACTTTGCTGGTGTGCGCCGAAGCACTGGCTGATGAACCGGGACCGGGTCGCGCCCAGGTCATTGGCGTCCCTGGCGATGGCCCGCGACTACGCCTCATCGATGTGTTGCGCCAATTGCATCAGCGTGGTCTGTTCGGAGTTTTTATCGAAGGTGGCGGTTTAACCGTGTCAGCCTTTCTGGCGGCGGGCTTGCTCGACCGGTTGCAAATTGCTATCGCACCACTGATTATCGGCTCAGGGCGGCTTGGCGTGACCCTGCCAGCGATCGAGGATTTGTCCCAGAGCCTGCATCCACCCTGCCGTCGCTATGAGATGGGCCAAGATGTGTTGTTTGATTGCTGGTTGCGGTAGCGAGCAAATCCCAGTGCCCCACATGCAGCCGTGAATGCCCCCGCTCGATCAAATCTCGTCGCTGCATCGCCCATGCGTCCAGCCAATCCGTTGTATCAGGCGCTATCTCCCGCACTGCGACGATCCAGCCTTCCAGCAACGCGGTCTGCATCACGACCTGCTCCGGCGCCAATTCCCAGGGGCTGGGCCGCAACTCCACCCGGTAGCCCACAGATTCCAGCATCGTCTTAAATGCGGGCGCCGCGAGCGGCCCCAGCGCCGGGCCGAATCCTTTGTTAGTGCGCTGATGCCGGTTCACCCACTCGCGAACGCTCTCGTCACCTTCCAGCGCTGGTTGCCAGGAGATCACTCCATCGTAGCTGAGCACGATCAACACGGTTGCCTGCGCCTCCCAGCAACGCCGGGCTAATCGTTCCAGCCATTCCGCCGCAACCAGGTCAATCAGGGCGGAGGCTGTCACCAGTTGCACTCCCTGAAAATCCAGCAACGCCCAGTCGCCCGCCAAGTCCAGACAATGCCGCTCTACCGAACACGGTTTGAATGCATCGTTTTGCATCAACAGCACGGAGTCATGATCGACCAGCCACCAGTGCTGGTCCCCGCCGAGCAGTGGCGCTAAAAATCGATAGTTGGCGCCGGTTCCGCTGCCGAGATCCAGCACCGACAAATGATCCAGCGTTTGCTGCCAGTCGAGCAATCGAGCCGTCAATTCTGCATTACGGGACGCCGCATCTACCGGTTCACGCAGCGCCAGCCATTCCGCCGAAAAGCCGCTCATGCCGCTAACACCGTTTCCAGCACTTGGGCAAATTGGGCGCTGACGGTTGGCCAGTCGGGCAATGTCCGCCGCGCCGTCCGGGCGCCCGCCGCCAACTGCTCCCGCAGTCCCGGCTCGTCCATCAACCCGGCTAATGCTTTCGCCAACGCCGCCTCATCACCGGGCGGAACCAGCCATCCCGCTGCTAACGGAACCGTGTCAGGAATGGCGCCGGCGGTGGTGCTGATGATCGGCAGACCCCGAGCCAGCGCCTCGGCCAACACCATGCCATAACCTTCGTAGAAAGAAGGCAATACGAAAATATCGGCCTGCTGATACGCTGCATCCAGCGCAGCAGTCTCCAGTTCTCCCAGCAACTCGATACGATCCATTAACGCCAATGCTTTCAGCAAGGCCCGCAAGTGCGCGGTGGTTGCCGGATCATGTGCGTCGCTGCCTGCGCAACGCAACCGCCAAGGGCGATCCCGGAGTTGGGCCAGCGCCTGGAACAGCACCGCATGGCCCTTGCGAGGCGTCAGACTGGCCGCGCACAGCAAGGTCAGTTCCGCGCTATTCGATCCCGTCGCCAATGGCGCGGCGTCCACACCGGGCAAGATAACTGCGCAACGCGCCAGCGGAACCTGGTAATCAACCAGCGCCCGGGCGGTGTTCGGGCTGGTCACAATCACCTGACGGACCTGGCGCAACGCCTGGCGCTCGCTGGTATACAAATGCTGGCGCTGCCGCTCATCCAGCCCTGTTTCCAGCGCCAACGGATGATGCACCAGCCCGATCAGTCGCAACCGGTTCCGATGGGCAGCGGCGACTTCCGGCATGGCTCCTAAGGCCAGACCGTCGATGATCGCCAGCGCCTGATCCGGCAACGCCGCCAACACGGTGTCAACTTCGGCCAGCGCCGCAGCGGTCGGGGTGGGAAACGTCGCATCAAGACAATGCCACTGGACCTGCCAACCCTGCGCCGCTAAACCGGCCATCATGCGCCGATCGTAAATCGTGCCGCCGGTACGGCGGTCGGGATCACCGGGAACCAGGAAGTGCCCCGCCCTCAAGAAAGCAATCCCTCGTAGGATGCCCAGGCGATATGAGATTCGCGCAGGGTGACGCGCATGGAACTCAGGCCAGCCATGTTCGGCCCCAATTGGCCCTCCTCAATGCACACGGCGATTCGGTCAAAGATTTCCCGCGCCAGGAACTCGGTGGTGGTGTTGCGGCCAACAAACTCCCGCGCCTCGTTGAGATTGCGGTAATTCAATTCGGCCAGCACCGCTCGCAGCGCGTCGCTCAGCTTGCCGATATCAACCACAATTCCATCAGGGTCGAGGTCGGGACGGCGCAATTCCAGATCGACGATGTAAGTCGCGCCATGCATCCTCTGGGCAGGGCCAAAAATCTCCCCCTGGAAACTGTGGGCAATCATGAAATGGTCACGGACGCAAACGGTGTACATGGCAGAGTCTCAGGTTGGGAGGGGCTTAATAAATAACACGGTGGCACAATACACCGGGTGGATTTCGACTTAATTCGACCATCGTCTGTGGCAAAGCGGCAAAGGGACTTTCGCCGCTGATCAAACCATCCAGGATCGGATCATCCAGGAGTTCCATAACAGTGGCCATGCGCCGCTGATAGTTCCAGCGGCTGCGTTGCGCCGTCGCGATATGACCCACCTGGGAGCTGCGAATGCGCAGCCGCTTGACATGGAAGTCTTCGCCCAGCGGCAAGGAAACCCCCTGCACTCCGAACCAGCTCGCCTCGATTACGGTCGCCTCGAACCCCGCCAGACTCAACGCCAGCGCCAGCCCAGCCGGCGCGCCGCTGGCGTGAATGATGATATCCTGCTCATCTTCCGCCGACTCTGGCAAGGCAAAGCGTACTCCGAGCGACGCCACAAGGGGAGCCTTGCCGGGGTCAATATCCAGTAGTTGCACCCGACAGGCCGGGAGCTTTCCCGCCAACCGGGCGATCAGGCAACCGACCACTCCAGCGCCGATGATCGTCACCCGATCGCCCAGTCGCGGCGCGGCGTCCCACAGTACGTTGAGCGCAGTTTCCAGGTTGGCGGCCAGCACTGCCCGTCCGGCGGGAATCGATACGGGCACCAAGGTCATCGCAACCCTCGGCGCGACGTAGCGCTCTTGATGCGGGTAGAGGCAGAAGACGGGTTGTCCGAGCAACGCGGGCGGCCCGATTTCAACCACGCCGACATTGGAATAACCATACTTCACCGGGGCGGGAAACTGGCCCTGCTGGAACGGCGCTCGCATGGCCAGGTATTGACTGGGCGGAACCTCGCCGCGAAACACCAGGCTCTCCGTGCCGCGACTGATCCCGGTGTAGAGAGTACGCACCTGTACCTCGTCCGGTCCTGGCGGCGTCAACTGTTCGTTGCGTAACTCACCACGACCTGGAGTGACTAACCAAAAGGCTCTGGTCTGTCGAATTTCAGCTATGCTCATCTTGATTCATACTCTACCGGCACATGCAGGCAATAGAGGGTACCCCGCATGGCAATGACCCCAATCACCCCAGCGGTGCGCACTTTGATCCATGAACTGGCGACGCCATTGACCGTGCTGATGAGCGCCAGCGACATTCTTCATCACCGGGTGCCCGGCGCTATTGCAGAACTGGTCGATCAACTGTGGGATATCAGTCATCAGTTTGGCCAGGAGGTCATCGAATTGCGAGCCAGTCTCAGCGAGCGTATTGATCTGCAATCCTCCATCAGCGCAGCCAGTCAAATCCGGCAATGGGCAGCGGCATGGCGGCAAGGCTATGCAGCGCGTCTGGCTCCGCTGGTTGACCAGATTCAAGGGGCGGCAGTCCATCTGCCCGAACCCTTGCTGGAGCGAATTCTTCATCAGAGCCTGCTGAACGGCCTGGGCGAACTTGGCCGGGTTCTATCCCGCCTGGAAGCCCTACAGCCCGAGGACTTGGAGACCTCCTGATATCCGTATCCTGAACGCCATTTTCGCCTGATGAGCCGTGCGCTCATTTTCAGCGCGCTGCGGAACGTTGTCTTGGCGCTGTTGCTACTGGCCGGGAGCGCCTGGACCCTCACTCAGGTTTTCCCACTACCGGCTCGCGTGATTGCCCAGTCGCTCGCCGCCTTCAGCGGATTACTGTTGGCCTTAAGTCCATGCCTGTCCTGGCATCAACCCTTCACCCATTTCGGGGCGGCCAATACAGTTACCCTGCTGCGCGCCGGCGTCGCCGCCCTGTTCGCAGGACTCCTGGGATCGACAGCATTGCTGCTGCCCGATCTGGCTTGGCTGCTGGCCGCACTGGCAACGGTCGCGTTGATCCTCGACGGCCTGGATGGCTGGCTGGCGCGGCGCAGCGGAATGCAAAGCCCCTTCGGCGCCCGCTTCGACATGGAAGTGGACGCCTTTTTCACTCTGGTTCTGGCGGCGCTGGTCTGGCAGTCCGACAAAGCGGGCGTCTGGGTCTGTCTGTCGGGGGCGCTGCGTTACGGCTTCGTTGCGTTAGGCTGGCAGTGGTCGTGGCTGAGCCGACCTTTGCCGCCGCGCCGCCGCCGGCAAACCGTGTGCGTGATCCAGATTGCAGTCCTCGTGCTGTGTTTGACGCCGCCGCTGACCCCTCCCTTTTCAACCTTCCTCGCCGCCGGGGCATTGGGTCTGCTGGCGCTATCCTTTGCCATGGATATCGCTTGGCTGCGGCGGCAACGCATGCAACCCTAGTTCGAGCAGCAATGGCCCTATGCGCTCAATACCTCCCAGGACGGTCGATCCTGGCATCATTCCCGGACGAAATCCCGCCGCCACCCATCGCTCCAACACCGCCGGATCGCGGGAGAAGACATGGACTGGAACCTGCCAGGGAATCTCCCGTCCGCCGACGATAGCGGGCGGCTGATGATCGCCGAGCACCAGCAGCAGGGCGCTCGCTGGGGCATATTGGCGCAGATAGCCGCCCAATACCGCGAGATTATAACGAATACTTTCAATATAGGCCGCGGCCAGCGCCGCGCCGTCCAACCGTTCATTCAACTCCACCGCCCGGAACTCGGCGTTCTCGCCATCCAGCGCGGCAAAATGACGCCAATCCGGCTGGTACGGGGGCAATGGTATGAAAGGCGCATGACTGTTGATGGTCGGAAAAAAGACGAAGAGCGGTGGACGGGGCCTCTGATTCAGCTCGGTATGGTGAATCCGGTACAGGCTGTACTGGTCAGGAATCACCCACCAGCCATAAGCCGGGCCGCGATAATCCAGCCGTTCGGCATTGTAAATCGCGGTGAATTCGTAAAACCGCCCCTCCGGCCATGCATAGCGCAGGCCCGGCATCACCGCTACGGTGCGGTAACCGGCATCGGCGAAGCGGCGAACCACCGTCTGCCGATCCGAAACCAGCAAATCTCGATAATCACCCTGATCAGCGATGCGCAACCCGGACAGTAGGCTGGCGTGCGCCAGCCAGGAACCGCCGCCGAACGTGCTGGATTCCACCCGCGCTGAAACCGCTGACCAGCCGGCCTGCTCCAGCGACTGTTCCAGCGCGGCAAATTCCCCCGCCAATGGCCCAGCGAAGCGGCGATCGTCAAACACAAGCGCTCCATAGGACTCGAAAAAAATGACGAACACATCGCTCGGTGTCTCTCCAGTCCAGTGCAGCGCGGGTAATGGCGACTGAGCGATGATCCATCCTGGGTTACGAAATAACGTCGCGCTTAACGCCAGCCGGATTTGCTCGATGAACACGGGCGCCACCGGCACGGCAAACCAGTGCTCAGTCGGCAAGCGCACACTCAACCGGCCCGCGCCATAGAGCGTCAACAACCCCGCCGCCAATGCGCCCAGCACCCGCCGTTCAACGGGCCGGTCCATCGCCGCCACCACCGTAAACAACGTCCAGCGCAGAACGGTGACTAGCACCCCCCACAGGATCAGCAACGCCAGGCCACTGAACACCCGTTGCCAACCGGCCACGTTGTCCACAAACATGGCGGCAACTTGCGGAAGATATTGGCTATCCCAGTACAGATGGACGGAACGCCCCATCAAGGCTGGCGCTGTAACGTCCATATAGCGCCCCAGCACCAGGAGGATCACGCCGCCGAGCAACAATCCTCGACCCCAGCGATCCAGCGGCCTGCGCCAGACAACGGCCAGCGCGAGCAGCAACACCATCAGGTCAAGCGACAGTCCAGGAACCCAGCGCACGTCCATCGTCGGCCAACGATTGTGAAAGGTTAATGCCGAATTCAGCAGCAAGAGCGCCAGAGCCAGCCGAAAACCGTTTATACTTAATTTCGACAGATGTTCCATAAGGACCGGGAGCTGTAGGGAATTGGGGAGTTGTGGAGCCTGTCGCCGCGTACCGCAACCCGACCCCGATGACAGGAGGCTACTCCCATGAGTAGAGTCGAGAAAGAACCGGCAATACTGGGTGAAAGCGACATTCAGCACATCGGTGAGCAGCCTAGCGAAGACCTTCAACACTGCCTTGATGAGATCGTATCGGTGCTGCGCAAATATCCGGTCGGCGTCACGCTCTGTCTGGCCAGTGATCGGGAATCAGTGTTGTTATACCGAATTCCTGAATGGTGCGCGGTGTCTATGAGCGACCAGGGACCGGAAATCAACTCCGATCTGCTTTGGCAAACCGACGATCTGGAACAACTGCTGCTTCGCACCTACCAAATGTCCAGCGCTCTGCGTCAGATGAACGAGCGTATGACGACTGAATCCACACGGCTGGACGACTTTGTTCGCAATCTGGGTCAGCATTTGATGGACCCCGATCGCAAGAGTCATTGAATGCCCCAGCCGGCTTGCTCAGTTCCGGGCGTTCACCATCCGCCAGTCCTGTGCTAATTGACGGGCTTTCGCCCGCTCCGCCTCGTCCAACCGGCTGGCCACCGCTTCCAGTGGCTGAACCGCACCTACATAGCCGCTGGATACCGCCAGTTCCAGCCACAGATGAGCCTTGATTCGATCTCGCTGCACTACATGCCCATGGCTATACATCATGCCCAAGCCGTACTGCGCCAGCGGCAGATTGCGATCGGCGGCCTTTTCAAACCAGGCTAACGCCTGCTGGTCGTCGCGGGGTACGCCGCGTCCGGTGACATAGAGCAATCCCAGCAAGACCTGCGCCAGCGGCATTTGTTGTTCAGCCGCCTTGCGATACCATTCAGCGGCTTGTGCTTCACTGCGGGGCAGTCCGCCGCGGCCATCCGCATACATCAAGCCCAGGTTCAATTGTGCAGCAGCCAAGCCCCGTTGAGCCGCTTTGCGCAACCAAACGACCGCCTGGGTATCGTCGCGTGGCGTTCCCCGACCCATCGCATAAAACAGGCCGATATCGAGTTCTAATTCCGCATTAGCGTTGCCCTGTTTGGCAGCCTCCTGAAGCCAGCGCAGCGCCTGACGCTCGTCCTGGGATACGCCAGCGCCTTTGGCGTACATCATCGCCAGTTGCGCCTGACTGGCCGCATGACCCCGCTCCGCCGCCCGGCGATACCACTCCGCCGCCTGCCGTTCGTTCTGGCTATCGACTCCCTGCTTGGCGTAATACACGCCCAGGCGGTATTGCGCCTCGACCTGCTCCTGTTCAGCCGCCTGCCGCAACCACTTCAAACCCACCGGCTCGTTGCGTTGCACGCCGTGTCCGGTCATATACCGTTCGGCCAGGCGTAATTGCGCTTCGGCGTTGCCGCCGGTGGCTGCTCGCTCCATGAGTTGGAGCCCTTTCGCTTCATCCAACACCACCCCGCGACCTTGCAGATAACCATCCGCCAACTCCAACTGCGCCAGAGGCAAATCCTGGTCGGCGGCGCGGCGAAACCAGAGTAGCGCCTGGCCCTCGTCGCGGGGTACGCCCCGACCTGTAGCGTACATCCGCCCTAGCAGATACTGCGCCGTCGGCAAATTTCGCTCTGCCGCCACTCGATACCAGCGCACCGCTTCTGCATCGTTGCGGGTGATGCCCTGGCCTTCGGCGTACATGCGCCCAACATTCAACTCAGCCATAGCGCCCAGCCCCTGCTCCGCCGCCTTGCGGAACCAGCGGAAGGCCTCGGCATTATTCTGCGCAACGCCACGCCCACTCAGATAACGCACCGCCAGGTTGTACTGAGCTTCGGTATGATTCTGCTCCGCCGATTTGCGGTACCACTGCGCCGCCTCCTGATCGTTGGCGGCGGTTCCACGCCCGTTTGCGATCATCGAACCCAACGCAAATTGTGCGCCGGGGTGACCCTGCCGCGCCGACCGCTGATACCAATCGACCGCCTCTTTGTCATTACGCGATACTTCGCGACCGCCTGCGTAAAAATTACCCAACTCAAACTGGGCGGCAGCGTGGCCCTGCTCGGCGGCCTTGCGATACCAGGATGCTGCGCTGCGATCATCCTGCTTCTGGCCCTTGCCGGTAGCGTACTGGGTCGCCAACGTGTATTGCGCTTCGGAGTTGCCGCGCTCCGCTGATTTGACCAGCCAAAATGAAGCCTCCTTTTCGCTGGGCGCCATCTCAGGTTGCGCGGCGTACAGCATGCCCAAGTGAAACTGGGCGTCAGCGTTGCCCTGCATAGCTGCCCGTCGCAACCATTCCGAGGCGATGCGTTGGCTTTGCGCCACCCCTTGGCCTCGCAGATACATCAGGCCAATCATGTTCTGCGCACGGGGATCGCCCTGTTTGGCCCAAGTCAGATACTCCTGAAAAGCAGTGGTGTAGTCGCCGCGCCGGTAGGCTTCGGCGGCGCTGTTGGTGGCTGCGTCGGGCGACACGGGCCGAGCGTCGCCGTAGTGCCAAACGCCTTGGTCATCTTGCCATTTCTTGACGCCTAGCTCCTGTGGGGCGGCGCTGGTGTGAACCGAACCGGCTCCTAGCATCGCCCCTGTCAGCAACACAACCATCGTCTTGTACATCGCCTTCTCCTAATCAACCGGTTGTTCCCTTGCAATGCGCTTCTTTCGCCGCCATATCAAATAATGTCAATTGTTTTACCAGCCATCCTACTGCCTTCGAGGGTGATCGCCAGGCTGGGAAGAACTGGACAATGGTCAGATTGAGTTGCCATTCCAGGCCGTTTATGGTCATTATTCAACATCACTCCATCAAAGCGAGGAGCTCTCCATGGGCATCAATCTGCAAAAAGGCCAGCGCATCAGCCTGGAAAAAGAGGCGGGACGCAGCCTGAACCGAGTCGTTATGGGTCTGGGTTGGGGCATGAAACAGGTCCAGAGCAAGGGTTTCCTGGGGTTCGGCGGCGGCGCCCGCCAGGAAGCCGTCGATTTGGACGCTTCGTGCCTACTGTTCGATAGTAGTGGCAATTTAGTCGATACGGTTTGGTTTCGACAACTGGAAAGCCGTTGTGGCTCCATTCGCCACAGCGGCGACGACCGTTCTGGCGGCGGTGAAGCTGGCGCTGACAATGAACGAATCGCTATTGACCTGAGCCGGGTGCCAACGGCGGTCGAAACGTTAATCTTCACCGTCAACAGTTTTAGTGGCGAAAGCTTTACCGGAATTCCCAACGCTTTCTGCCGATTGTTCGACGACGCGGCGGGCAGCGAAGTCGCCCGTTTCGACCTATCGCTGGAAGGGGGTAGCCACACCGGTCTGATC
>JBAQIQ010000099.1:0-14741 GCA_049288935.1 Candidatus Competibacteraceae bacterium
GGCCAGCGAGGCCGGGAGCGAGCGAAGTTCAGCCTCAGTTGGCGGGGCGAAGGTTGACGCCGGAGCCACTGCCGGAGCGGCGGACAATGCGCCCATTTCGACCGGGGGCGTGACCGGCGGCGCTGAAGCGACCCCCGGAAGCGTCATGAACCCCTCGTCAGGGATCAGTTCCGGACGGAAGTCGTAAGGCCCCAGCATGGCGGAAGGCGTGAGGCCCGCTTGCGGTGGCCGCAGTGTCGCACCGGACACCGTGGCCGGCAACGAGCGGAACTCAACCTCAGTCGGCGGTCCCACCGCTGAGGATGGAGGAATGGCTGGAGCCACCGGTAATGCGCCCACTTCGACCGGCGGGGTGGCGGGCGGCGCTGAAGCCACGCCCAAGCCCGGCGGCGGCGCGGGACGCCCCGGCAACGCGGCGAAGAGTTCGTTGGCCATCTGGGCGATCACCGCGGGATCGAACGGCGTTCCTCCGGCTTCGAGATTACTGATACTCATGATAGTGCCCGACCTCGACGCCTTCGAGGACACCCAGCGCATCCTCGGTAAGAACCGCTGCAGAGCAGTAAAGCGAGATCAGGTAGGAAGCAATGGCTTTACGGTTGATGCCCATGAAACGCACTGACAGGCTGGGCGACACTTCGCCCGGCAATCCCGGCTGGAACAGACCGACGACGCCCTGGCGCTTTTCGCCGGTGCGCATCAGCAGGATATGGCTTTGACCATTGTTCACAGAGAGCTTGTCACTGGGGATCAGCGGGATGCCGCGCCAGGTAATGAACGGTGAACCGAACACATTGACCGTCGCCGGTGGGACGCCCCGGTAGGTGCATTCCCGGCCAAAGGCGGCAATCGCCAACGGGTGAGCGAGGAAAAAAGCCGGTTCCTTCCAGACTCGCGCAATCAGTTCGTCCAGATCATCGGGCGTCGGTGCGCCAGCCCGGGTCTGAACGCGCATGGAGTCGGCAGCCTGACTCAGCAAACCGTACTCGGGGTTGTTGATGATTTCGCCTTCCTGCTTCTCTTTAACCTTCTCAATGGTCAGGCGAAGCTGTTCCCGGATTTGGTCATAGGGGCTGCGATACAAATCGGAGACGCGGGTCTGCACATCGAGTACCGTGGTCATCGCGTTCAGGGTGTATTCGCGTGGATGCTCCTCATAATTGACGAAGGCTTCGGGCAGATCGGTTTCTTCGCGGGGGCTGCACTCGACATCAGCAGGCGCGCCAGCGCGGGTCTCGACCACCCGATTGACCCGATAGGTGCCGGCTTCAACGGGCACCCACGGTAGGCAGGCAATCAGCCAGCGCGGCGTAATCGCCCGCATCTGGGGAACGGTTTTAGTGGTATTTGCCAGTTGCCGGGCGGCTTGTTCGCCCAGCGTATGGCGGATTTCGGTAATTTCGGACATGGGATCCATCTTCTTGGTGTGGTGAGGAATTAATAGGGAGAGCGTATTCTAGTGCGGTTAGATAGCAATACAAGTATTTATTTTTTAAATAAAAATTTCTTATTTAACGGATAAAAATCCAATAAATTGGCCGACGCTGTCACGGGCCCCTGCGGTGATTATTCGACGAAACAAGGTTCCAGCGCGGTGGCGGGCGGCGCGGTGGCTGAGACCGGTAAAACGCCGGTACGCAGTTCTCGCAGCAACGCCTCTCCCTCGGGCCAGGGTCCAAACCCGGATTCGACGTTGATGTGGCCGGCCCGGCCCAAACTGACCAAGCGGCTGCCCCAGTGCCGGGCGAAGCACTGAGCCCGCTCCCATTCGAGGTGCGGGTCATTTTCGCTGGCGACGAGGACGCTCGGGAAGGGCAGGGGCCACAGCGGCACGGTCTCGAAAAAAGGCCGGCGATCCACATCGGCGGGCGCTACCAGTAGTGCGCCCCGGACGTCAGTCCAGCAACGCTGCACCCACTCGGCGATCGTAATGCAGCCCAGGCTGTGTCCGACCAGGACGGCCGGGCTGGGCGCACGGCGGATTTCCCGATCCAGCGCCTCCACCCACTCATCGACTTGGGGATGCTCCCAGTCCCGCTGACGAACCCGCCGATACGCCGGGTTGGCCTGGCCCCAACGGGTTTGCCAGTGACCCGGGCCGGAGTCGCCCAGTCCCGGCACGATGATCACCGTGGTCTCTTCCGGCGACTGCCGACTGCGATCCTGATAGCCGTCCGCGCCGACCCAGTCGGCGATTTGGGCTTGATGTTCAGTGGTGACGCCGTCGAGCAACGCCAGGACTCCGTGGCGTTGAATCTGTTGGACCCGTTCCGCCAGTTGGTAGCCATCGTTGGCGCTGGCTTCGGCCGCCAACAAATGGGCGCGTCCCAGCTTAATAAAGTCCGGCTTCAGCGCCAGCAGGTGCTCCAGTTCGCTAGGGTGGATGCCGCGCTGGTGCAGGGCAATCCGGAAACCCCGGGCGTGGAAACTGTTAATCGCCTTGACGAGGTGATCGGCGTCCTGAACAGCGGCGTCGGTGATCTCCAGAACGATTTGGCGCGGCGACCAACCGCAATCCTGCAAAATGCCCTCAAACACCGCGCCGTGATCCTGGGGCACTTGGGCGATGTGCCAGGGATGGACGTCCAGAAAGAGCGGTCCGGTCAGTCCCTGGCTGGTGGCGTTGAGAACGTGCAAAGTGCGGATAAGCCGATCCAGATTGACAATCGAGTCCGCATCGAGGGCGACGGCGTAGGGTGCACGGGCTGAAATACTGTTGCCCCGTGGATTGAAAACTCGGAGCTGCGCTTGATAGCCGAGTGGTTGCCCCGCCCGATCACGCAACACCTCAAAAGCGCTCTCCAGTCGGATGCCATAAAACTGGGCCACCACTGTATTCTCTCCCAAGGTAAATGACGTCAACGCCGAAGACGGTTCCGTCTGATGAAAGGTCTGGTTGAAATGGATAACAAGCTGATCCAGTGACATGGCAAACTTTCTCTTCGGTAAAACAACTTCCGTAAAAAGGCCGGGACCGCAGTCCCGGCAAACAGAGCCACCTGATGGACAATCGGAGGTGATCATAAATCGTCCTGTTTATTATAAAAAAGAATATTTAATGATTTTTATATGAAAAAAATGAATTAACGCAGGTACCCGCTCGTGGGCGACCTGCGGATCCATCATCAGAAAAATTCATAAAAAATATGAATTTATTCTTTATTGACAGGTCACCCGCGGAATTATAGTGAGCGGCAAAATAACGTTGTCGCCGGTGACCTGAATCGGCGGTTGGCGTCCGTCATGGGCTTCCAGGAGAACGCAATGAGCACACCGCCGAAAACCTTACGTTACGAAACGTTGCAACTACACGCGGGTTATCAACCCGACCCCACAACCGGGGCCAGGCAAGTGCCGATTTACGCCACGACCAGCTACCAGTTCCAGAACAGCGACCACGCCGCCCGGCTGTTCGCTTTGCAGGAATTCGGCAATATCTACACCCGGATCATGAATCCGACGACCGACGTGCTGGAAAAGCGCATGGCCGCACTGGAAGGTGATCTTTCTCGATGGTTTCCTAGACCGGTAGGCGCCGGCAGGCCACTTCGGTAGCGAGCCAAAGCTGAACCTCTTCGCAGAAGGTCGGATGGTGGTCTTTCAGGGTCAACACCTCATCGGCTCCACCATCGATGATCGTTTGCGCGATGGTTTTCTGACCACCCATCGCATCAGCGGTTATCACCGCACCGTACCCGTCGAGCCTGGCCAGCCGGTCCGCAATGGCGGTGATCTCGTTAACTTCTGCTATTGCAGAAAAATGCATAACGATTTCGCAAAATCTTATTTTCCATTATCACTATTTATTCTTAGAATTCTACTTAATTATAACCTTATCGGAGTCTCGCGATGACCCACTTATTCAACATCATGCGTACTTTACTCACTGCGGTTAGCGGGGTCTTCACGCAAATCATCGTCAATCGCCTATGAACACGGGTAAGACTTATCGCGTCCTGCCGGGATTCCCACTGACGCTGGGCTATACCCTGGTGTATCTGAGTTTAGTGGTGCTCATTCCCCTGAGCGCTGTGTTCCTCAAATCCATGTCTTTGAGCCTGGAAGAATTCTGGGCGATCATCAGCGCGCCGCGCGTGGTCGCGTCCTATCAAATCAGTTTCGGTATCTCCCTGCTCGCCGCTACTATCAACGCCGTGTTCGGGCTGATCTTCGCCTGGGTGCTGGTGCGCTACCACTTTCCCGGCAAGCGAATCATCGACGCGCTGGTGGATTTGCCCTTCGCCTTACCGACGGCGGTCGCGGGCATCGCGCTCACCGCCCTTTATGCGGGCAACGGTTGGCTGGGGCAAGGGCTGGAGCCGCTGGGCATCAAGGTCGCCTTCACGCCACTGGGCATTCTGGTCGCGCTGACCTTTATCGGCCTGCCCTTTGTCGTGCGCACGGTGCAACCGGTGCTGGAAGATTTGGATACGGAACTGGAAGAAGCCGCCGCCAGTCTCGGCGCGAATCGCGGACAAACCTTCTGGCGGGTCATTTTGCCGGTGCTGACGCCGGCGCTGCTCACTGGTTTCGCCCTGGCCTTTGCCCGGGCGGTCGGGGAATACGGTTCGGTGATCTTCATCGCCGGCAACGTCCCGATGGTGTCGGAAATCACCCCGTTGCTGATTATCACCAAGCTGGAGCAGTACGACTACGTCGGTGCGACCGCCATTGCCGTGGTCATGCTGGTGTTTTCTTTCATTCTGTTATTTCTAATCAACGGCCTGCAAATCTGGGCCAACCGTAGCCGGGCGAGGACCTGAATCATGGGCGCAGGAGTTGTTTCACATTGGACTGTCCACGCACGGCGCTTCGAAGCCAGCGCCGCCACTCGCGAACCCGCCTGGCTGAAAGGCGTACTGATCACCATCGCCCTGCTCTTCTTTGGCCTGTTTCTGCTGTTGCCGCTGGCCACAGTGTTCGCGGAGGCGTTCCGCAAGGGCTGGTCGGTTTATCTGGCGGCACTGGTCGAACCAGATGCCTGGTCCGCCATCGTCTTGACGCTGATCGTCGCCGCCATTGCTGTACCGCTGAATCTGGTGTTCGGGGTCATGGCCGCCTGGGCTGTCGCCAAATTCGATTTTCGCGGCAAGCAGTTACTCACCACGCTGATCGACTTGCCGTTTTCGGTCTCGCCGGTAATCGCCGGCCTGATCTATGTGCTGATCTTCGGCGCGCAGGGCTGGTTCGGCCCCTGGCTGATCGAAAACGATGTCAAGATCATTTTCGCCGTGCCCGGCCTGGTGCTGGCGACCGTGTTTGTGACCTTCCCGTTCGTCGCCCGGGAGCTGATTCCGTTGATGGAAGCCCAGGGCCGGGAGGAAGAAGAAGCCGCTATCGTGCTGGGAGCCTCCGGCTGGAAAACCTTCTGGTATGTCACCCTGCCGAATATTAAATGGGGACTAATCTATGGCGTGGTGTTATGCAACGCCCGAGCGATGGGCGAATTCGGCGCGGTGTCGGTCGTCTCCGGCCACATCCGGGGACGCACCAACACTCTGCCCCTGCATGTCGAGATTCTCTACAACGAATACCAGTTCGCCGCCGCCTTCGCGGTCGCCTCATTGCTGGCGCTGCTGGCCTTGTTGACGCTGATTATCAAGTCGTTCGTCGAATGGCAGGGGCGGCGGTCGATGCACTCTTCCCAGGAAGCCTCCGAGGTGGTCTCATGAGCATTCAGGTCAAGAATATCGTCAAGCACTTCGGCAACTTCGCTGCGCTCGACAACGTCACACTGGATTTCCCACAGGGTCAGTTGGTGGGTCTGCTGGGTCCCTCCGGTTGCGGCAAAACAACCTTATTGCGGATCATTGCCGGCCTGGAAACAGCGGACAGTGGCCAAGTCTTTCTCGACGGCGAAGACGCTTCCAGCGCGCATGTGCGTGAGCGACAGGTCGGTTTCGTGTTTCAGCACTACGCCCTGTTCCGGCACATGACGGTGTTTGACAACGTGGCGTTCGGCCTGCGGGTCAAACCCCGGAAACAGCGTCCGAACGCCGAATCAATCCGGCGGCGGGTACAGGAACTGCTCGAACTGGTGCAACTGGACTGGCTGGCGACGCGCTATCCGACCCAGTTATCCGGTGGGCAACGGCAGCGGGTCGCCTTGGCCCGGGCGCTGGCCGTTGAACCCCGGGTGTTGTTACTTGATGAACCGTTCGGCGCACTGGACGCCAAGGTGCGCAAGGAACTGCGGCGCTGGTTGCGGCAGTTGCATAGCACCCTGCATATCACCAGCATTTTCGTCACTCATGATCAGGAAGAGGCGCTGGAAGTCTCGGATCAGGTGGTGCTGATGAATCACGGCCGGGTCGAGCAAATCGGCGCGCCGGCGCACGTCTATGAGCAACCGGCGACGCCCTTTGTGTACGGCTTTCTCGGCGCGGTTAACCTGTTTCATGGTCGGGTGCAGGATCAACAGCTCCAGATCGGTGCGGATCATCTGCCCTTGGGCGATAACGGTTTTCAGCACGGCGCCGAAGCCTTGGGCTTTGTGCGTCCCCATGAATTGGACATCGACACCGACTTGACGGATCGCACCGGCATTGAGGCGCGGGTCGAGCGGGTGCTGGCGCTGGGGGCAACCGCCCGGATCGAACTGACCGGCGTCAGCGGCGAAACCGACCACCCCTACGAAGTCGAACTATCGCGTGAGCGCGCGGCGGCGCTGGACTTGAACCGGGGACAAATCGTGCGCCTGAAGCCGGCGCGGATGCGGCTGTTTGCCCCGGATTCTCCGCTGGCGAAAAGAGCATTGGAAGAAAGCATGACCGGGGTTTACGGAGAAGGGATTTGAACTTCCAGCAACTGCGCATCGTTCAGGAAGCGGTTCGTTGCAACTTCAACCTGACTGAGGTGGCCAACGCCCTGTTCACTTCGCAGTCGGGGGTGAGCAAGCACATTAAAGATCTGGAAGACGAACTGGGCGTTGAGCTGTTTGTCCGTCGGGGCAAACGGTTCCTGGGACTGACCGAACCGGGTAAAGAAGTCGTTGAGATCGTCAAGCGGATGTTGCTGGATGCGAATAACATCCGCCATCTCGCCGTGCAGTTTTCCCAGAGCGACCAGGGCCAGCTTTGCGTCGCCACTACTCACACGCAAGCGCGCTACGCGCTGCCGCCGATTGTGGGCCAGTTCAAGGCCACCTTTCCTAAAGTCCATCTGGTCCTGCATCAGGCTAGCCCCGCAGAAATTGTCGCGATGCTGCAATCCGGGGAAGCCGATATTGGCATTGCCACCGAAGCGCTGGCGGATGAGGCCGAACTGGTGACCTTTCCCTTTTACGAATGGCGTCATGCGGTTATTGTCCCGGCATCTCATCCGCTGATGGCCGTCACGCCACTCACGCTCGAAGCGATTGCCGAGCATCCCATCATCACCTATCACGAAGGTTTCACTGGCCGCACCCGGGTCGATGCCACCTTTGCGCAAGCCGGACTGACGTTCGATATCGTGATTTCGGCGCTGGATGCCGATGTGATCAAAACTTACGTCGAACTGGGACTGGGAATCGGCATCATCGCCGCGATGGCCTACAGCGTCACCAAAGACACCGGATTGCGCCTGCTCGACAGCGCCCATCTATTCGAAAATAACACGACCTGGATTGCCGTCCGCAAGGGTCATTACCTGCGAAACTTTGCGCATCAATTTATTGCCTGGTGCAATCCGGAACTGGCGAATACTCCTGATCTGGCGTTCACACCAGGAAAATTCATAGCGACAGACGCAAGGAACGATAATTCTTAGGGATGGTCAAGGCGGCTCTGGTTCATCGTCATATCGCTGCGTGCGCAACCAGACCCGCATCCGCCGCAGGTCATCAGGATCTGCGGAATCCGGTAACAGGGTCAGTGACCGGCGTCCGCCACCCTCCAATTGGAAATTCACAATGACGATGAGGGGATGAGCATAGCCGCCGATGAGTTGCCCGCGATGCACGCCGCCAGCGCCGGTTTCCAGCCGCCAGCGTCCGTCCAATAATTCAATGCGGGCGATGAATCGTAGTCCCCGTGGATAACCGTAGCAGTAACCGAGCCAGGCCAGTGATAGAACGATCCCGGCGATCAATCCGGCTTTGACCCACCACGGAATGCTGGAAACGAGAACAGCCGCGCCTGACAAGACGTGAACAGCGCTACCGCTGATCAGCAAAATCCGCGAGCGACGCAGTTGCATGTTCAAGGCGGTCTGGTGGTTCACGATGCCACTGGCGGTTTCTGAAGATTCATATCTTTATCAATACACTCGTATGGCAACGAGGTTTTTTGCCTTCCACGTTTCACGTTCGCCAGCCAGTCGCCACATCAATAACATTAAAAGGACCGCTGGCTCTGGGGTGACTTAATCGCATGGTCCACTGGAAAATGGCGCTTCGTGAGGGGGATGTACCCGATGTCGTGATCGCCCTTTCCCGAACGGAACAGCGAACAGCCAGCCTCGGTCAGCAGTTTCTTCACCAGCGGCGTATAGCTGTCCGTCACGCGGCCTGGGCCAGCGTGGTGCGTTCCGCCACGATGTGAAAGGGGAACACGCCCGTCATCCCGCAATTCAGTTCCATCAACTCCGGGATGAGCGTTTCCAGCTTCGCCATCAAAGATTCCAGGGTAGCCGCTTCGGCGATCAGCCCTGGCACATCATCGCGGTCCGCCACCCAGACGTTGGCCTCGTCATCCCAGACGGCGCGAATCTCAAGTGTGGTCATGTTGGTACCCCCTCAGCATGCTCAGTGAACCCCGGCACAAGCCCAACCAGAGTTATGGAAATTGACTCCGGCGGTCGCTTAACCGTTTAGAGTCAAGCGCCATCCGCACTATTCAGCAGCGTCCGCATAACACCGACCACCCTTGCCGTCACCGCATCCGCCGGCGTCTCCCGCCCGACCATGTAGCTCATCAGCAGCGGATCTTGCAGTTCCAGCAACTCCGCAAACGCCTGCTGATCTTCCGCTGAGGCGCTGGAATAATACCGCTCCAGATAGCCAAGCGTCAGCAGATCCAGTTCCTTCATGCCACGCCGGCAACGCCAGCGCAATTTACCGATTTGTTCATCCACGATCCGCGTCTCCTACAAACAAAACCCCTCGCCCGCCAGCGGGAGAGGGGTTAGGGGTTAGAGGTGAGGAAGCAGGTAACGACTTACCGCCGTTCCACCATCAGCTTCTTGATTTCCGCAATCGCCTTGGCGGGGTTCAAACCCTTCGGGCAGGTCTTGGTGCAATTCATGATGGTGTGGCAACGATACAGCCGGAACGGGTCTTCCAGATTATCCAGCCGCTCGCCGGTGAACTCATCACGGCTGTCCACGATCCAGCGATAGGCCTGCAACAGGATCGAGGGGCCGAGATAACGTTCGCCATTCCACCAGTAACTCGGGCAACTGGTCGAGCAACAGGCGCACAGGATGCATTCATACAACCCGTCCAGCTTGGCGCGGTCTTCCTTGGATTGCAGACGCTCGCGATCCGGAGCCTGCGTGGCCGACTGCAACCAGGGCTTGATCGAGGTGTACTGGGCATAGAAATGCGTCAAATCCGGCACTAGATCCTTGACCACCGACATGTGCGGCAGCGGGTAGATCTTGACTTCGCCTTTCACGTCGTCGATGGCTTTGGTGCAAGCCAAGGTGTTGGTGCCGTCGATATTCATCGCGCAGGAACCGCATACGCCTTCGCGGCAGGATCGGCGCAGAGTCAAGGTCGAGTCGATCTCATTCTTGATCTTGAGCGGGGCGTCCAGCACCATCGGGCCGCAGGCCGCCAGATCGACTTCGTAGGTGTCCATGCGCGGATTTTCGCCGCTGTCGGGATCCCAACGATAAATCTGGAAGCGCCTGACGTTCTTGGCGCCCGCCCCGGCATAGTAGGTCTTGCCCTTGCCGATCACGGAATTAGGCGGAAGATTGAATTGAGCCATGGCGTCATTCCTTCTCAGTACGTGCGCTTCTTGGGCGGAATGTAGTCCACCTCATTGGTGAGCGTGTAGGTGTGGACCGGCCGGTAGTCAATGGTCACTCCGCCATGGGCATCCAGCCACGCCAGCGTGTGCTTCATCCAACCCTCGTCATTGCGATCCGGATAGTCTTCGCGGGCGTGCGCGCCGCGACTTTCAGGCCGGTTGATCGCGGACTTGATGGAAACCATCGCACAACCCAGCAGGTTATCCAGTTCCAGCGTCTCCACCAGATCGGAATTCCACACCATGCCGCGGTCAGTGACCCCGATCTGTGCAAAACCGGCGAACACCTCTTCCAGCAGCTTGATGCCTTCGGCCATGGACTCGCCGGTGCGAAACACTGCGGCGTGATTCTGCATGATGCGTTGCATTCGCATCCGCAGGCTGGCGGTCGGGTTCTCACCCTTGGCATTCCGCAGACCGTCAAAACGGGCCACGATCTTGTCCACCGACGCTTGCGGCAATGCGCCATGCGGGGTGTTAGGCTGGACCAGTTCGGCGCAACGAATCGCGGCGGCGCGGCCAAAGACCACGATGTCGAGCAGCGAGTTGGAACCGAGCCGATTGGCGCCATGCACCGAGACGCAGGCCGCTTCGCCAATCGCCATCAGGCCGGGGACGATGTGATCGGGATTGCCATCCTTGAGAATGACCACTTCGCCACGATAGTTAGTCGGAATGCCACCCATATTGTAATGCACGGTCGGCAATACCGGCGCGGGTTCCTTGGTCACATCGACGCCAGCGAAAATGCGGGCAGTTTCGGCAATGCCGGGCAACCGCTCGTTGACGACGTCTGCGCCCAAATGCTCCAGATGCAGATGAATATGGTCTTTATGCTCGCCGACGCCCCGCCCTTCGCGGATTTCAATCGTCATCGACCGGCTCACGACGTCGCGGGAAGCGAGGTCCTTGGCGTTCGGCGCATAACGCTCCATGAAGCGTTCGCCCAGCGAATTGGTCAGGTAACCGCCTTCACCACGGCAACCTTCGGTCATCAGACAGCCGGAACCGTAGATGCCGGTCGGGTGGAACTGGGTGAATTCCATATCCTGCAGGGGCAGGCCAGCGCGCAACACCATGCCATTACCGTCGCCGGTGCAGGTATGCGCAGAAGTCGCTGAGAAGTAAGCTCGGCCATAACCGCCGGTGGCCAGCACGGTCTCATGGGCGCGGAATACGTGCAGCGTGCCGTCGGACAAATCCCAGGCCACCACGCCGCGACAAGCACCGTCGTCATCCATGATCAGATCGAGCGCGAAATATTCGATAAAGAATTCTGCATCGTGCTTCAGCGCCTGCTGATACAGGGTATGCAGGATCGCGTGACCCGTGCGGTCGGCGGCGGCGCAGGTGCGCTGGGCGGTGCCTTCACCGTAATTAGTGGTCATGCCGCCAAACGGCCGCTGATAGATTTTGCCTTCCTCAGTCCGGGAGAACGGCACGCCATAATGCTCGAGTTCGATGACCGCCGGGACCGCCTCGCGGCACATATATTCAATGGCGTCCTGGTCGCCGAGCCAGTCGGAACCCTTGACTGTGTCATACATATGCCACTGCCACAGGTCCTGGCCCATATTACCGAGCGCCGCCGACATGCCGCCCTGCGCCGCCACGGTGTGGCTGCGGGTGGGAAACACTTTGGTCAGGCAAGCGGTCTTGAGACCCTTCTGCGCCATGCCGAATGTGGCGCGCAACCCAGCGCCGCCAGCGCCGACCACCACTACGTCGTAATTATGATGAATCAGTTTGTATGTGTTGGACATGAAACCTCAGCCTCCGGTGGTGGGCGTCAAGCCAGTGCGATCTTAAGCACGGCGACGATGGAAATGGCGCCCAGCAGGAACAAAATGAACTGCGTAGCCAGCACAGCGATGAATTTTCTGCTTTCTGGACGGACGTAATCTTCGTAGATAACCTGCATCCCCAGATGTGCGTGGTAAAACATGGTGGCCAAGAGCGCCACCATCAACCCAGCATTGACCGGATGACTCAACCAGCGCTGGAAAGTCTCATAATCGGCGTGAGAGACCGATAACAGGGAAATGACGAACCAAAGAATCAGCGGAACCAGGGCAATCGAGGTGACGCGCTGCATCCACCAGTGGTGAGTGCCGTCTTTAGCGGTGCCCAGACCGCGAACAAAGCCTAGCGGGGTACGAATGCTCATTATATTTCTCTCCTCAGGGCGCGGCGATCAGCCAGCACAGGAAGGTCAGAATGATGGAAGACCACACCACCCACCAGCCGGATTTAGTCGCTTCTTCAAGTTCCAAGCCGCATCCGGCGTCCCAGAACAGATGCCGGATACCGTTGGCCAGGTGATAGAACAGCGCCCAGGTCCACAAAAATATGAACAGTTGACCCAGCATCGAACCCAGCACGGTCTGGGCGTGTTTGTAAGCTTCGGGGCCGAGCGCAGCGGACACCAACCAGTACACCAGCAATAATGTGCCGACCACCAACCCAGCGCCGGTAGCGCGGTGGGTAATGGACAGGATCGAGGTCATTTGGGGCTTGTAGTAAGGGCCGATCATGAACGGCGACAGCGGCCGTTTATTGGCGGACATATGTTTCTCCTCAGTTACGCAGTGGCGAACAACGATGAATCTTCGTTTTTTGCGATGCAAAGCATACCAAATGCCGCACGAATTTTCGGGAAATCAGACTCGGGATCAAAAGCCGGAGTTCGAGCGGCGCAAGGCCAGCAAGCGGGTCAGAAATCGATACAGCGTCCAGCTTTTTCCCAATCACCGTAGCGGGTCGGTTCGGGGCCTTTAGGGCCACCGTATTCCCTGGGTTTTTGGGGAGGCGTTGTATCCTGGGGAGGAGTCGGGGTCATCGGTGGCTGCGGAGGCAGCGTAGGTTGATCATTCTTGTTCATGACGACTCACTCATTGGGTTCAGGGATGGCGATAGCCGACCATCCTGGCCCCAAATATCGATAGGACCGCCGGAAAGCTTCGGGCGAGTCGCCTTGACGACGACACCTTTTCCAGCTCTACATTTTGTTGGGTTATTATGCCGCTCATGGTTCCTAAACGCAACGCACCCGGAAACCGTCCAGGGTTTATCGCAAGTGCAGCGAATCATCGGTGTTTGGATCAAAAATCACGGGGTTTAAAGCGATGATTAAAGAATGGAGCGACTTCCTTGAACAATCTGGCGGCTGGGTGGCCAACGGCCGGATAGAGCATTTTGGTCATGCGGAGTCGGAACTTTGGGCGGTGCTGAATAACCGCGATACCTGCTGCGACCTCTCGCATCGGGGCCTGATCGCTGTGCAAGGTCCTGACGCCGATTTGTTCCTGCAAGGCCAACTGACCTGCGATGTTCACCAAGCCACGCACGATCATAGCGTCCTCGGCGCGTTCTGCTCGCCCAAGGGCCGGGTGCTGGCCAGTTTCCGGCTATTCCGGCGCGAGGGTGCGGCTTATCTGGAATTGCCGCAGGAACTGGTGGAACCAACGCTGATCCGATTGCGCAAATACGTGCTGCGCGCCAAGGTCACTTTAACAGACGCCAGCCACCAGCTACTCCGATTCGGCATGGCTGGCCCCCATGCTGAAACTATTCTAACCGGCGGTTTTGGTGCAATCCCGGAAGCGATCAACGGCGTTATGCACCCCACCGGCGACAGGCAGAACATCACAGTCATCCGCCTGCCGGGTATCACGCCGCGTTTTGAGCTGTATGGCCCGTTGCTGGACATGCAAGCATTCTGGAAAACGCTGGCTGCTGTCACCCGCGCCGGTGCAGAACCGTGGCGGCTACTGGACATTCTGGCCGGTATTCCCACGATCTACCCGGAAACCGTTGAGGCGTTCGTGCCGCAGATGATCAATCTGGACGCTCTGGAAGGGATCAGCTTTCAAAAGGGTTGTTATACCGGACAGGAAGTCGTAGCCCGTATGCATTATCTCGGTAAGTTGAAGCGGCGGATGTATTTGGCGCGGGTCGACAGCCCTGACCGGCCTCACCCCGGTAATCCATTATTCTCGCCGCAGGCCGACGCCAGCCAGAGTGCGGGAAGGCTCGTTGACGCAGCGGAACATCCCGATGGAGGCTACGCCGTCCTGGCGGTAGCGTTGATTGAATGCGCTGAACAAGGCGTGTTGCGACTGGGCGACGCCAGCGGGCCAGAACTCCGGCTGGAACCGCTACCTTATACCTTTGGGGCAACGGCTTAGGGTTATACCGAGGGGCCATATATCCATCTGAATATCGCAAGCCCCTCGGTAGGTTTAAAACGGGAATACCCGGCTAAAAGCGCCCGGTTCGCCGCAGTCGTGGGGCCACTACACTAACAATAGCCATGAGCAGCACAAATAACGCCAAGCGCCACTCGTCGAGCGTTGGGATAGGCGCTCCGTCTGCAGCGACTGCATAACCCGCACCGCCGGGATCGACGATGCTGCCGTTTGCTTGCAGGTCGCTATCGCCAGCGCCGCCATCCGTCAGGGTCACCGTAAGTGTGTTGCCGTTGACCGTCGCGGGCAGCGCGTACCAGTGCGCCGCCTGGCCGGCGGTGGGTCCGAACTTCCAATAGCTCGTGTTAGCCGGCAGCGCCGCCGGATAAGTCAACGACAACGCGATCGAACTGCCGCATCCGGTCGCGGTGAACTGGAACAGGCCGTAGGGAATTTGGACTCCCGCCGGTGGCGCAACTCCGGTGCTGGCGACCGAAACGAAGGCCGGGTTGACGAACTGGCAGGCCGGCGGCACGCCGGGAGGGAGGCAGGCAGTCGCCTGTCCACCACCCGACAGCGTTCCGGTGAAGCAAGGCGG
>JBAQIQ010000100.1:0-63597 GCA_049288935.1 Candidatus Competibacteraceae bacterium
GGGCCGATGACCTCGAAGCGCTCCGCACCGAGATCGACCGCTTCTTGGATCAGTTTGCCAAAGGTTCCCTGGAACTGCTGCGCTACGTGGGGCTAACAGTACCGGATTAAATTTTTAAAGATCATTAGGGCGGGGAACCGTTACTATCTTTTCGTCTCCCTCTCTCCTGACCTTTCAGGGAATTCCGTCATGAACGCGCTGATCGGCGGTTTGGCCGCCTTACTCTACCTGTTGGCTGGCGGTTGGCTGGCCTCGCGACTGGCGCACACCAGCCGCAACGGACCGGGCGCCAAGGGTGGTCCATTAGCGATAGGCTGGAGTGCGGCGCTGCTGCACGCCATGATCCTGTCGCAAACCGTGTTTTCATCGACTGGTCTGAATTTGGGCTTTTTCAACGCCCTGTCCTTCACCGGCTGGTTGATCGGTGTGGTCTTGCTGGCGATGGCGATGGTGCGGCCGATGGAGAATCTGGGGATTATGGTGTTACCTTTTTGCGCCCTGACGCTGATCCTCGGTCTGCTGTTTCCGTCCGAACGGATCGTGGCGGATACCCGACAGTGGCCGTTGGAACTGCATATTCTGATTGCCATTCTCGCCTACTCGCTGCTCACCCTGGCGGCTGTGCAAGCACTGCTGCTGGCGGTGCAGGATTATCGGCTGCGCCACCGTCAGCCGGGGGGCTTCCTGCGCGGCATCCCGCCTTTGACGGCGATGGAATCCCTACTGTTTCAGGTGATTAGCGCTGGCTTTGTCCTGCTCACGATTGCTCTCATCAGCGGCTTGTTTTTCCTGGAAGATATTTTCACGCAACACCTGGTGCATAAAACTGTGCTGTCCTTTATGGCCTGGGGCGTGTTCGGGGTATTGTTATGGGGCCGCTGGCGATTCGGCTGGCGCGGTCGCACCGCGATTCGCTGGACGTTGAGCGGCTTCACCTTCCTGCTATTGGCCTATTTTGGCAGCAAATTGGTGCTGGAATTGGTGCTGCGTCGTTATTGATACGCTTGACAGTCCGCGCCCACAACCCGTAAAAATGAAATTCACTATTCAAACCGAGGTTTTTGCGACTTGGACGATATCCATGTAGGGGTGCTGTTCGTCGCCCTGGCGCTGCTCATTGGCTGCTCCGCTTTCTTCTCCGGTTCCGAAACCGGGCTCATGACCCTCAACCGCTATCGCCTGCGCCACCGCGCCAAGGCGGGCGAAAAATCTGCCTTACGGGTGAGTCGCCTGCTGGAACGTCCGGACCGGTTGATTGGCGTCATTTTGCTCGGCAATAACTTTGTCAACATCCTGGCTTCCTCACTAGCCACGATCATCGCCATCCACTTTCTGGGCGAGGCGGGCATCGCCGTCTCCACTGTTGTCATGACCTTGGTGGTGCTCATTTTCGGCGAGGTAGCGCCCAAGACGCTGGCGGCTTTGCATCCTGAGCGGGTCGCTTATCCAGCCTCGGTGGTGCTGGGGCTACTGCTCAAGGTTCTCTATCCACTGGTATGGGTTACCAATGCAATCGTTAGCGGGTTGCTGCGGCTGTTTCGAGTGACTATCCAGACTTCGAGCCAGCAGACCCTGAGCGCTGAGGAATTACGCACGGTCGTATTGGAGGCCGGGGTGATGATTCCCAAGCGGCATCAGACCATGCTACTGAGCATCCTGGAGTTGGAGGAAATCACTGTCCAGGACATCATGATTCCACGGAGCGAAGTCGCTGGGCTAGATCTGGATGCTGACTGGGATTCGATCACCGCGCAGTTGACCTCAAGCCCCTACGCCCGGCTCGTGGTTTATCGCGACACGATTGATCAGGTGGTCGGCTTCCTGCATCTACGCAAAGCGCTGAACCTGATGACCCAGAAGCCGGATTTTAACTTTGCCGATCTGGAAGAGCAGATTCGGGAACCATACTTTATTCCCGAAGGCACATCACTGACCCGGCAGTTGTTGAATTTCCAGCAATTGCATCGGCGGTTTGGGCTGGTAGTGGATGAATATGGCGATGTGTTGGGTCTGGTAACGCTGGAAGATATTCTGGAAGAAATTGTCGGCGAGTTCACCACTGACCCGGCTGCTACTGGCAAGCTCAACCTCGCACCGCGTGCGGATGGCGGTTATGTGGTCAACGGTCGCACGTCGGTCCGCAGTTTGAACCGGATGTTGAATTGGACACTGCCCACCGACGGTCCGCGCACCCTCAACGGCTTGATTATGGAGCATCTGGGAGCCATCCCGGAACCGGGAATCCAGTTGATGCTATCAGGGCATCCGGTCGAAATTATTGAAATCGCTGGCAACCGGATTAAAACGGTCGTGATCTGGCCTCAGGCAGAGCCAGCGGCGGAGACCGGGTGAAATTGACCTTCTATCCCGCCGCTTACCCATTCGCAAGGGCCTGTTTCTGGTTGTGCTGGAGCAATATCTTTGAACCTGTAGACCGACATTCCGCTCCCTTACAGTAGCAAAAAATTGCTTGGCTATCGGCCTCGCGTCGGTAGCAACCCCTGTGGTCGCACGATCATCATCACCATCATCACCAAACCGAAGACCAGCATCCGGGCGCTGGAAAATTCCCGAAACAGTTCTGGCAGGCCGATGACCAGGAATGCCGCCAGTAGAACGCCGGCCATATTGCCCGCCCCACCAAGAATGACGATCATGAATAACACGACGGACTCCCAGAAGCTGAACGATTCCGGGGAGATAATCGTCATCTTGGCAGCGAATAAAGTCCCGGCCATTCCCGCCCAAGCTGCGCCCAAACCGAAGACGGCCAGCTTGTAATAATCCGTATTGACACCACTACCCTCCGCTGCAACTTCATCCTCACGCAGGTAATTCAACGCCCGGCCAAACCGCGACTGTTTCAGGTTATAAAACAGAAGGATAGTTAGCGCCACGAAACCCCAGATCAGATAATAAAAATGCTGTGGCTGGCGAATGACGAAACCGAACAGATGGGGGCGGCTGATGCCAAAAATGCCATTGGCGCCGCCGGTCACACCCAAGACATCATTGACCAAAGCAATGCGCACAATCTCACCGACACCGATAGTGACAATTAACAGATAGTCGCCGCGCAAATGAACCACCGGACGCGCTACCGCCAGCGCGAACAACCCGGCGATCAGCCCGCTCAATGGCAACGTCCACAGAATCGGAATCTGATAACGGGTATTCAGAATCGCCGCAGTATAAGCCCCCATTGCATAAAAGGCGGCGTGGCCCATATTGAACAATCCCGCTTCGCCCAAAATCAAATTCAGACTCAGCGCCAGCAAGGCATATAAGCCAATGCTGTTCAATACGTCTACATGATAGGCATTGAGAAATAGCGGCGCGATGGCCAGCAATGCTGAAACCAGTGTGATAGCGAAGGGCTTGAAATGGTTTTTCATACCTTATCCGCCACCCGTTCGCCCAGTAATCCAGTCGGACGAACCATCAGAATCAGGATGAGCACTAGAAAAGCGATAGCGTCTTTCCACGCGATGGAGAGATAGGCCGCGCCCAAGGCCTCGATCACCCCCAGCAGCAAACCGCCCACCATCGCACCGGGAATGTTGCCGATGCCGCCGAGGATCGCCGCAGTAAACGCTTTCATGCCGTAAACCCAGCCCATGGTGAAATTGATTTGGCCGTAATACAGCCCCACCATCAGACCGGCTACCCCCCCCAGCGCTGGTCCCAGCAGGAACACCAGCAAAATGACCCGGTTCACATCAATCCCCATCAACCGCGCCGCGCCCTGATCAATCGCCGCTGCACGGATCGCCGCACCAATCCGGGTTTTCTGAATAAACAGATAGAGGGCAATCATCATCAGCACCGAAGCCAGCACGATCAGCACCCGCATCAACGGCAGATAGAGGCCAAAGACATTCAGCGTCGCCGCCGGCAGAATGTCATCGGGATAAACCTGAAAGCGTGCGCCATAAATCAGCATCAAGGTGTTTTGTAGAAAAATCGATGCGCCCAGCGCCGACACAACCGCCGACAGTCGGGGCGATTCTCGCAACGGGCGATAAGCGGCCCGTTCCAAAATGGCCCCCAGCACCGCGACCAAGCCCATGACCATCAACACCAGAACCAGCACACCCATGGCAAAGCCCAGTCGGTCGGTGAGCGCCAGCGATGTCAACAGGGTCAAGCCCAGATAAGCGCCGTAAGTGAATAAATCACCATGGGCGAAATTGATCAGCTTGAGCACCCCATAGACCATGGTATAGCCCAAGGCAATCAGGGCGTAGATGCCGCCCACCGCCAGGCCATTGGTGAGTTGTTGGAAAAATTCTTCCATGAGGTTGTTGGAATTCAGGCTGAAGAAAGGGGAGCAGTGGGGTATCAGCCCATGCTGGAGTGTGATTGCGGCGACTTCCTCCGGTGCGGGAAGCCGCCACCTGGCGCTTACAGCTTCTGCATCACGAAGTGGCCTGCCGCATCGACCTTATAAACCCGATAGACCTCACCTTCACGGTCGCCTTTGGCGTCGAAGGAGATCGGACCACTCAGACCAGAATAGCCCTTGAGGTTTTTGTGAAGATATTCAGCGACCTTCCCGCCGTCAGTGGATTTGGCGCCCTCGATGCCAGCGACCGCCACCCGGAACCCATCGCCGGCCAGCACCACCCAGATCGACGCCGGGGCTTCGTTATACTTCTTCTGATAATCGACCAGAAATGCCTTCGCTTCTGGCGTATCCAGATCCTGCGGTTGCGGTGGGCTAAGGAAATAGAAACCTTCAGCCGCCTCTTTGCCCGCGCTCTTAACCAGATCAGGGTTGTTGGTGGCATCGCCGCCGATGAACGGCACGGGCCAACCCATACTCCGTTTTTGCCGCAACAGCAGACCGGCTTCAGGATAGTAGCCGGTGAACAACACCACATCGGGGTTAGCGCCCTTCAGCTTGGTCAGAATGGCGGTATAGTCGCGCTCACCCGGCGTCAGCGCGTCAAAGAACACCACTTCAGCCCCCTGCTTCTTCAACAACGCATTGGCTTCATCGGCCAGACCCTTGGCGTAGGACGTGCTGTCATGCAGGATGGCGACCTTTTTAAAACCCAGTTTTTCAATGGTCTGCGCGGCCATGCGACCCTGCTCATCGTCGCGGGGCGCAGTACGGAAAAAGTGTTTGAACCCCTTTTCCGTCAAACGGATTGCGGTGGAACCGTTGGCAATTTGCGGAATACCGGCCTCGTCGTAAATGGCCTGGCTGGCCTCGGTGACGGAAGAACCGTAGGTGCCGATGACGGCAACGACGCCTTTGGTGGTCAGGCGCTGAGCGGCGAGCGAAGCGGTGCGCGGATCGCCGCCGTCATCTTCGGTGATGATTTCGATATTCCAGCCCAGGACGCCGCCCTTGGCATTCTGCTGATCGGCCAGCAATTCGACAATTTTCTTCATGCCCTGCCCTTCACTGGCCCAGGACCCGGTCAACGGCGCCATCAAACCGATCTTGATGGCATCGGCTGCCTGGGCCACGCCGCCGCCTAGCACTAAACCGACCGCTGCAACCAACGCCAACAGTTTCTGCTTCATCCGCATGTTCTCCTCGTGGCTGGAGCCGGCTTGCACAAGTTTTTCAGGAAGCCGGCGTCATGATTTTGTAAGCTTTTAACAATAGCAGCGAATTTCAAAAAGCGTCAAACTTGCCGTGCTGTCAGTAGCGGAATGCAAACTTCCACTGGCCGTAGATTCGCCAATCCGTCCGGCTTTTCCTCGTCATCTTGCTCCATCTCTTCACGCCCACCAGGTAACCAATGCGGCGCCGGGCCACCGTGGCGCGCTCCCAGTTCGGAGAAATTGAACAGTCCGGTATCGGCCAGGTGCGACGGTGCAACGTTGCTCAATGCGGCGAAAATGCTGTCTACTCGCCCCGGATGCTGCTTTTCCCATTGCCGCAGCAAGGCTTTGATCGCCTGGCGCTGCAAATTTTCCTGCGAACCACACAGGTTGCAGGGAATGATCGGGAATTGACGCGCTTCGGCATAAGCGGCCAGGTCACGCTCCTTGCAATAGGCCAGGGGTCGGATCACAACATGCTGGCCATCATCACTCAGCAGCTTCGGCGGCATGGCCTTGAGCTTGCCTCCATGAAATAAATTCAGAAACAGAGTTTCGACGATGTCGTCGCGGTGATGGCCCAGGGCAATTTTGGTCATGCCCTGTTCAGCGGCGAACGTATAGAGAATTCCGCGCCGCAGCCGCGAACACAGCCCACAGGTGGTCTTCCCTTCGGGAATGACCCGCTTGACGATACGATAGGTATCCTGCTCGATGATCTGGAAGGGAACGCCGACGCTGCGCAAATAGTCCGGCAGCACCTGTTCGGGAAATCCTGGTTGCTTCTGGTCGAGGTTGACGGCGATCAACTCAAAATGTACGGGCGCCCTGACTTGCAGATTGCGCAGGATATCCAGCAGGGCGAAGGAATCCTTGCCGCCGGACAAGCAGACCATCACCCGGTCGCCGTCCTCGATCATGTTGAAATCCTGAATGGCTCGGCCAACGTTGCGCCGCAACCGTTTCTGAAGTTTGTTGAAATTGAACTGCTGTTTTCTGACCGCCGCCGTCATCGCTCATTCTCCGGTGAATCCCGTGCAGGGCGGGAAACTGTACCCGAAATCCGGTTGAGTTGTGTCAGAGGGATTCGCTTGCCGCTCGTTCGTTAGCGGGCTAGACTCCTTTCATGACCACGGTCAGCGCCGTGCGTCGGAAACCCGCCCGCCGGTTCCGACACCTACAACCCCCGCCCTCTTTCGGAGAACCCTGCCTATGGAGACGAATGACTTAGAGCATTACAAGCGCCGGCTCGTCGAACTGCGTGTTGAACATCGCGACTTGGATGATGTGATTTCCCGCCTGGCCAAAGATCCTTTGGTCGACGAACTGGAACTAAAGCGACTTAAAAAACGCAAGCTCATGATCAAGGATCAAATCAATCGCCTGGAAAGCAAGGTGATTCCCGATCTAAATGCTTGATCTTATTATAATGAGTAGAGCCGCCTGGCCTTGTGGCGCATGGCGGCTCACACTTGCCCTACTCATCTACAACGCTTCACCGTACTTCCGGGCGTGGAATTCCCGAGCCTGAGCGACCCACTCATCCCGCCGAATGCGGCCGCTGAAATGAATAATCTCGGACTCCAGATGATCGATATCAGCGTCGGTTAGCCGTGCGATTTGTCGATAACTGCAAATGCCGACGGTATTCAGTTTGCCTTCCAACACCGGCCCGATGCCATTGATCCGCTTCAAATCATCTTGCTCCACTGCCTGCGTTGTCATGGCAGTGGTCTGTCGATCCTTGACCAGCGCCCCGAGTTGCTCATTGATTTCTTCAAGACGCTGCGCAATGCCCTGCAAATCATCGTGGGTGGGTACGCCCAATTGCTTCAGTGCTCGTGACACCCGATCCTCGAAAATCTGCTCCAGATGATCCAGCGTATCGGTTGCTTTGCCCCGAACGCCTCCGAGGATGCCGCGCACTTCCTCCATCTGCTCTTTCACTTCTTGAACGGTTTCACCAGCCAATTTCAGAGTCTGGTCGCGGAGCTTTTCGCTTTCCTGGACCAACGCATCCTTCAACTTGCCGGTTTCCTCCTGGGTCCGATCCACCACTGCCTTAACCTGCTCAGCCATGCTTTCGGGAATGCTTTTGCGGTTTTCTTTACTCATGATGCCGCTCCTTCGGGCTATCGCCCGGATTTTGTCCTAATATTGATCGTAAATTGAGCATGAATCTTGACTGGTCATTAATCTAGCAAGCAAAACTAGTGTAAACATCCTAGCAGCAACAACCCTGCGGCCCGTGACCTGGCATTTTAAAGTAATCTATTTGCCAATGAATCGAACCGGCGACGTCGGCCCAGTTTTTCCTCCACCCCTTGAATCCTGTTGATCGCCCCATGATCCTGAGCCGTTTCCTCAAGCCCAAGTGGCAAACCACCGACCCTGAAGCCCGCAATCCGGCTTCGCCGGCACTGGAAAGCCCTGATCCTGCCCTCCGCCACACAGCGCTGGAGCGCCTCAAAGATCTTAATCAATTGCAAACCCTCGCCAGGGAAGACGCCGACGCTGGAGTGCGGGCTGCCGCCTTGGAGCGCTACCAGTTCCTGCTGGCGGGCAAAGCGCCTGATGGGCCGTCATTGCCTGACCGTTTGGCAAGGTTACTAGAGGCCGATCCTGGCTTGATTGATTTCTTGTTGCGTCATGCCGTTGAACCGGAGTTACGGCTGGCCGCCCTGGAACGAACGAATGCCGAAGCGACCCTGGTCGAGATCGCGGTGCAGGATCCCCAGATGGACGTGCGTCTGGCCGCGCTGGGACGAGTCAGCGAACCCGAATCGCTTGACCAGATCGCCCGCCAAAGCCGTAACCGCGACAAGCGCATCTACCGTCAGGCTCGTGAACGTCTGGACGCACTGGTGGCCGAAAAAGTCCGCGCTAATCACATTGAACGGTTATGCATCGAGATGGAAAGTCTGCGCTGGGATGGGGAAAGCGGCCTGAACGCCGGACGGTTTCCGAAACTGGAACAGGAATGGCGCGACCAGGAATTAGCCGCACCGACGGAACTACGGGAACGCTACACCGAGGCGCGCGCCCGTTTCCTGACAGAACGGCAGGCCAGCGCCAGCCGGCGAACTCAGCGGCTGGAACTGATCGCCTCGCTGGATGCCTTGCTGGAACGGTTGCGTCAAGCCGGCGAATCCAGCCATGAGCTGGACGCCTCGGTGCAATACGCCACGCACGAAGCGCCGGCGGCCTGGGCTTACTTCGGGCCGGTTCAGGACAGCGAGGGCCGGCGACTGGAACAGCACTTTCAACAGTTGGTCGAGGCCATTCAGGAACAGCAGCGCATTCTCCACCGGAATCAGGTCCGTGCGCTTCACCTGCGGGAAGCTCTACGACAGGCAGACAAGTTATTGCAGCAGGCGAGTGAAGTCCACGATACCGACCTCAAGCAACTACAGCAGCACTGGGAAAGCCTGGAGCGCCCTGAATCCCGGACCCTGGCGACCCACTTGCAGGGTCAGTTTGATGGAATGCTGGATAAATTGCGCGCCCGGATACAGCGCCAGGTTCAGGAACGAGGTCAAGAATGGCAGGAGCTCCAGGATCTGACAACGCAACTGGAAACCGCCATCGACAATGGTCAATCACAGCAGGCGATGACCCTGCATGAGCAGGCCCGCCAGCGGTTGAAACGGAATATTGGGCTGAGCCGGGCGCAAATGAGCCGGATCGATGAGCGTCTGCAAAACTGCGCTGGCCGTATTGGTGAATTACGCGACTGGCGGCGTTGGGGCACTCATCAGGCGCGCGAGCAACTCTGTACTACAGCGGAAAGCCTGATTGGCCTGGAACTGGACCCAACCGAAATTGCTCAGCGCATCCAGCAGACCCGCGATGCCTGGAAAGTGCTCGATCATCGCGAAGGCGCCGCGTCCAAGGGACTCTGGAAGCGTTTCAATGACGCCTGTGAACGTGCCTATGTCCCATGTCAGGCTTATTTCGAAGCGCAATCCCGTGAGCGCCAGCAGAGCCTTGAAAAGAAAATCGCCCTATGCGAACAACTGGAGCAGTTTGAAGCAGCAACAGACTGGATGCGGGTAGATTGGCGTGAGGCTGACCGGCTGCGCCGCCGCACCCAGGAACAATGGTACAAACTGGGGCCAGTGAACCGCGCCGACCGCAAGTCGCTGGATCGTCGTTTTCAACAGGTTCTGCAACAACTGGACACCCGCCTGGGTGCTGAGCGGGAGCGGGAGCGGGAACGCCGCCAGCAACTGATCCAGCAGGTACAGGCGCTGGTGGACAGTACCGATTTGCGTGCCGCCATTGAGACCGCCAAACGGGCCCAGGCGGAATGGCATCCTACGGTGCAAGCCGCGCCCCGTCAGGAACAGGCGCTGTGGAAGGCTTTTCGTGCGGCCTGCGACGCTGTTTTCGCCCGCCGCCAGGCCGAACAGCAGGTAGTGGATGGTGAACGCCAGGGTAATTTGACCAGTAAACTGGCGCTGTGCGCAGAACTCGAAGCGCTGATCCACATGGAGGATGATGAACAGCTTGCGCAGGCGCGCGGGCGTTTACAGGCGATTCAACAGGCGTGGGAAGCGATCGGGCCAGCGCCCAAGACTGAGCAGCGAACACTCGACCAACGCCTTGAAAACGCTCTACGTCAGTTTAGCCAGCGCGAGCATACGCTGCGCCGCACCCGCGCCCAGCAAACGGCTCGGTATTTACACGAACGGGCCAGACGGTGTGCACAGATCGAAGCCCTGTTGATGGATGCCCCGGTGGCTGCGGATATTCTCGCGCCATTCCAACAGGCTTGGGCGGCGTTGCCCGCGTTACCGGCTGCCTTGCTGGAACCGATGCAGCGCCGGTTCGCCGCCGCCTGCCAGGCGCTGACTGGCCCTGGCGAATCCGCCCGCGAATTGCAGGCCACCCTGGAGCGGAATCTGGAACGCAAAAAGACCTGGTGCGTCTGTATGGAAATTGTCGCCGGCGTGGAATCGCCGCCAGCATTCGCGTCACTGCGCATGGAATATCAGGTGGCCCGGCTGTCGGCCTCGCTGGCGGGCGCAGCGTCTAAAAGCAATGTGCTTTACGACCCTCAACAGTTGCAGGAGCAATGGCGTCTGACCGGCGCGCTGCCCGCTGACCAAGAGGTGGAACTGGACGCTCGCTTCATGAGCGCGGTGCGGGCCTGGCAACAACAACGTGAAGAATAGCTATTCACACTCCTTCTCCCGGCCCTCTTCTTTAAGGGAAAGAGGGTCTTGTAGCATGGAGAGGGAGATTGACTGAAGGCATGATCACCGTTCACCGTCCTCTCAGCGGGCGCGGGGCAGGGTCACTCGTTGGCGCCGCCCGCTGCTCCCTCTTGCAACCTCTCCCGCCAGGGGGAGGAATCTGAGCGCTTGCCAGGAATGCGTGTCCTGTGAAGCCTGGTGATCTCTTGCTGGCGTTGCTGGCGAATGCCGCCTGGTCGGTCAATTTTCTGGCCGGCAAGGCGGGCGTTGAACACTTTCCGCCCCTGCTGTTCTCGGCACTGCGCTTTACCGTTTTGCTGCTGTTGCTGCTGCCTTGGTTGCGCTGGCAGCCGGGCAAAATGCGCCAGGTGCTGCAAATCAGCGCCGTGCTGGGCGTGTTGCACTTCAGCCTGATCTTCATTGGTCTGGACGCCAGCGGCGACATTGCCTCGGTGGCGATTGCCGCGCAACTCTATGTACCGTTTTCGGCGCTGCTGGCGGTAGTCTGGCTGGGCGAACGGCTGGATCGCCGGCGGGTAGCCGGGATTGCCGCCGCCTTCGCCGGAGTGCTGGTGATCGGCCTGGACCCGACAGTCTTCGCTCATCTCGATGCCCTGGCCTGGATTGTTGGCGCGGCGCTGGCGATGGCGGTTGCGACCATCTTGATGCGTCGCCTGTCGGGGGTCGGAGTGTTCACGTTGCAGGCCTGGATTGGCGCAGTGGCCACGCCTTCCCTATTGCTGATGTCGCTGTTGCTGGAACAGGGTCAGGTGGAAGCACTGCGCACTGCCGGCTGGTTCGATTTCGCCCTGCCCGTCTACTCGGCTATCGGTGCTTCGCTGGTCGGCCATGGCATTGTTTATTACCTGCTGACCCGCTATCCCGTCAGTCTGATTACTCCTCTGCTGCTGTTGGCTCCGGTGCTGGCCGTGCTGCTGGGGGTGCTGTTCTGGGGCGATCAACCCACCTGGAAGTTGCTGCTGGGGGGATTGATGACGCTGATTGGCGTGGCGATCGTGACCACGAAGACGCCTAAACCGCCAGTCACCGACCCCTCGCTTTAACCGAACGACAACCGGAAGCGGGATTTTTTCAGATAGTGCGCTTCCGTTTCCAGATCAGCGCGGGTCAAAGGATGTTCATCCAACCAGCCGGACGGGAAGTGCAGACTCACTCGCTGGGTGTTGACCCTCAGTTTCAATGGCGGCAGCGTCTGGCGACTGCGCCCGCGATGCAGCACCACCGCCAGCCGTAACAATACACAGAGCCGTTCGACCAATGGCGCAATCTCTCGCGGCAGGTGGGCGAAGGCATCGACTGGAACCGAGCGACGGTGACGGCGGACCAACGCCGCCAGCAACGTCTGATCACCCCGCGAAAATCCCGGAAAATCAGCATGTTCTAAAATGTAGGCACCATGCTTATGGTGTTGGTCGTGCGTCAGCAATAACCCAATTTCATGCAACCGCGCCGCCCATTCCAGCCGCTGCGCCCACTCCTCACGCTCCAAACCCCAGGCTGCCTGCGCTTGTCCCAACAGCTCGCGGGCAGTCATCCACACCCGCTCGGCCTGTGCTTCGTCCAGACCATAACGACCTGTCACGGTCACGATGGTGCGGTCGCGCACATCCTCGTGGCGGATACGGCCCAGCAGGTCGTAAATCACCCCTTCGCGCAACGCACCATCCGAGACAGCCATCTGCTTCACCTGCAACACTTCGCATAAGCCATGCAGCACCATGAACCCGCCCGGAAACACCCGGGCGCGAGCCGGCTCCAACTGCCAACGGGCGGCGAGGGTGGCGATATTGCCCAATTCCAGCACCGCGCCGCGCAATCGCCGCAACGCCTCCAGGGTAATCCCTTCCCGACCCCAGCCTTCGCGGGTTATCACCTCCTGAATAGCCTTGATCGTGCCGGAAGCACCGATCACGGCCTGCCAACCCCGTTCCCGGTATTCCTCCTCGACCGGCTCCAGGCGGAGGCGCACCATGAGTTCCGCCTCGCGCAAACGCGCCTCGGTAATCCGACCGTCATCAAAACAAGCGCGGCTGATACTGACGCAACCCATCTTCAGGCTGTTCAAGCGCAAGGGTTCAAATTGTTCACCGATAATCAATTCGGTGCTGCCACCGCCGATGTCCACCACTAACCGGTGTCCGGCAATAGCAGCGACGCTATGTGCCACGCCCAGGTAAATCAACCGCGCCTCCTCATAACCACTAATGATCTCGACGCTATGGCCCAGTACCGACTCGGCCCGAGCCAGAAATTCAGCGCTGTTGCGTGCCTGGCGCAGGGTGTTGGTGCCGACAATGCGCAGTTGCTCCGGTGGGATCTGCCGCAAGCGTTGACCAAACCGCGCCAGGCAATCCAGCGCCCGCTGTTGCGATTCCCCGGACAGTCGGTTGCGGCTGTCCAAACCTGCTGCCAGTTGCACCATTTCCCGCAGCCGATCCAGTACTTGAATGTGTCCGTTGGCAATCCGGGCAACGATCATGTGGAAGCTGTTGGAACCCAGGTCAATTGCGGCGACGATATCGGAAGACATGGCAGCGTCAATCCTGCTTGAGATTGCGCAATTGACCAGGAGTCAGCGCCCATTGCAAGACGCCCTCACCCGCCGCCGCGCGACCGTGGAACTCGATCAAGGCTAATCCACCTTTGCGAAAGGCGATCAGCGGATGCGGCGCGGCGGCCAAGAGCAGACCGGACAATAAACTCAACTGCGGCTCATGGCCTACCGCCACGATCAGCCCTTCGGTTGGGCCTTGCGCCAGCCAATCCAGCACGGCTTCAGGTGGGTAGCGATAGTCGAGTTCGGGGCGCTCCACAATCGGCGCATCGCCGAAAGCGCGGGCAATGATGTCAGCGGTCTCACGGGCGCGCAGCAAGGGGCTACAGGCCAGCAGATCGATTTCCCGCACCTGCAAACGCAGACGGTTAGCGCCTTTGCGCATTTTTTTGCGCCCAATTTCGGTCAGGGGCCGCTGAGCGTCGGTTCCGCCCGCAGCGATGAAGGCGTCGGCGTCCTCGGCGATGGCGTGGCGAACCAGCAATAGTTTCATCGATCTTCTCCTCAAATTCATCACGGCTGCCAGTGTATCACCGTTATCGTCAGCGACTGGCTCCACTGGGCGGCGGTATGGCGCCAGGGGTCACCCGCAACGCCAATGGAAAATTACAGGTAAACACACTGCCGACGCCCAATTCACTGGTGATGTGCAACTGGCCGCCATGATGGTTGACGACATGCTTGACGATGGACAAGCCCAGCCCGGTGCCGCCGCTACCCCGCGAACGGTCCCGATTGACCCGGTAAAAGCGCTCGGTGAGTCGGGGCAAATGGTGAGGGGCGATGCCTTCACCGTGATCCGCCACTTCCAGATGAAGACCCTGGGCGTCGGGCCACCAGCTAATCTCAATTCGCCCATCGGCAGGTGTATAACGTACTGCATTGAACACCAGATTAGAAAAGGCGCTGCGCAATTCTTTTTCGCAACCCAGCATCCATAACCGGGGATCGACGTTCAACTCAATCTGATGCCCCTGTTCGCCACTGAGGGCCAAGGCGTCTTCAACAATGTCCGCCAACAGCGCAGGCACCGCAACCGGTTTACGGGGCGGCCGTTCCTTCGGCGATTCCAATCGAGTCAGCATCAGCAAGTCCTCGATGAGGTGCAACATCCGGCTGGATTGCTGTTGCATACCGTGTAAGGGTTGCCGCCAACGGTCCAAAGCGTCGTCGTCGTTGTCCAGCAAAGTTTCCAGATAGCCGGCAATGACGGTCAACGGGGTGCGCAGTTCATGCGAGACGTTGGCGACAAAATCGCGCCGCATCTGCTCCAAACGCCGAATCCGGGTAATATCGGCCACCAATAGCAGCCGCTGTTTCTTGCCATACGGCACAATCCGGGCGCTCAGCAGCAATTGATCGTCCACCGGCGAGGAAAACTCCACACTGTCGCCGTGGCCACGGTGGCTCAGAAAGGCCACGAAACCAGGTTGCCGGAGCAAATGCGTAATAGGTAGGCCGATATCCTGGCGGGTGGTCAGGCCGAGCAACGGTTGAGCAGTGCCATTGCACCAGATGACCTCGTCATCTTCGCCCAGCACGACGGCAGCGTCCGGCAAAGCGGCGGTAGCCTGCTGAAATTGTCGCAACAACCGACTGAGCTTGCGTTTCCGCTTGCGGCTTTGCCGACGCAGGCGTATCACATGCGCGGCGATACCGCCCCAGAGGAGGTTAGCGGGCGGTGGACCCGCCACGGGATCGCCATTCAGCCAACGCTCCAGCCGATAGAGCTGCCACAACTGCCAAGCTAGTGCGCTCAGCGCGGCCAGTAGCAACATCAGGGTGAGCTGGTCGATCGCCCAGCCCAGCAAAGCGGTGCTGGCCAGGACCAGCGCCAGTCGCCGGGATAAACTCAACCAAGCAGGGGTAGGCACGTTAAACTCGGGTCGAGAACCGGTAGCCTGCGCCACGCACTGTCTGAATCAGCGCGTCGAAACCATGCGGTTCCAGCGCCTTGCGCAGTCGGCGGATATGCACGTCTACCGTGCGTTCTTCAACATAAACGTTGCTGCCCCAGACCCGGTCTAATAATTGCCCACGACTATAGACTCGTTCCGGGTGTGACATGAAAAATTCCAGCAACCGGTATTCAGTCGGCCCCATCTCCAGTAACGCATCACCAGCGCTCACCCGATGACTGGCTAAATCCAAAGCCAAATCGTTAGCACGTAAAATTTCATCTTCCCCGGCGGGCCCGCCCCGGCGTAAAACCGCCCGGATGCGCGCCACTAATTCACGCGGTGAAAATGGCTTGGTCACGTAATCATCGGCGCCACTTTCCAAGCCCTGCACTTTGTCTTCTTCTTCAGCACGGGCGGTCAACATAATAATGGGCAATTCCCGCGTCAATTCGTCCTTTTTCAATCGGCGGGCGTAATCAATACCGCTGATGCCCGGCAGCATCCAATCCAGCAGAATCAAATCCGGCAGGCGCTCGGCAATACAAACCTGAGCCTGCCGAGCGTCAGCCGCTTCGTGGACTTCATAACTGGCGTTGGTTAGCGCGAACACCACCATCTCCCGAATCGGCTGTTCATCTTCCACCAGCAAAATGTGTTTTACGTTCATGCGCCCTCTTGAATTAGCTCATATCATCCCCAGATCCTTTCGCAGCCATCGCCACGAATTTACCTATGTAAGGCAATTTGATGACAAGGCGGTGACAAGGTGGGCGAATCGTTATAGTCATTGGCTATTTATTCATTTAAAGGATTCAATTTCCATAATGAAAAAGCATCGCCTAAGATTCGCACACGCTAACCCACGGCGCATTCACCTTCGAGGAAATTATCCATGAGCGTTTTGGTCACCCAGCCGGCTCCTGACTTTACCGCCGCCGCCGTCCTGCCGGACGGTTCAATCAAGGAAAACTTCAAACTTTCCGATTTGCGCGGCAAGTACGTTGTGCTGTTCTTCTATCCGTTGGACTTCACTTTTGTCTGCCCGTCGGAAATCATCGCCCATGATCATCGCGTCGCTCAGTTCAAGGAACTGGGCGTGGAAGTGGTCGGCGTGTCCATCGACTCACAGTTCTCTCACTACGCCTGGCGCAATACGCCGGTCGAGAAGGGCGGCATCGGCCCCGTGCAATTCCCGTTGGTAGCCGACGTCAAGCATGAAATCACCAAGGCCTATGGGATCGAGCATCCAGCGGGTGTTGCCCTGCGCGGTTCGTTCCTGATCGACAAAGCGGGCGTGGTGCAAGCGCAGATCGTCAATAACCTGCCCCTGGGCCGGGAAGTAGACGAAATGTTGCGGCTGGTTGAGGCCCTGAAATTCACCGAAGAGTACGGCGAAGTCTGCCCGGCCGGCTGGAAGAAGGGTGATAAAGGGATGAAGCCGACGGCGGAAGGCGTCGCTTCTTACCTGGCCGAAAATTCCGGCAAGCTGTAATCCTCATACGTTCCTCCTCCCCTTGCCCGCTGGCGGGAGAGGGGTTGGAGGTAAAAGTTGCAGTGTCCGCACGCCAGCGCCTTGAGCAGACGTTTGCGTCCTGGCATTGTTCGCTTACTAAAAATCAGGAGATTCATTCATGAGTACCCCGAAACACAGCCGCCTGTTGATTCTGGGTTCCGGCCCCGCCGGCTACACCGCTGCGGTCTACGCCGCCCGCGCCAATCTCAAGCCCGTGCTGATCACCGGCCTGCAAATGGGCGGGCAGTTGACCACCACCACCGAGGTCGATAACTGGCCCGGCGATGTGGAAGGGTTGATGGGGCCGGACCTGATGGAGCGGATGAAGCGTCATGCCGAGCGTTTCCATACTGAAATGATCTTTGATCACATCCACACTGCCGATCTCCAGCAACGGCCTTTCAAGCTGACGGGTGATTCGGGTGAATACACCTGTGATGCGCTGATTATCGCGACCGGCGCCAGCGCCCAGTATCTGGGGCTGCCCTCGGAACAGGCGTTCATGGGTAAAGGCGTCTCCGGTTGCGCCACTTGTGACGGTTTCTTCTATCGCAATCAGAAAGTGGCGGTGGTAGGCGGCGGTAACACGGCGGTTGAAGAAGCGCTGTATTTGGCCAATATCGCCAGCGAAGTCACCCTGGTGCATCGTCGTCAGCAATTCCGCGCCGAGAAGATCATGGTGGACAAACTGATGGAGAAAGTGGAGAGCGGCAAGGTGCGCCTGGAGCTGGATGCGGCGCTGGATGAAGTATTAGGTGATGACAGCGGGGTGACTGCGATCCGACTGCGCAACGTGCAGACCGCCGCCAAGAAAGATATTCCACTCACCGGCTTGTTTATTGCCATCGGTCACAAACCCAATACTGATCTTTTCGCCGGTCAGTTGGAAATGCGCAACGGTTACATTCTGGTCAAGGGCGGCAGCGAAGGCGGCGCAACTTCAGCCAGCCTCCCTGGGGTGTTCGCCGCCGGTGATGTCGCTGACCATGTTTACCGGCAGGCCATCACGTCCGCCGGCAGCGGCTGCATGGCGGCGCTGGATGCGGATAAATATCTGGACGGGTTGGGGCATTGAGGGGAAGCGATTAAGCCCAGTAGCGAATCGCGGAATTTTCCTGCCCCGCCATTCGCTACTGGCCTCTCCTTTAGATCAGTGGCTCGGCCCATTCATTGTCCGGTTTGTCCGTTACAGGAACCAGCAGCACCGGTCGTTTCGATAACAGAGTCACCCGGCGACTGGTCGAACCCAATAAATCGGTATGCACATGACCGGTATGCGTACCCATCACAATCAGATCGGCGTTGCGCTGATCGGCTTCATAGAGAATGACCTCGCAGGTTAAACCGCTCACCACACGAATTTCTGAAATCACCTCGGTTTGTTCGAGCGTCGTCCCCAGTTCTTCCTCGCAAAACGCTTCCAGCCGCTTATGAATTTTCTCCAGCAGCCCTTGGCTGGATTGATGATGCAGTTCCGCCGCTGCATCCGGCTTTAGGTAGGAATCAATCAGAAACCGCACCGAATTATTCAGCGGTTCGACTACATGCAGCAGGATAATTCTGGCGCCTAACTGCTGGGCTAGCCCGACTGTAAACCGAAAGACCGGTCGCGTGTGGCTGCCCAGCGCGGTGGTGTACAAAATGGTTTTGACCTGGGGGACCATGACTGTCTCCAAATGAGAATAGGACATTGAAACGCCTTGCGATCCGGCCATCGCCACCCCGTTTTATGGCCGATAATCTACAAGAAGAAAATCCGATTCTTCATACAGCAAATCCCTTGGTTTGAAAACCCACTTATCAAGTCAACAATGCGTGACTGACTTCCGGCTCTGCGCAGTCTGCGTTAATCTTGTCAGGCTAATGCTCGCCCCTCACAATCACAAAAGGAGAAGCTTCATGTCCAAAACCGTGCGTCCGCGCCGTAGCGTCCTGTACATGCCGGGTTCCAACGCCCGCGCCCTGGAAAAAGCCCGCACGTTGCCCGCCGATGGTTTCATCCTTGACCTGGAAGATGCGGTGGCTCCCGACGCCAAGGAAATCGCCCGTCAACAGGTTTGCGAAGCGGTCAAGGCTGGCGGCTACGGTCAACGTGAACTGGTAATCCGCGTCAACGACCTCTCCAGTTCCTGGGGGCATGACGATATTGTCGCCGCTGCCCGGTCCGGCGCCCACGCAGTAGTGCTGCCCAAGGTGGAGAGCGCCGATACCGTCCGTCAAGCCGAACACATCATGAACGTCGCCGGCGCGCCGGATGAAATGACCATCTGGTGCATGATGGAAACCCCACGCGGCATGTTAGAAGCGCCGGCCATCGCCACTGCCAGCTCACGTTTATCCTGTCTGGTCATGGGGACTTCCGACTTGGCCAAGGACCTGAACTGCGCCCATACCCGTGAGCGTCTGCCGTTGCTCACCTCGCTGGGGCTGTGCCTGTTGGCGGCCCGCGCCAATGGCTTGGCGATTCTCGATGGGGTTTATCTGGACCTGAATGACGACGAGGGCTTCGAGTATTCCTGCAAGCAGGGGGTAGAGCTGGGCTTTGACGGCAAGACGCTGATCCACCCCAAGACCATTGCGGTAACCAACCGTGTCTTCGCCCCGTCGGCAGTAGCGGTCGCTTGGTCACGCAAGATCATCGCCGCGCATGCCGAGGCCGTATCCCAAGGCAAGGGCGTGGTGGTGGTGGACGGCAAGCTGATTGAAAATCTGCATGTCGAAAGCGCGCATCGGCTGGTCGAATTGGCCGACGCTATTACCGCCATGGAAGCGGCCAACGCCTGATGGGCTTCTCCAATCCTGTCCCTCTTCCCGGCTCGCGATGGTGGAGAGGGTATGGGGTCTGCGTCATGCTGTTGGCGATGCTGGCGCTGACCGCCTGCGAATCGCCGCCCCCTGATCCGACGGTGCGCTTGACAGGCTCGACCATGGGGACCAGCTATGATCTCAAGCTGGTCCCGGTGGCTGGCCAAGTGATTGCCCCTCACTTTCAAGCTCAGGTCGAAGCGCTGCTGGCGCGCATCAACCAAACCATGTCCACCTATGATCCCAACTCGGAACTGTCCCGGTTCAATCGCCACCCGAGCACGGACTGGGTGGCGGTCTCTCCTGAGCTACAACAAATCGTCACCGAGGCATTGCGCGTCAGTGAACTGAGCAGCGGCGCATTTGACGTCACCGTCGGCCCGTTGGTCAACCTGTGGGGTTTCGGTCCGGAGCCACACCGTGATCAGGTTCCCACGGATACGGAGATCGCCCAAGCTCGCGAGCGGATCGGTTATTGGCGATTGCAGGCTCGTGAGGAACCGCCCGCGTTAAAGAAGGAACGCCCTGATCTCTATGTCGATCTGTCCGCCATCGCCAAGGGCTATGGCGTCGATCAACTGGCGGCGCTCGCGGAGACGGTGGGCATTCAAAACTACCTGATGTCCATCGGTGGTGAAATTCGCGCCAAAGGCCACAATGGCCGGGGTCAGCCTTGGACGATTGCGATTGAGAAACCGGTGGTTGGGCAACGGGCGGTCGAGCGGCTTATCCGACTCGGCAACCAGAGCATTTCCACCTCGGGCGACTATCGCAACTTCTTCGAGCAAAACGGTCAGCGCTATTCGCACATCATCAATCCGCACACGGGCCGACCCGTTCTGCAAAATCTGGCATCCGTGACCGTCATCAGCGACCAGTCCATGATTGCTGACGCCACGGCCACCACGTTGATGGCGGCGGGCTCAGAATCGGGTTTTCAACTCGCCACCAATCATCATTTGGCGGCCTTTTTTATCATCATCAGCCCGGAAGGTTTTCAGGAGCGTTATACGCCGGAGTTTGAGCAATATCTCGCCCCGCAAAATCCCTCTTCCTGGTTCGCCTTTTTCAAAAGAGAAAACTGAACTCGCTCAACGACGCGGGCCGGCCACCACTTTCTGCTCATGCAGCCGGGAAATTTCTGCATCGCTCAAGCCGAGAATGTCCGACAAGATTTCATCGGTGTGCTGGCCTAATACGGGAGCGCATTGCGGCGGCTGGCGTTCAAAAGCGCTGAATTCAAAGGGTGAACCGGGCGTCAGGTATTCACCAATGCCCGGTTGCTCGACCATACTGAACATGGGGTGCTGCACGGAAAGATCGGGGTCTTCCTGAATCGCCTGTTTGAAGGTGCGAAAGACCGACCATGTAACGCCGCTCTCGTCGAAAGGCTGGGCGAAATCCTCTACTTTCCGCGCCAGGAACCAGGGCTTGAGCAGCGCCGTAATTTCCTCGCGTGCTTTGAAGCGATGACCCTCCTGATTGAGATCTAATCCCATTCGACGGCCTAACGCATCGAAGTCCGCTTTCAGCCCCGTGACCTGACATAATCCGTCCCACTGGCGCCGCGTCAGGCCCACCAGCATGATCCTGCGGCCATCCACTGTATCGAACTCATTGCCGTAAGCGCCATACAAGTAATTGCCATACTTGGGACGGTCAAAGTCATTGATCATGACTTCCCCGATAATCCCCAGATTCCCCAACATGGCCAGGGCGACATCTTTCAGGGCGATGTCCACCGACTGCCCCTGTCCGGTCATGCGGCGATGCCGCTCTGCCGCCAGCACCGCCAGCGCTGTCATCTGCCCGGTGATGCAATCCCAGGCGGGCAACACATGGCAAACCGGTTCCTGAGAACCCTCCGGCCCGGTGGCATAGGGAAAACCGACGCCGGGATTGATGGTGTAATCGACGGCTGGCCCGCCCTGACGATTACCAAGCACCGTGACCATAATCAGGTCTTCCCGGTGTTGCTTGAGATGCTCATAATCCATCCAGCCGCGCACCCGAAGATTGGTGACAAAAATCCCCGTCTCCGGTCCCGGGGCGCAGATCAGCCGGGTGACAATCTCCTGACCCTGAGGCGTACTCACATCCACCGCCAGAGAGCGCTTGCCCTTGTTTAACCCAGCCCAGAACAGACTTTTATTGTCATGCGTCACCGGCCAACGATAATGATCCAGGCCTCCTCGGAGGCGATCAAAACGAATCACATCGGCCCCCATCTGCGCCAGCGTCATACCCGCTAGCGGCGCGGCGACAAAAGCGGTTCCTTCCACAATACGGAGTCCTTTTAATAGATTAACCATGAAGTTATGACCTTTATTTTAGCGTGTTAACTCAATAGTCCAGCCAATTTGGCTCGCTCAACCGTCGTCTGACACATCCTGAGCGAAGCGACATCGATCATCTTACCCTTGATGCTGAGCGCGCCTCGACCTTCTTGCCGAGCCAATTCATACTCACTCAGCACAGTTTGCGCCCAGGCCAATTCTTTGGCTGAAGGCACGAAAGTCTGATTCACCGGATCAATTTGGCTGGGATGAATACACCATTTGCCATCAAAACCCATCGCCCGGGCGATTTTACAAGCCTGTTGCAAACCTTCGGCGTTCTTGATACCCGCGAACGGCCCATCAATTACCCGCTTGTTATAAGCCCGGGCAGCGCTGACCAGGGAGTGCATGACATAGTGCCAGCGGTGACCGGGATAAACCGCATCGTTCTCATCCAGTTCCCCGATCGACTCCATCGGCATTCGCACTGACGCGGCGTAGTCACCCGGGCCATAAATAAATCCTTCCAGTCGGGTGGAGCAGGCGGCAATTTCCCGGATATTCACGCAACCTGACGCTGTTTCAATCAATGCCTCGATCCCGATGGCACGCGCCCATTTCTTGTAGCTTTCGATCTGTGTTAGCAGGGTTTCCACGACATAAATGTCTTCGGGACGATTGACCTTCGGCACAACAATTAAATCAATGCAGTCCCCCGCAGCTTCCACCACATCAATGAGGTCGCGATACGCATAATGAGTATCCAGTCCATTGATCCGATACATTCGCAGTTTGTGACCGAAATCCAGCTCTCGGTAAGCGCGAACCACGTTGGCCCGACTGACTTCTTTTTCATCGATGGTAACGGCATCTTCCAGGTCAATGCAAACCGCATCCGCTTTTGATCCGGCGGTTTTTTGAATCATGTTCCAATTAGACGCCGGAACCAGTAATACCGAACGCTCCAGTCTTTCAGCCATGTGTTTTATCTCCAGGATACAGCAGCCTGCATTGTGATATTGCCGTCGGTGTTGATTGCGTAGAGATCATGACCCCGATCGGTTCGCACCTGACCGCCAATCTGGAGTTGATCAAAATCGAACAGGGGTCTGACCGCTTTGAATTCATAACAGGCCGGCTTTTTATCCGGGTTCCTGTTGCGCGCCGACTCGAGCAGTAACAGGGCCTGCAACGGGCCATGCACTACCAGACCAGGATATTTTTCTATCTGAGTCGCATAATTAATATCGTAGTGGATTCGATGAGCATTGAACGTCAATGCCGAGAATCTGAACAACAATACCGGGTCTGTTGGATAGGCATGTTTCCACTCAAGATTTTCTGGCGCTGGATTAGGCGGTGCTGAAGTGTAGGCTTTGGGCATGGGCAAATAAACGATATTTTGCTCTTCCTCTACCGCCACACCTCTTTCCGAGCGGATGGAGTGCTTGACAGTCACAAACACCATTTTTCCCGCTTTGCCTTCTTTCTCGGAAATCTTGAGAATCTCAGAGGTTTTGGTGATTTGATCACCGATCATTAAATCTCGATGGAAGGTCAATTGACCGCTGGCCCACATTCTTCTTTCCAGGGCGATCGGTGGTAAAAATCCACCGCGCTTTGGATGACCATCACTACCAATTTCTGAGCGGGCAACCATCGGTAAAAAATACAACCAATGCCAGATTTCCGGCAAATGAGCACCCTCACCGATTTCGAGGTTCGAGTCATTTAAAGTTAAAGCCAGTGCTTTGACCGGCGTAGGATAAATACGATCCCTCACTACTTCAGTCTTGCCGACCCAGTCCTGTAAATTGATGTCGCTCATATATCAACCTTTTTCATTTTAACCTCTTATCCCCAACCCCTTTCCTACAGGAGGAGAGGGGAGTCTACAATCGGTCATACCACCCGCTTTCTGCGCAATTCACTGATTTGCTGTTCACTCAAACCCAGCAAACCGGTCAATATTTCGTCGGTGTGTTGTCCCAGTTTGGGGCCTAGATGGCGAATTTCCCCCGGCGTCTCTGATAAACGGGGAATAGTGGACGGTACAATAACAGTTTCGCCCAAATCTGGTTCATCGATCGCCACTAAATTACGTCGCGCATGAAATTGGCGGTCGCCGAAAATATCGGCGACATTGTTGAGTGGCCCCGCCGGCGCGCCGGTCGCAAAACAGCGTTGGAGAATTTCCTCGCGCGTCAGGGAACCGCACCAATCCCGGACGATTTCATTCACATCATGCCGATTTTCCAGACGGGTTTTCTGCTCGCCATACAGGCTCGATGAAGCCAGTTCCGATCGGCCCATGGCATTGGCCAGTCGCTCGAACAGTTTGTCGGTCGCGCAGGCTATTGCGATCCACTTATTGTCTTTAGTGGGGAAATGGCCATAAGGACAGGCAAAGTCGTTATGGGTTGGTCCATGCCGCTCCCGAACCTGGCCAAACATACTGTAGGCCGGCGCGAGTTCATCGGTGCAGCGGAACACCGATTCGTAGAGGGCCGCGTCTACATACTGGCCCTCGCCAGTGAGTTCGCGGTGCCGCAGCGCCATGAGTACGCCGAGACAACCGTAGAGACCCGTCAGATAATCGCCCAGCGTGGTCGAACCCGGCGTGACCGGCGTTCCCTTGGGCATTCCGGCCAGATAGGCGATGCCGCCCACAGCATGAGCGACCCGGGCAAAACCGGGACGATCCTTATAGGGGCCGGTCTGACCGTAGCCGGTCACCCGCAGCATGATCAGCCCCGGATTGATGTTGCGCAGCACCTCCCAGCCAATTCCCCACTTTTCCAGGGTTCCAGGTCGGAAGTTCTCGCATACGACATCGGATTTTTCGACCAGACTCTTGAAAATTTCCACGCCGTCGGGGCGGTGCAAATCGACCGTCACCGATTTCTTATTACGGCCTTCGCTCATCCAGGTGAGCGTATCGCCACGCGCCGTCGGCGTGCCAAATTTGCGCAGGGGATCACCGCCAATCGGATGCTCCACTTTGAGCACCTCGGCGCCAAATTCGCCCAGGATGCCCGCGCAATAGGGTCCGGCGATCACCGTCGCTACATCGATGACCCGAATTCCCGCTAAAGGTAGTGCTGTTTTGTTGCTGTCCGTCATGGCTATCTCCTCCTCGCCGCCTGTTGTTGGAGTTCAGCAGCCACTCAACAAAAATAGCCGCTGGGGCGTATGGTTATGCGAGTTTGTTGATCAAATTCGCTATTTATTTGAAAAAGTATAGCCGCTTCGATGTTTTTTGCAGCACGAACTACCCTACCGGTTTCTTCGGCTTCGGACACCCGCCGCCGGTCAGGCCGAAAATGGGTAGGATACGCGGCTTACCCATCACTTTATCTGGCCTGGTAATCGACCTCGCCTGAAAAGCCGAATATCACCTATCATGGCTCACTGACTGAGGATCTTCATCGTGGACATCATTCTTCCAGCGGGCCGGGCGGCCATCGACCTGGCTCTGTTTGTGTTGCTACCCGTGATGGTTGTCATGCTGTCCCTGATGCGCTTGCTGGAGGCTAAAGGACTATTGGACGGAATCGTGGCTTGGCTGACCCCAACTGTGCGCCCGTTTGGACTCACCGGCTTGAGCCTCTTTGCCGCGTTGCAAATCAATTTTGTCAGCTTCGCTGCGCCGATCGCTACCCTGTCGATGATGGAGCAGCGTGGGGCATCGGATCGGCATCTGGCGGCTACACTGGCGATGGTCTTCGCGATGGCTCAGGCCAACGCCAGCTTGCCACTGACCGCACTGGGTCTGCACCTGGGGCCGACGCTCCTGTTCTCGACCGTTGGCGGGTTGATCGCGGCGGCGGCGACCTACCACGGTTTCGGTCGGCATCTATCCGGCGAGGAGCACCTCACCGACGACACGCTCCATCATCCAACCGCCGAGGGCGCCAAGGGAGTACTGGACGTCATTAACCGAGCTGGAGCCGAGGCGTTCAAGATCACCATTGGCGCCATTCCGTTATTGGTATTAGCGCTGGTCGTGGTGACCGCTCTGCGCCATGCCGGGGCTGTGGAAGGACTCACCGACCTGTTGACCCCGTTCTTGGGGAAGTTAGGGATCGATCCCGCGTTAATTCTGCCCACTTTTATCAAGTATCTGGCCGGCGGCACGGCGATGCTCGGTGCAGTGGATGATCTGTTGCGACAGGGGCAATTCACCTCAACCTTGCTGAACCAGAGCGCGGGTTTCCTGATTCATCCCCTCGATCTACCCGGTGTGGCCATCCTGGTATCAGCGGGACGGCGGGTCGCCAGCGTCTGGAAGATGGCCGCCTTGGGAGCCGGGGTGGGGATTGTCGTCCGCACGCTGGGTCATGTGCTATGGATGGGAGCGATGACATGAGTACCCCGGTTCGGGCAGGGGACAAATTTGCGGCGAAAGGCAACGAAATGAAGATCGCAACCTTTCAGTTGATCAGCCGCCGGTGATTCTGTAGAGAAAGTCCAACCAGAGATTAAGCATTGGCGCCTCCTGTTTTGTTCTATTGCGCCCGGATGATGGCCCGACGCCCAAACCGCCCTGAATAAATTCAGATGCTCGCCACGCAGTAGGGCGTCTATCCGCTCCAGTTTCACCCGCCGCCCGCGACGTCGCTCCTGCGCCTGCACAAGCCCGACAAATTTGGCGATGATTTGTCGGCGGTTCGCCCGGCGGTGGTAGAAGTCAATGCGTCAGGCAAAACTGCAAGAGGACTTGAATATGGCGTAGCGAATCCGGGCGCCTAAGCCAGCGGTCGAAGGCGCGCCTGCGTAACATCGTAAGACGGCCCTTCACCAGCCACATCTTCAACCCCCACTGGCAATGGGTGAGGGGTTATGTGGGCCAAGCGATTCTCAAATAATCTTCCGTTGCCGCAGCCGCTTGATGTCATCGGCGGTCATGCCCAACAATTCCCGCATGACTTCATAAGTCGCGTTACCCAGGGCCGGACCCAGGTTCGTAATGCGGCCCGGTGTGGCCGACAGGGTCGGCACCACATTAGGCACCACCACTTCACCCAGACCTTCCTCTTCAATCCGGGCCAGATTGCCGCGGACCTGGAAATGCTCGTCCTCGAAAATATCGGCGATGCTGTTCACTTTGCCGACTGGCACCTCACAGTCCAGACACCGCCCCATCACCTCATCGCGGTTCAGTGAGCCGACCCATTCAATGACCAGTCGATTTACCTCATCGCGCGCCGCCAGGCGTTGCCGCTGTGGGCCGTAAAGACCGGAAGAGGCCAGTTCTGGATGCTCCATGGCCGCGGCGAGCCGCTCAAACATTTTGTCGGTGGTGCAGGCGATGGCGATCCACTTGTCATCTTTCGTCCGAAAATGACCATGCGGCACGGCGACGAAACTCCCGGACCCTTCGCGTTCCCGCACCTTGCCGAGCAACCCATAGGATGCAGCAATCTCGTCCAGTTGGCGGAACACCGCCTCGTAAATGCCGACATCAACGATCTGACCGCGCCCGGTTTTCTCCCGATGACGCAGGGCCAGCAGGATGCCAATCGCTCCATAAACGCTGGATATATAGTCGCCCAGCGGTGCGGTGCTGGGCACCACCGGCGTCTCGCCCGGGAAACCGGCGAGATAAGACAACCCGCCAAACGCATGGGCGATATGCGCGAACCCGGAACGGCGGCGATACGGTCCGGTTTGCCCGTATCCCGACACCCGCAAATACACCAGACCGGGATTGGCCGCGCTTAACTCCTTCCAGCCCAGTCCCCATTCCTCCATGGTGCCTGGCCGGAAATTTTCAATCAGTACATCGGATTTGCCGATCAGTTGCAGGAACAGTTGCACCCCTTCCTTCTGGCGCAGATCAATCGTGACGGACTTTTTGTTGCGGGCTTCGCTGAGCCAGGCGAGCGTCGCGTCATGGCGCTTGGTGGGCGTCCCGAAGCGCCGCATGGGATCACCGGCGATGGGGTGCTCGACCTTGAATACTTCAGCGCCGAACTCGCCCAGAATCGACGCCGCGTAAGGACCGGCCAGGAAAGTCCCCAGATCGATGACCCGGACGCCGCTCATCGGCAGCTTATCCGCTTCGTGAGCCGGCCCACTGGATGGAGTAATATCCTTTGGATTATTTTGATCGTTCTCGTCCGACATGTCGGATTCCTCTTGGTGGTTCGCTGAACACTCTCAGAACCAAAGACTAGTTGCCTTCATCGCGGAATTCCATGCATGACCACTCCGGCCCTGACCCTGCGCGATTTGCGCAAAACCTACGCCAACGGCTTCGAAGCGCTGCGCGGCATCAATCTTGAAGTCGCGGAAGGGGAATTCTTCGCCCTGCTGGGTCCCAACGGCGCGGGCAAATCCACGACCATCGGCATTATTTGCTCGCTGGTGCGCAAGACCAGTGGCCTGGCGCAGGTGTTCGGCCATGACCTGGACACTGCACTGTCCGCCGCCAAGCGCTGCATCGGGTTGGTGCCGCAGGAATTCAACTTCAACCAGTTCGAGCCGGTAGCCGAGATCGTGATGAACCAGGCCGGTTATTACGGCCTGCCCCGCGAATTGGCCCGCCAGCGCGCCGAAACCTATCTCAAGCAGCTTGGTCTGTGGGACAAGCGCCGGCAGATGGCGCGGGAATTGTCGGGCGGCATGAAGCGGCGACTGATGATCGCCCGGGCGCTGGTGCATGAACCCAGGTTGCTGATTCTCGATGAACCCACTGCCGGAGTGGACATCGAAATTCGCCGGTCAATGTGGGAGTTCCTTCGCGAAATCAATGCGCGCGGCGTGACGATTATTCTCACCACGCACTATCTGGAGGAGGCGGAAAGCTTGTGCCGCCATATCGCGATTATTGACGGCGGCGCGATCATCGAAAATACTCGGATGCAGACGCTGCTCAATCGCCTGAATCTGGAAACCTTCGTGCTGAATCTTCAACGGCCGTTGCCTGAAGCGCCGGTGATTCCGGGCTATCCCCTGCGCCGGCTGGATGACTGGACGCTCGAAGTGGATGTCGCCAAGGAACGAGGCGTCAATGCGTTATTTCAGCAGTTGTCCGCGCACGGCATTGAGGTCTCCAGCCTGCGCAACAAGGCAAACCGGCTGGAGGAGCTGTTTCTGCGGTTGGTGGAAAAAAATGACACTGCGACAAGCTGAACTGAGTTTTCTCCACGACAAGCGCTGCCTCCTGCACTCAGCCGCGAACCAGACGGCGCTGTAGCAGAGCATTCAAATCCCGCCGACCATCGGCGATCAAATACACATAGACCCGGTCGTCGATCACTCGATAGAGAACCCGATAGGGCTTGAAAAAAGTTTCCCGGTAATCTCGAATGCCGAGCGTCAGCAACTCCCGAGGGTAAACGCCGCGTTCGGGAAATTCCGCCAAGCGTTCAATCACGGCCTGGAGTTGCCCCAGCACATATTCAGCTTTTTCAGGACCGTCATGTACGGCGATATAGTCTTGAATTTCTGATAAATCCAGCGCAGCGTCTTCGGTGAGAAAGATGGGGAACGCCATTAGCCCACCCGACGGGCGCGCAGATTCTCAAATACGGTCGTCGCTTCCTGCACCCGCCCCTCCTCAACCTGGCGATGGCCCAGCGCCAGAATTTTGAGCAACGCCAACGTTTCCTGCGTTTGTTCGTAGCTTTGGACATCCTGGATCACGACCTTAGCCTCGCCGTTCTGGGTGATCACCAAGGGTTCGCGCTGCTCGGTCAGTTGGCGGATGACCGCAGCGGCATGAGCTTTGAGATAACTGATCGGCTTGATTTGGCTTGAGAGTTTCATGTTGCCTCCTTATGAGTAAGACCAAATATAGTTCTTATTCAGGTCAAATAACAATAGCCGAGCCGCTTTCCCTTCAGCAACGAATTCGTTGAACTCTGTTGCAGGACCCCAATCCTGCTATAGGATGTTGACATGCATATTAAGGAAATCCATGCCTCTTCACGCCCAACTCATTGCCCTGCAAACCATCCTGATCAAGGAAACCCTGCGATTCCTGCGCATCTGGATTCAAACCCTGCTGCCGCCGGCAGTGACCACCGCCCTGTATTTCATCATTTTCGGCCAACTGATCGGCGCGCAACTGGGGCCGGTGGAGGGGTTGAGCTATACCCAGTATATCGCTCCTGGCCTGATCATGATGGCGGTCATTACCAACGCCTATTCCAACGTCGTGTCGTCATTTTTCAGCTCCAAATTTCAGCGTCACATCGAAGAAATGCTGGTCTCGCCCTTGCCAAACACGATTATTGTCCTCGGCTTCGTTGGCGGCGGGTTGGCGCGGGGCCTGGCGGTGGGTCTCGTGGTGATCGCCACGTCGCTATGCTTCGCGGACCTGCACTGGCAACATCCGCTGATGACCTTCGCGGTGATCGTACTCACTTCGGTGCTGTTCGCGCTGGCCGGATTGATCAACGGTATCTACGCCAAGAGTTTTGATGACATTTCGGTGGTCCCGACCTTTGTTCTGACCCCGCTGATCTATCTCGGCGGCATCTTCTATTCCATTAAAACGCTGCCGCCGTTCTGGCAAGACGTCTCGCTGTTCAATCCCATTCTTTACATGATCAACGCCTTCCGCTTCGGCATCCTGGGCGTTTCCGATATCGATATTCGCTTCGCGTTCACCATCATCCTGCTGTTCGTTGTCATTCTGTTTGGCTACAGCGTGTGGTTGCTGCGGCGCGGAACCGGCATTCGTAGCTGATTTGGCTCCCCCTTAAGGTGCGGCGGGTACGATTGCGCGCCTGATTCGTGCATTCCTTTTCGTTTCTTCTATTCTTAAATTCCGAGTCCGGCGCATTGCTGGACCTGTTTCCAGGCTGGCGCTTCGTTCAGCCGCAACCAAAAACACCAAAGGAGAACAACCCTCATGCGTAAACTATCAGCCAGCCTGCTGGTCGCCACTGCGACTTGTCTGACCGTTACTATTGCTTACAGCGCAGAACCGATTGTCATCAAGTTCAGCCATGTCGTGGCGGTGGATACGCCCAAGGGGCGGGCGGCGGAGAAATTCAAAGAATTGGCCGACAAATACACGAGCAGCAAGGTCAAGGTGGAGGTTTATCCCAGCAGCCAATTGTATAAAGACAAGGAAGAATTGGAGGCGTTGCAGTTGGGCGCAGTGCAGATGCTGGCGCCGTCACTCGCCAAGTTTGGGCCGCTGGGCGCCAAGGAATTCGAGGTGTTCGACTTCCCGTGTATCTTCCCGGACAAGGACGGACTACACAAAGTTACCCAGGGGCCTATCGGCAAGCAACTGCTCGACAAACTGGGTTCCAAGGGGATCATGGGCCTGGCCTACTGGGACAACGGTTTCAAGATCTTCAGTTCAAACAAGCCGGTAAAGGCACAGGCGGACTTCAAGGGCCAGAAGATGCGGATTCAATCCTCGAAGGTGCTGGAGGCGCAGATGCGCTCGCTGGGTTCCATTCCGCAAGTCATGGCGTTCTCCGAAGTCTACCAGGCGCTACAAACCGGCGTGGTGGACGGCACCGAGAATCCGCCATCGAACATGTACACCCAGAAAATGCACGAGGTGCAGAAGTACGCCAATGTCTCGAATCACGGCTATCTAGGCTATGCCGTCATCGCTAACAAGAAGTTCTGGGAGGGTTTGCCCGCTGACGTGCGCACCGGGTTGGAGAAGGCGATGAAGGAAGCGACCGTCTACGCGAACGACGTTGCTGGCAAGGATAACGACGATGGACTCGCGGCTATGAAGGCCTCCGGCAAGACCGAGTTCTACCAGCCGACGGCGGCTGAGCGTGAAGCGTTGTGCAAGGTGATGCAACCGGTTTACGAACAAATGGGCGACCGGGTGGGTAAGGATTTGATTACCACCATTCAAAAAGAAGTGGCGGCGAAGTAGCTCGATTCCTTCAGAGACGCCCGCTGTCGATCAGGAGTGGGCGATTTTCACTGCCTAAAAGGTCAAACCCATGATCCTCCGATTTCTTGATCACTTTGAAGAATGGGTCATTACTACCCTCATGGCGGCGGCGACCTTGATCATTTTTGTCGCCGTCGTCCACCGCTACGCCTCCGGCCTGCCAATACCCGGCGTGCAGGATTACTTCGTCAGTCTGCACTTCGGCTGGGCGCAGGAACTGTGCATTTATATGTTCGTCTGGATGGCGAAAATCGGCGCCGCTTACGGCGTCCGCACCGGCATCCATGTGGGCGTTGATGTGCTGATCAATAGCCTTGCCGCCGAATGGCGTAAAAAACTCATCATCTTCGGGCTGCTGGCCGGCGCGTTGTTCACCGGCACGGTGGGTACGTTTGCCGTCCTTTTCGTTCATGGACTCTACTTTACCGAACAAGTCTCGGCGGACATGGAGCTGCCGATGTGGCTGGTCTATATGGGCATGCCGATTGGCTCGTATCTGATGTGCTTCCGCTTCCTGCAAGCCTGCTACCGGTTCATTCAGACCGGCGATCTCCCGCGCCCGGATCACACCAAGGTGGAAGGTATTGAAACCGTCGAAGCCGTCGAAATTCTGCACAAGCCCGCGACCGCCACGCCGGGTAACCTCTCGCCGAAGGGAGACCAGAAGCCATGACTACCCTATTCATTTTCGGCCTGCTGATCGTCCTGATGCTGACGGGCATGCCGATTTCGATTGCGCTTGGCCTGACCGTGCTCACCTTCCTGTTCACCATGACTCAGGTGCCGATCGAGAGCGTGGCCCTGAAGCTGTTCACTGGCATCGAGAAGTTCGAGATCATGGCGATCCCGTTCTTTATTCTGGCCGGCAATTTCCTCACCCACGGCGGCGTGGCGCGGCGAATGATCGCCTTCGCCACCGCCTGCGTCGGCCACTTCCACGGGGGACTGGGATTGGCCGGAGTTATGGCCTGTGCGCTGTTCGCCGCCGTGTCGGGATCAAGCCCGGCCACCGTAGTGGCTATTGGCTCGATTCTGTTGCCAGCGATGGTCAAGCAAGGTTTTCCGAAACGCTTCGGCGCCGGCGTTATCGCTACATCCGGGGCGCTGGGCATCCTGATCCCGCCCTCTATTGTGATGGTGATGTACGCTGTCGCCACCAACACCTCGGTGGGTCAGTTGTTCATCGCTGGCGTTATCCCCGGCATCGTGCTGGCGACTTTGCTCGGCCTGACCACTTGGTATCGGGCCTGGAAAAACAACTATCCGCGTATGCCGAAGGCCGACTTCCTCACCGTGCTGCGCACCTTCAAGGACAGCATGTGGGGGTTGTTGCTGATTGTGATCGTCATCGGCGGCATCTACACCGGGATGTTCACCCCGACCGAAGCGGCGGCGATGAGCGCGGTTTACGCCTTCGTGGTGTCGGTGTTCGTCTACAAGGACATGACGCTCAAGCAGGTGCCTAAAGTCCTGCTTGACAGCGCCAGCATGAGCGCGATGCTGCTCTACATCATCACCAATGCAGTGCTGTTCTCGTTCCTGATGACCTCGGAGAATATTCCCCAGGCGATGGCGCAGTGGATGATCGATCAGAATCTGAGCGTGTGGATGTTCCTGCTCGGCTGCAATATTTTGCTGTTGCTCGCCGGCAATGTGATGGAGCCGTCGTCAATTACGCTGATCATGGCGCCGATCCTGTTCCCGATAGCGATGAAGCTGGGTATCGATCCGGTGCATTTCGGCATTATGCTGGTGGTCAACATGGAAGTCGGCATGTGCCATCCGCCGGTGGGCCTCAACCTCTATGTGGCGAGCAGCATCACCCACATGGGCATTACCGAACTGACCATTGCGGTCTGGCCGTGGCTGCTCACCATGCTGGGGTTTTTGGTGCTCGTGACTTACTGGCCACCGTTATCGCTGTGGCTGCCGCGAATGTTGGGGATGATGTGAAGGACTGACCAAAGAAAGCTAAAAGGGCGGCTTAGGCCGCCCTTTTTCATTAGCTCCAGTACCGAACCGGACCGCTGTCGATATGGACGAAGTTGGAGCGTGGGTAGTAACCCACCCCACCTGCGCCTAGCGATCGGGCCGCTCGATTGAGATCCGCCACCCGCCCGCCCGACAACCGGACATCCATCGCCATCGCCTGCATGTGATAGCTGTTGCGCGCCACACCTCGGCGGTTTTCACACAGCATGCTGTTAGTGGTCGGCGAGCGGTAGGCGCTGATCACATGCACCGGTGAACGTGCTCCCAACTGCAACTGAAGGGCATAGAGCTGGTCAAGGACGTTGACGTCGAACATTCTCACCTGGTTGTTGTGATGGTCGCGCAATCCCCGGCTGATCTCCTTGACGGACTCACGGATATAGCCTTCGCGGGGTGTCCAGTACACTTGGCGAATCGTTTCACCGAGATTGGGATTGTAAAAGGAAAGATAGCGTTCGCGCCGGATTGACGCCTGAAGTATTTCCGGCGCTAAAACCAAGGCGCCCAGACCGCCGGCCGCCAGTTTCAGAAATCCGCGCCGACTAAGCTCGGGTGGGTTCTCTACGCTCTGGCTGTTATTCTCAAGCACTGCGTCTACTCGCATTCGTTAGTTCCTCCCCATAACCAAAATACGGTCTTTCTTAAACTCTAACCAAACCCGGTTTGATTAGGCAAGAACCGGACAGGCAAAAATTTTTTTGTTACCATGCAACAAATCAAGACTGTCCCGACTCTTGCATGGTGCTTTTTTATCTCTTTGGCAACAGTGACGACCGTTATTTCCGAGTTATTTTACAGGGTGTTAATAAGATAAAAATATTTGATTTATAATATTATTATATAATAGTGACTGATAGAGTTCAGTTATTAATTTATTATTTATACAACTTATGTTGTTTTTATAATGAAAATTATCAATAAGACAAAAAACAACACACTGTAAAAAACATGATTTAATTAAGTGAAAAAATCTCCATGAAAAAGGAAAAGCTCCCGGTCACTCCGGCGACCCGCTGGCTCCAGGCCCGTGGTGTTGCATTCAACGGCCACCTTTATCCCTATGAGGATCGCGGCGGTACGGCCCATAGTGCGCAGTGTCTGGGCGCGGATGAGCATCGGATCATCAAGACGCTGGTTATGGAAGATGAGCGCCGACAGCCGCTGATCATCCTGATGCATGGCGACCGTCAGGTCTCTACCAGGGAACTGGCCCGGTTGCTGAGCGTCAAGACCATTACCCCTTGTGATCCAGCGGTCGCCAGCAAGCACAGCGGTTATCTGGTAGGCGGAACCTCGCCGTTTGGCGTTCGCAAGGCCATGCCGATTTATCTGGAAGCCAGCATTCTCGATCTGCCGCTCATCTATGTGAATGGCGGCAAGCGGGGTTTCCTGATCAGCCTGACGCCTGCCGAAGTTCAGCGACTGCTCCAGCCGACGCTGATCAACGTCGCCATCGAGGATTGAAACTTGAGTGAATCTGATTTTTTCGCCACCGCATCGGCAGGCTTTGAGCCATTGCTCGCGGCGGAACTGGCCGAACTGGGCGCACTACACCTTAAACCGGTGCGCGGTGGTCTCCGCTTTCGAGGAACACTAGAGGTCGCCTATCGCGCCTGCCTCTGGTCACGAACCGCCAGTCGAATCTTGCTGCCACTGGCCGAATTTCCGGTTGCTGAAGGTCAGGCGCTCTATACCGGCATCCTCGCCCTCCCTTGGGAGGAGCATCTCACCCCGGAGGGTACGCTGAGCGTGGAATTCACCGGCCACTGTCCGGGCATCGACCATAGCCACTATGGCGCACAGCGGGTCAAGGACGCCATCGTAGACCGGTTTCGGGAGCGCTGCGGGCAACGACCGAACGTTAACCGACGCCAGCCCGATCTCCGCATTCACGTCCAGTGGCGCGACGGCCAGGCAACAGTCAGCCTCGATTTGTCCGGCGACAGCCTGCATCGACGCGGCTACCGCGAAGCCACGGTAGCGGCGCCGCTGAAAGAGACGTTGGCCGCTGCGCTGTTGTTGAAATCGGGCTGGCCGGAGATTGCGGCGGCGGGTGGTCCCCTGCTTGATCCGCTCTGCGGTTCCGGCACTTTGGCGATTGAAGCGGCCTGGATCGCTGGCGACCGCGCCCCCGGCTTATACCGCGAGCACTGGGGATTCAGCGGCTGGCTCGGCCATATCCCCGCGTTATGGAATCGGTTGCTCGCCGAAGCGCGGGAACGCTGGGCCAGCGGACAAGTCCGCATTCCATTGATCATCGCCAGCGACCATGATCCCAAAGCCGTGCGGGCGGCGTTGCTCAACGCGGGCCGCGCTGGAGTCGCCGACTATGTGCGGATTGAACGCCGGGAATGGATCGCAGTGGAACCACCACCGGGATCGCCGGGATTGCTCATCGTTAATCCTCCCTATGGGGAACGATTAGGCGAGCAGGATGAAGTGGCGACGTTGTACGCTCAACTCGGCGACCGGCTAAAGACGCATTTTGCTGGCTGGCGGGCTGCTCTGTTGACCGGCAACCCTGAACTCGGCAAGCGGATGGGTCTGCGGGCGGAGAAGGCGCATACCTTCCACAATGGCCCACTGGAATGCCGACTGCTGCGCTTTCGGGTGCAGCCGGAATATTTCGTCAACCGGGAAGCGGCTGATCAGAAAGCGCGAGACCGCACCCTGGAACGCGCCTTGGAGGACGCAGAGGATTTCGTGAATCGACTGCGCAAGAATCTGCGCCATCTGGGCCGTTGGGCGGCGCGGGAGGGCGTGAGTTGTTATCGGCTGTATGACGCCGATCTGCCGGAATACGCGGTGGCGATTGATCGCTACGAGCAGTGGCTGCATGTCCAGGAATACGCCCCGCCCGCGACGATTGACCCCGCTAAAGCCCAGGCGCGGCTGAAACAGATCATGGCGGCATTACCCGCCGTGCTGGAACTGCCTCCCGAGCAGGTGTTTCTCAAAGTTCGGCAACGTCAGCGCGGCGTCACGCAATACCAGAAGCAGGCGGAACGGGGCGATTTCCACGAGGTGCAGGAGGGCTCGGTCCGGTTCCTGGTCAACTTCACCGATTATCTGGATACCGGACTGTTCCTGGATCACCGCATCACCCGGCAACGACTGGGCGAATTGGCGAAGGGCCGGCGCTTCCTCAATCTGTTTGGCTACACCGGAACCGCCACGGTTTATGCGGCGCTCGGCGGCGCGGTCAGCACCACGACGGTCGATCTGTCCGCGACCTATCTGGACTGGGCGCGCCGCAATCTGGAATTGAACAGGTTACACAGTCCCTGGCGCCGGTTCATTCAAGCCGACTGCCGACAATGGCTGGCGGAGGCGCAGGAACGCTATGACCTGATCTTTTTCGACCCGCCAACGTTCTCCAACTCCCAGCGGATGGACGGGTCTTTCGACGTTCAGCGGGACCATGGTGAACTGTTGCGGCAGGCGCTGCGCTTGCTGGCTCCGGGCGGGGTGCTGATTTTTTCCACCAACTCCCGGCGCTTCCGGTTGGATCGGGACGCCTTGGCGGAATGGCGGGTTGAGGACTGGAGCCGGCAAACAGTGCCGCTGGACTTCGCCCGCAACCCGAAAATTCATCAGTGTTGGAAAATCACAGGCTAAATCATGTACTCGCTGCAACGTCAATGCGGACGCCTGTTGTGCGGAATTGCGCTCTACCTGGGGTTCGGCGCGCTGGCGTGGGCTGACGAGACGCTGTGGCAGGCGCTGCGTTCCGGCGAAGCCGTTGGCCTCCTCCGTCATGCGCTAGCGCCGGGCGGCGGCGACCCGGCCCATTTCAACGTGGCGGATTGTGCGACACAACGCAATCTGTCGGCAGCGGGGCGACAACAGGCTCAGGCGATTGGCGCAGCGTTCCGTGGCAAGGGCATCACGACCGTTCGCGTGTTGTCCAGCCGCTGGTGTCGGTGTCTGGATACCGCCCGCCTGTTGGGCCTGGGACCGGTTGAACCTTTCCCCCCGCTGGATTCCTTTTTCTCCTACCCAGAGCGCGCCGACCCCCAAATGGCGGCGCTCCGGGAATGGCTCAGTCGGCCCTACGCCGGTCCGCCGCGTGTGCTGGTCACGCATCAGGTCAACATCACCGCGCTCACGAATATCGCGCCGCGTTCCGGGGAGTTGATCGTCGTGCAACCGCTGATGACGGGACAGGTTCGGGTACTCGGTCGCCTGGAGCCGGGCGAGAACTTTTTGCCAATCTTCAGCGATTGATCAACGGCGTCATCTGGCTGGGTTGAACACACCGATCAGGCTAACCGTTCCACCTCATAAATCCCGCCAATCACTACATACTCTTCCTCGCCCTTGAGCATCCCCGGCAGCATCCGGTTATAAAAAAACACCTTGCTCAGCGGAACCTGCACACGCAACAGGTGATCGCCAAACTCTTCGGCCCGTTCGCGGTGGACGCTGAACGAACTGAGGTTATTGAGCAATACGATCCAGCGACGCCGGTCAATTTTTTCCAGCACCTGATCGTCGCTAAAGCGATTGAAACCGCGATACAGACTGAGATGCGTTACGGCCGGCTGCGAACGATGCAACTCGTATTGACCGTAGGCGTACAGCAAATCGATTTGAGCTTCGAGAGCATTAGTGCTGTACAGACCATGGCTGCGCGCCTCCATAAAATGCAGATACGCATCCTGGGTGCGGTCATCGAGCACGCCGCCATGGTAGCGGGTGAGCAGGCCAAATCGTGATTCCACCCAGCCTTTGAGTACGGCTCCCTCCCGGCTATCGGGATCAAAAGCCCAACCGCGCACCATGCGCAAATAATCCGCTCGTCCACGCAACTTGGGGCGCCCCGGACTCAGACCGACCTCTTCCAGCGCCTCCAGCCGAAAATACACCGTCATATAGTCCATGAACCGCCGCGCCCGTTCGTCCGGCTCCGTCAAGCGCTCCAAAGCCTGAAATAGTCGAACGTGCAACTCCGCTACCCCATCGAGCAGCAACGGCGCTGGATGACGCTGGAAGGTCAATCCACCCAGAATCGCAGCGGGCAAGTTGCAATGATTGATCGGCAGGCCCGCGTTCCGGGGCAAACGAACCTCAGTGTCCGGCGCTTCGTAAGCATTGTGATCAATCCGACAAACCACCGTATTTGTCATCTATGCCACCCGCGTTGCCGCCGTGTGAAAAAAGATTGTTATTAAAAAATAGCGAGTTGCCTTGACTACTGTTTCTGGCACGACAATTGAAGCAGGAGAAAGCCAAGTAAAGCTCATCCTTCAGAAACAGGAAAATACCTCATGATACGTCAATGTGCGATTTACGGGAAAGGCGGTATTGGTAAATCCACCACCACCCAGAATCTGGTCGCTGGCCTGGCCGCCGAAGGTAAGAAAATCATGATTGTCGGCTGTGATCCCAAAGCGGATTCCACGCGATTGATCCTGCACGCCAAGGCGCAGAACACCATTATGCAAATGGCGGCGGACGCGGGCACCGTTGAAGATCTGGAGCTGGATGAGGTCCTCAAGGTCGGGTATGGCGGCATTCGCTGCGTGGAATCCGGTGGCCCGGAACCGGGCGTCGGCTGCGCTGGCCGCGGCGTCATCACCGCCATCAATTTCCTGGAAGAAGAAGGTGCCTACGAGGAAGACCTCGACTTTGTGTTCTACGACGTATTGGGCGACGTGGTCTGCGGCGGTTTCGCCATGCCGATCCGCGAGAACAAGGCGCAGGAAATCTACATCGTGGTATCGGGCGAAATGATGGCGATGTACGCCGCCAACAACATCGCCAAGGGCATCTGCAAATACGCCACCTCCGGCAAGGTGCGGCTCGCTGGCCTGATTTGCAATTCGCGCAAGACCGACCGGGAAGCCGAACTGATTGAGGCGCTGGCCGCGAAAATGGGCACCCAGATGATCCATTTCGTGCCGCGCGACAACGTGGTGCAGCGCGCGGAAATTCGCCGGATGACGGTGATTGAGTACGACCCCAAGGCCAAGCAGGCCGATGAATACCGCGAATTGGCGCGCAAGATCGTCGATAACAAGAAATTCGTGATCCCCAAGCCGCTCACCATGGACGAGCTGGAAGAACTGCTCATGGAATTTGGCATCCTTGACGAGGAAGACGAATCCATCGTCGGTAAGACCGCTGAAGCCGAAGCCGCCTTGTGCGCCGCCTGAAACCTGGAGATCGCATCGATGAGCATGAATCGCCAAGAAACCGAACAACTGATCCAGGAAGTACTGGAAGTTTATCCTGAAGCCACGGGTAAACAGCGCGCCAAGCATTTAATGGCGAATGATCCTACCTTGGAAAAATCCAATAAGTGCATCGTCGCCAACAAAAAGGCCCTGCCCGGCGTGATGACTGCGCGCGGTTGCGCCTATGCCGGGGCCAAGGGCGTGGTGTGGGGGCCGGTCAAGGATGTGGTCAACATCTCGCACGGCCCGATTGGGTGTGGGCAGTTCTCCCGCGCTGGCCGTCGCAACTACGTCACCGGTCACAGTGGCGTTAATGTCTTTGCGGATATGAACTTCACCTCCGACTTTCAGGAAAAGGACGTGGTGTTCGGCGGCGACAAGAAACTGGCCAAGCTCATTGATGAAATCAACACCCTGTTTCCGCTGGCCAATGCAATTACCGTGCAGTCCGAGTGTCCTATCGGCCTGATCGGCGATGACATCGAAGCGGTCGCCAAGAAATCAGCCAAAGACATCGGCAAGACCGTGGTGCCGGTGCGCTGCGAAGGTTTCCGTGGCGTGTCGCAGTCGCTGGGCCACCACGTCGCCAATGATTCCTTGCGCGACTGGGTGTTGCACAACCGCGATGAGGATAACCGCTTCGAATCGACGCCTTACGATGTCGCCATCACCGGTGACTACAACATTGGTGGCGACGCCTGGTCTTCACGGGTATTGATGGAAGAAATCGGCCTGCGGGTGATCGCGCAGTGGTCGGGCGACGGCTCGATCCCGGAAATGGAAACCACCCGCCACGCCAAGTTGAATCTGCTGCACTGCTACCGCTCAATGAACTACATCAGTCGGCATCTGGAAGAGAAATACGGCATCCCCTGGCTGGAATACAACTTCTTTGGGCCAACCCAAATCGCCGCCAGTCTGCGCAAGATCGCCGCGTTCTTCGACGACACCATCAAGGAAAACGCTGAGCGGGTGATCGCCCGGTATCAGCCGACGATGGAGGCCATCATCGCCAAATACCGTCCTCGGCTGGAAGGCAAGCGGGTGATGCTGTTCGTTGGCGGTCTGCGGCCTCGTCACGTCATTGGCGCCTACGAAGATTTGGGCATGGAAATCATCGGCGCTGGCTACGAATTCGCCCACAACGACGACTACGACCGCACGTTCAAGGAATTGCAGGACGGCGCGCTGATCTACGACGACGCGACCAGCTTTGAGCTGGAAGCCTTCGTGGAACGGCTGAAGCCCGATTTGATCGGCTCCGGCATCAAGGAAAAGTACGTCTTTCACAAAATGGGTATCCCGTTCCGGCAGATGCATTCCTGGGATTATTCCGGCCCCTATCACGGCTATGACGGTTTCGCCATTTTCGCCCGCGATATGGACATGACGATTAACAATCCTTGCTGGAAAAAACTGCAAGCCCCCTGGAAGCAACAGGTTGGCGTCGAAGCGCTGAAATCGGCCGCCTGAGGAATCCGCCATGCAAGACGTTGAAACGATCAAACCCGGCTATCCCTTATTCAACACCGACGAATATCAACAGGCTTTCGCCCGTAAGCGGGTCTTTGAGGAAGCGCACCCGACGGAAAAACTGGAAGAAGTATTCCAGTGGACTACCACCGAGGCGTACAAGGAACTCAATTTCCAGCGCGAGGCGCTGACCATCAATCCGGCGAAAGCCTGCCAGCCGTTGGGCGCGGTGCTGTGTGCGCTGGGCTTCTACAAGACCTTGCCCTACGTTCACGGTTCGCAGGGCTGCGTCGCCTATTTCCGCACTTATTTCAACCGCCACTTCCGCGAACCGATTGCAGCGGTTTCCGACTCGATGACCGAGGATGCGGCGGTGTTTGGCGGGCAGAAGAACATGTTCGAGGGGTTGGAGAACTCCAAAGCCATGTATCAGCCCGAAATGATCGCAGTGTCCACCACCTGCATGGCCGAGGTGATCGGCGACGATCTCAACGCCTTCATCACCAACGCCAAGAAGGACGGGCGGGTGCCGATGGATTTTCCCACCCCGTTCGCCCATACCCCCAGCTTCGTTGGCAGCCATATCACCGGCTGGGACAACATGCTGGAAGGCATCCTCCGCTATTTCACCGTGAACGCGATGGAAGGCAAGGCGGTGGGCAGCAACGGCAAGCTCAATATCGTGACCGGCTTTGAAAGCTATCTCGGCAATTTCCGGGTGATCAAGCGGATGCTGAACGAGATGGGCGTCGCCTACACCTTCCTGTCGGACCCGGAGGAGATTCTTGACACGCCCGCCGACGGCGAATTCCGCATGTACGCCGGCGGCACCACCCAGGACGAAATCAGGGATGCGCCCAACGCGATTGACACCCTGCTGCTGCAACCCTGGCAGTTGACCAAGACCAAGAAGTACGTGCAGGAAACCTGGAATCAGCCCGCGAACGCCATCAACATCCCGATGGGCCTGACCTGGACCGACGACTTTTTGATGAAGGTTTCGGAACTCACCGGGAAGCCGATTCCCGAATCTCTGGCTCAGGAGCGGGGCCGGTTGCTGGACATGATGACCGACTCGCACACCTGGCTGCACGGCAAGCGCTTCTCGGTGTTCGGTGATCCCGACTTTGTGACGGGCATGTGCCAATTCCTGCTGGAGCTGGGCGCTGAACCGCTGCATGTGCTGTGTCACAACGGTAACAAACGCTGGGCCAAGGATATCACCAAGCTGCTCAAGGCGTCGCCCTACGGTCAGGAAGCCGAGGTCCACGCGGGTAAGGATCTCTGGCATCTGCGCTCACTGGTGTTCAGCAACAAGCCCGATTTCCTGATCGGCAATTCCTACGGCAAGTTCATCCAGCGCGACACCCTGCACAAAGGGAAAGAGCATGAAGTGCCGCTGATTCGGATCGGCTTCCCGCTGTTCGACCGTCACCACCTGCACCGCGACACCACGCTCGGTTACGAGGGCGCGATGCACATGCTGAAGCTCTTGGTCAACGCGGTCATGGAAAAACTCGACCAGGAAACCATGACGCTGGGCGAAACCGACTACGCCTTCGACTTGGTGCGCTGACCACGGACGACAGGAGTGGGCCTGCTCGCGACCCTTCGCGGCCAGATCCGCCCCTGCCCCGAACAGGAGAATGCAATCATGCCCAACGTCATGTTGCGGAATAACGCCGCCGGCGAACTGGTGTTCTACATCACCAAGAAGGATCACGAGGAAACGGTGGTTTCTTTGGAACACGCCGGACCCGGCGCCTGGGGCGGTGAAATGCAACTGTCCGACGGGTCGCGATTCTATCTTGAACCCTTCGCGCAAACACCCAAATTGCCGCTGACGGTGCGGGTGAAGCGGCTATGACCGACGCCAGCCCCCTTCCCGACGGCCTGGCGCTACGCATCGGTTTGGCGGCGCGGCAACTGCCGGATACTACGCCCGGCCAATTAGTGCGGGTACTGGTCGCCGTGCTGGGCGAACCGCTGACCGAAGTCAAGCTCAACAGCCTGAAAGTCAAGGATCTCAAGACCGGCGCGGATGGCGTGCTGGAGGAAATCGACGGGGCCGTATTGCGGCAAGCGCTGCACTCCCTGCACGGCGAAGAAGACGCGACGGTGAAAACTGCGGTGCCGACGCCGCAGGCCTATGACGATGGCCCATTACCCGATTCGATCCAGATTGCTTGCGCCTCTAACCAGGGCGAGCGCCTGGACGGTCATTTTGGCTCCTGCGCCCGGTTTCTGATCTATCAGGTTTCGGCGACCACATCGCGGCTGATCGCGGTGCGGCCAGCGCCGGTCATCACCCGGCTGAGCGTTGACCATAGCGCGGAGCGGGTGGCGTTGATCAATGATTGTGATCTGCTCTGTGTGCTGTCCATCGGCGGTCCCGCCGCCGCTCGCGTCGTGAACAGCGGTGTTCATCCCTTCAAACGTCCGCAGGCTGAAGATATTTCGGCGCTGCTGCGAGAATTGCAAGGGGTATTGGCCGGTGAGCCGCCGCCCTGGCTGGCCCGGATCATGGGCCGCCCCCGGCCTGATCGGTTACTGGCCGAGAGGGAGGAAGCGTCATGATCACCCCGTCCCAACTGCACGACATTGCTCAGTGGGTAGAAACGCACGGCGTAGATTATGCGGCGCTGAGCCGCTTGCGCCAGGCTTATCCCGGTGTGCATTTTACTGATTGCCTGGACGACGACATCATCCATGGGGCAGAACCGGCATTGCAGGGTGCGGGGATCAATCTGTATCTGGTGGATGGCCGGCAACATTGTTTGCGCCTGACCGATGACCTCCAGAATGCGACCGGAGTCGTGCTGGCGGTGACTACGGAATGTGCGGATTCCTGATTGAAGACATCATTTAACCCCATGAGGTAATCACCATGGCCAAGATCGGTTTGTTCTACGCCACTGACACCGGCAACACCCGCAAGATCGCCAAGCGCATTAAAAAGCAGTTTGCCGAAGATGAGATTGAACTGCTCGACATGGCGAAGACGACGCCGGATGCACTGTTGAACTATGAAGCGCTGATGATCGGCACCCCCACCCTGGGCGACGGCGAATTACCTGATCCGTTGACCGAGTTTCTCGGCCAAATGGAGGCCCGTCACCTTGAGGGTAAACCCGTGGCCCTGTTCGGACTGGGTGACCAGGTCGGCTACCCCACCGAGTTTGTCGATGCGCTCGGCATTCTGCACAAAAAACTCAGGAAACTGGGCGCCCAATTGATCGGGAGCTGGCCCATCGACGGCTACGAGTTCGAAAAATCCAAGGCGCTGCGGGATGGCGAATTCGTTGGTCTGGTGCTCGATCAGGACAACCAGGCGGATTTGACCGATGAGCGCATCGAGGAATGGCTGGAACAGGTCAAGTCTGAATTATTGGGTATCACCGTAACGGGTTGACCCGGCCCGGCGGATGCAGTGTTCTTTCTGCAATCCGCCGATCTTCCATCTTTAACCTTTGGCCGTTAAACCTCATGAAAGCCAGCGACCTTGCCGCGTTACGTGATGAGCCGGCCTGCGCGCATAACACGCAGGCCAAATCGGGTTGCGCCCGGCCAACGCCCGGCGCGGCGGCGGGCGGATGCGCTTTCGATGGCGCGCAGATCGCCCTGCTACCGATTGCCGATGTTGCCCATATCGTGCATGGCCCCATCGCCTGTGCCGGCAACTCCTGGGACAATCGGGGTACACGCTCCAGCGGTCCCGCTCTGTTCAAGCTCGGTATGACCACTGATCTGAACGAGCAGGATGTCATCATGGGGCGCAGCGAGAAGCGCTTGTTTTACGGTATCAAGCAAGCCATCGACCGCTATTCCCCGGCAGCGATCTTCGTCTACAGCACCTGCGTCACCGCGCTGATTGGTGATGATCTGGAAGCCATCTGCAAGGCAGCAGCCGAGCGCTGGGGTTTACCGGTGATCCCTATTGATTCGGCAGGTTTTTACGGCAGCAAGAATCTGGGCAATCGCATCGCCGGTGAAGCCATGGTCAAGTATGTCGTGGGCAGCCGCGAGCCAGAGCCGCCACCGGTCGATGCCACCCGGCCCCACTTTAAAGTTCACAACATTAACCTGATCGGCGAGTACAACATCGCCGGCGAGTTGTGGAACACCCTGCCGCTGTTTGATGAGTTGGGTCTGCGGGTGCTGTGTTCGCTGTCCGGCGACGCGCGGTTCCGCGAAATTCAGACCATGCATCGCGCCGAAGTCAACATGGTGGTGTGCTCCCGCGCCATGCTGAATGTCGCCCGCAAGCTACAGGAGCGGTTCGGCGCGCCCTGGTTTGAAGGCAGCTTTTACGGTATCCACGATGTCTCGGCGGCGCTGCGGGAATTCGCCCATCTGCTGGGTGACGCTGATCTGACCCAGCGTACTGAAGCCCTGATCGCCCGTGAGGAAGCACAGATTCAAGCAAAGCTGGCGCCGTGGCGGAAACGGCTACAGGGGCAACGCGCCCTGCTGTATACCGGCGGGGTCAAATCCTGGTCCATTGTGTCCGCTCTTCAGGAATTGGGCGTTACCGTGGTGGCCACGGGGACCAAGAAATCGACGGAGGAGGACAAGGCCCGCATCCGCGAATTGATGGGCACGGAAGCGCACCTGATTGAGGATGGTAATCCACGCGGTCTGCTCGATCTGGCTCGCGCCTATCAAGCCGACATTCTGATTGCAGGCGGCCGTAACTTGTACACCGCCCTCAAGGCCCGGTTGCCCTTTCTGGATGTCAATCAGGAAAGGGAACATGGCTATGCCGGTTATCGCGGCATGATCACGCTGGCGCGGGAATTGACCCGTTCACTGGAAAGCCCGATCTGGGAAGCAGTGCGCCGGCCCGCGCCCTGGCATGAACTTCCCTTGCCCGCCAGTGGCAGAGCCGGCGGGAGCGAGAGCGCCAACGCGCACCGGGAGATGACTCATGGCTGAAATCATTCGTCGCAGTAAACCGCTTTCGGTCAGTCCGCTTAAAAGCAGCCAACCGCTGGGCGCCAGCCTGGCGATTCTGGGACTGAACCGGGCCATTCCGTTGCTGCACGGGGCGCAGGGCTGCACCGCTTTCGCCAAGGTCTTCTTGGTCCGCCATTTCCGCGAACCGATTCCGCTGCAAACCAGCGCGCTTGATCCGATCAGCAGCATCATGGGCGCTGACGACAACCTGTTGGCTGGTTTACGCACGGTCTGCGAGAAACATCGACCGGCTGCGGTGGGATTGTTGACAACCGGCTTAACCGAGGCGCAGGGAACCGACATTCAGCGGGTACTCAAGGCGTTTCGGGAAAGCTGTCCCGAATTTCAGGCCACCCGCATTGTGCCGGTCAATACCCCGGATTTTAGCGGTGGCCTGGAAAGCGGGTTCGCTGCGACGGTCAAGGCCATGATAGCGGAGTGGGTTCCGCCAGCGGCGAAGGGTTGGGGAGGAGGAAAACCTCGCCAGCTCAACGTACTCTGTGGGGCATCTCTGACGCCAGGCGATCTGGAGGCGCTGCGTGAGTTGATTGAGCGGTTTGACCTGCACCCGGTCCTCATTCCCGACCTTGCCGATTCCCTGGACGGCCATCTGGACGCCGAGGACTACCAGCCGTTGACCACGGGCGGGACGCCGCTGGCCGCTTTCACGACCCTGGGCGACGCAGCGGCTACCCTGGTCATTGGGGCGTCGCTCTATCCAGCGGCGGATTTATTACACGAACGCACCGGGACGCCCATCCATCGTTTTCCCCACCTGTTTGGACTGGACGCCACCGACCGATTGGTGATGACGCTGGCCGGGATCGCGGGCCAGGCGGTACCGGCCGGGCTGGTTCGGCAACGCGCTCAGTTGCAGGACGCCATGCTCGATACCCATTTTCTGCTGGGCCGGGCGCGGGTCGCTATCGCCGCTGAACCCGATCTGTTGCAGGGATTCAGTCAGTTATTAGCCGACATGGGCGCGGAAATCGTTGCGGCGGTCGCGCCCACCACGGCGCCACTGCTGGCGCAATTGCCATTGGCGCAAGTTCACATCGGTGATCTGGCGGACCTGGAGACCCTGGCGCGGGAACGCGAAGCGGAATTGGTGATTGGCAACTCCCACACACTCGATATCGCGCAACGGCTGGATATTCCGCTGCTGCGCGCCGGCTATCCGCTTCATGACCAATTTGGCGGCTATCAGCGGGCGTGGATCGGTTATCGGGGCGCCCGGCAGGCGCTGTTCGATTTGGCCAACGGGTTACTGGGTCACGCTGAACACGCGGTCGCACCTTATCATTCCATTTACTCTCTCAAAGCCGATGATCGGCGGGAGGCGGGGCATGGCGTTGCTCAGACATCTGCGGATTCTGGCTGGCGGCATTAGGGAGCGCTGCATGACAACGACGATCAAGGCAGCTTTCGCCACCAGCGACCGCCATCGGGTCGATCAGCACTTCGGCGCGGCCAGCGGCATTCTGATTTACGCGGTGACGCCCGAACAGGCGACCATGATGGAGTTTGCCCAGTTTGGTCAACTTGACCAAGACCGCCATGAGGACAAACTGGCCGCGAAACTGGCTCTGTTGCGTGGTTGCGCGGTGGTGTATTGCGAGGCGGTCGGCGGCTCGGCCATCCAGCAATTGCTTACGGCGGGGGTTCAACCGCTCCGGGTTGAACCCGGCACATCCATTCCCTTCCTGCTGGCTGAATTGCAAGCGGCACTGCACGGCGGCGCACCCGCCTGGCTCAACCGCAGCATCGCCCGCCAGCGCCAGCCCCAAGAACCCGCTGAAGCGCGGTTCGCAGCGATGGAAGCGGAAGGCTGGCAGGAATAACGAGATTTATCAAAGCAAGCGAGGTATGCAGTATGGGCGCTGAACCCACAATCACCGGCATCACCCGTGGCGGCACGGTCTGGACGCCGCTATTCGTCACCGCCTTGGATGAAGGCAAGTGCATCGGCTGCGGGCGCTGTTACAAAGTCTGTCCGCGTGATGTACTGACCATCGTGCAGCGGGCGATTGATGATGTCGATCTGGACGATGACGACGATGACGACGATGACGATAGCGATAATTCGTTTATGACGCTCTCCAACGCCATGGATTGCATCGGTTGTGAAGCCTGCTCGCGGGTCTGCCCGAAAGCCTGCTTTACCCACGAGGCGCTGCCGCTGGCGGCGTGAATTTAAAGTCATCATCCAACCCACTTTCCGGCACATGGAACACCCGTGTGCCGAAGAGGACGTGATAATGCGTGGGCGCCGGATCACGGAGGACCGCGATAATTTCGCCGACTGCGCCCGCCGCTGCCACCACCGCCCCCTGGATCGCCAGTCCCTGCCGGGCCATGACCCGGTCGCCCCGTTCAAAGCGGTTAGGCGTCCAGGGCACGTCGGCTGGAATCAATTCGACCTCCCGGCAACCGACCATCCGGTTGTCGGTATGCAAAAAATGCACGGTGTAAATGAGCTGATCCTGCAAAAATACCCCGATGTTGCGGACATAGCCCACACTGCCGCGCCGCACCAGCAACGCGCCCGTTGGCTCGCCTGGGTAGGTGCCATCGTTGCGGATATTACGGACCACCCGTACCTCATCGTCGTTGGCGAAGCGCGGTTGTAGCATCATGTGGAACGGCCAATATCGGCCAGCGCAATCCGCACCTCACGCCGCCCGGCCTGCCGGTGAAAAACCTTGAAGACCTTTTCCGTCAGGGCATTGGACACCACGAAATCCTGATAAGCCTGCTGCAGACTCTGGGCGTAACCCTCCCAGTCCGTCGGATCAGTGTGTTGTAGATAGTCATGAAATCGTTTGAGAATGTGCAGGCGGTTGACTTCGACCACTGCCGGATCGAAGACAATACCGAAATAGTTGAGAAAATCTTCGGTGGAAGTCATCTCAGTGAGGTCTTGAAGAAAGGTCGTTGTGGTCATGAGCATCACTCGGCAAAGTCGGAAAAAGGAGAAGAGGCCATGTCGAGATCGCGGTGAAAACCGCGCAGATCAGCGACTTCCGGCAGACGCTTGTGCTGGCCTACGAAGGTGCGGATGCACTGGAGCACTGCGCCGGTTTGGCGAGGATTCAGCGCGATGCCCAGATCGCGGTAGAACCTGCGCACCGCCTGAGCGCCGGAATGCTTACCCAGCACCCATCGATGGCTGCGGCCCAGCGCCGTCGGGTCAACTCCCTGATAATTGAGCGGATGCTTGAGCAGGCCATCGACATGAATACCGGCCTCGTGGGTGAAAACGCCTTCACCGACCAGGCTCTTATGCCAGGACAATGGACGGTTGGCGGCGGCGGCAACCCGTTGTGACAAAGCGGGGAAGCGCGACAGATCAATGTCCATCTGGAAACCGTACAGTTGACGAAGCCCCATCACCACCTCTTCCAGCGCGGCGTTGCCCGCGCGCTCGCCCAGGCCATTGACAGTGGTATTCGCGTGGGTCGCGCCGCCCAGTGCGGCGGCCAGGGTGTTGGCAGTCGCCAGTCCCAGGTCATCATGGGCGTGCATTTCCAGTTCGAGATCCAGCGCCGCACGCAACCGCTGGAAGATTGCCAGTACGCCGAACGGTTCCATAATCCCCAGCGTGTCGGCGAAACGGAAGCGCCGCGCTCCGGCGCGCTGAGCTATTTCAGCAGCTTGCAACAGAAAATCGCCATCCGCCCGCGATGCATCCTCGCCGCCGACAATGACTTCCAACCCCAAATCCCGCGCCTGGGGAACGCAACGGCGAATCGCCGCCAGCGCCTGTTCACGGGTCCAGCCCAATTTGTGACGCAATTGCTGATCGGACAGCGGCACGGACAGGTCCACACCCCAGACGCCCAAATCGCGGCATAACCGTAGATCGGCTGCCCGCATCCGGCTCCACACCAATAACCGGGCGTTCAGTCCCAAAGTCGCCAGGTCGCCGATACTGTCCTGTTCCTCGGCGCCCATTGCTGGAATGCCCACTTCCAGCTCCGGCACTCCCAGCGAGACCAATTCGCTGGCAATGGCGCGCTTTTCCGCCTGGGTAAAGGCCACTCCCGCAGATTGTTCGCCATCGCGCAGGGTGGTGTCATCGATAACCAGAGTGCGGGGAACAAGGGTCATGGCGGCAGCCTCACAGGATAAAGTCGCTAAGACTGAAGCAATGTCTATGCCAAATATAAATTTTTATTTAAAACAATTTATTAGTAGGATATGGCGCTGATAGCGGGGGGATTCACACACAGCGCATCCAGCGTTTGTTGGGAAGTTGACAAGGATATTCAGCCAGTTTCGAACCACCCCAGGCGTGGTTCGGAACGCTGTTCACTCATCGTCTTTGCCCAAACCGATGTCGAGATACATCAGCCAATAGCGGGATTGTTCAGTGATGCACTCGATCCGGGCTGACAGCGGAGCGAGGTTGATTTTGAGTTGCTCGGTGTTGAGCAACGACGCGGCGAGCTGGGCGTCCAGTTTGGCCAAGCGCCGGCTCAGATTAGCGGCGTTCACCGCGATCCGGGTGGTCAGCAACCGGACTCGCAGATACAGTAGATCGCTGGGTGCGTTGGTATGCCGCTTGTAGTGCATGTCATAAGATTGAGGGGGTACGTCTTTCCGACCCAGCAGATAGGCTTCCAGTCCCTCTACCCGACCCAGCATCATATTGAGATGATTTTCCGTCGAGGTGCGATGCGTCAGCGGTTCCAACAAAGCGGTCTTTTGGGCCAACACTCGCTGCCGTTCATGAATACGCACCCGAATCCGATCCATTTCGCAATCCACCTCGGTCAGCATCTGGGTCAAATCCTGCGCCTCCGTATCCAGCTCATCGAGAAACTCGCGGAGCTCTGGGCTCATGATGCGATCCAGGGACAGAGTGACAAACCGCTCCCAAAAGACATCGACTCGGGTGCGTAAGTTTTCAAAACGAAATCGTGAGGCATTGAGCCGGTCGGTAATCTCCCGCTCGCCGTGATCGTGTTCAATCTGATCCTTGGCGCTCCAGGCCTGGGCCAGTTGCATTTCCTCTTTCAACACATACGACATACCCGCCATTCTGTCGTTGGCGTTGTCGTCATCATCGGTGATGGGGGTATCCACGCCATCAATCTCCAGGGTTGGTCACCCACACTACATGATCAAGCGGCGGACATGCTCAATCCAGATAAATCCAGCCCGTAGGATTGTCGTGGCTCAGCTCGTGTACGTCGTACAGGCATAAATCTTCTTCGGGCAGGCCGGGAAACAGTTGTTGGGCCTGAGCTTCGGCCTGTGGCTCGTTCTCGGCCCGAACGATCGCAACGTTAAGCAATTTGTCGGAACTGGGGTCTTCCACGATGATGAGATAGGGCTTCATGGCAAGGGCTCCTTCGGTTTTCGTCGGACGATGGATCACTGCTAACTATACATCATATGGACGATTGGCTCATGGATAGCGATGAATCCGGAAATGGTCCGCTTCACGGATGATGTCGCCGACGTGCAGGTGGAACGCTCCCTCCCGCCGCTCGGCGAAATACTGTCGCAGGGTCTCGTGAACCACCGTAAAAGCGATTTCCTGCCAGGGAATCTCTTTCTCGGCAAACAGGCCCACTTCCAGAGTCTCTTCGCCGACACTGGCCTGCCCATCCTTGAGCTGGCCGCGAAACATTAAGTAGACCTGACTCACATGGAGCAGTGAATACAGACCATACAGGCTGAGATTTTCGACGATGGCATTTGCTTCCTCCTGGGCCTCGCGAGCCGCAGCCGTCACCGCCGATTCACCGTTTTCCATGAACCCCGCTGGCAGGGTCCACAGACCGTAGCGCGGTTCAATAGCGCGTCGGCATAGCAAAATTCGCTCTTCCCACTCGGGAATGCAGCCTGCAACGATTTTTGGATTCTGGTAATGGACGGTAGTGCAGGACTCACAGATATGCCGGGGCCGATGATCGCCGGTGGGGATACGCAGGATGACAGCAGCGCCGCACTGGCTACAAAATTTCATAAGGCGATGTTTCCTTGGATGCGTTGGGTATGCCGGTCAGATGTGTTGTCGCGCAAGATACCGCCGCTGATGGCTCGCCAGCTTCAAAGCGGATCGGACGGGCCACGACGGAGTAGCTACTTGCCTACCGGGGCGGTGACAGCGACGCTATTGTGGGGCAGACCAGAAACCAGAACATGACCTCGGTTATTCCACCGAGAAAACGTTGCCAATCCTCAGCGTATCCCGTTCAAGTCTGTCAGCCGAACCGCAGGCAAGGTCAGGATCGCTGAGGCGTTTACCGAAGGATCTAGCTCGCAAACCGCCGGAATACTAACGTCGCGTTGGTGCCGCCGAAGCCGAAGCTGTTGGACATGACCACCTGCAAATCCGCGTTATCGACCCGTTCCCGGACAATAGGCAGCCCTTCCGCCGCTGGATCCAGGGTTTCGATATTCGCTGAGGCGGCGATAAAACGGTTGTCCATCATCAACAGCGAATAAATCGCTTCATGAACGCCCGCCGCACCCAGCGCGTGGCCGGTCAGCGATTTGGTGGCGCTGATCGGCGGAATGCGGTCGCCGAACACCTCACGGATCGCTTCCAGTTCCTTGGTGTCGCCGGCGGGCGTACTGGTGCCGTGGGTATTGAGATAGTCCACCGGTTCCGTCACGCCCTCCAGCGCCAACTTCATGCAGCGCACCGCCCCTTCGCCCGAAGGTTGCACCATGTCATGCCCGTCGGAGGTCGCGCCATAACCGATCAGTTCGGCGTAAATCCGCGCCCCACGCTGCTGGGCGTGTTCCAACTCCTCCAGCACCACCAGACCGCCGCCGCCGGAAATGACGAAACCATCGCGGTTGGCGTCATAGGGCCGCGAAGCGGTGTGCGGCGTCGCGTTATACTTGGTGGACAACGCGCCCATGGCGTCGAACAGGTGGGTCAGGCTCCAATGCACTTCCTCGCCACCCCCTGCGAATACAATGTCCTGCTTGTTCCATTGAATCAGTTCCGCGCCGTGACCGATGCAATGAGCGCTCGTGGCGCAGGCGGAACTGAGGCTATAGTTCACGCCCTTGATTTTGAACGGCGTCGCCAGGCAGGCCGTCGTCGTGCTGCTCATCGTGCGCGGCACCATATACGGCCCGACCCGCTTCAACCCCTTGTTGCGCAGCAAATCAGCGGCGTCAATGATGTTTTGCGGACTGCCGCCGCCACTGCCAGTGATCAGCCCAACGCGGGGATTCGACACCTGATCGTCCGGCAACCGGGCGTCAGCAATCGCCTCGCGCATCGCCAGATAGTTGTACGCTGCCGCATCGCCCATAAAGCGCAGCACCTTGCGGTCGATCAGCGCGGCCAGATCGATCCGCAATGGCCCGCGCACATGAGAGCGTAACCCCATTTCCTTATAGTCTTCCGCATACTCCAGACCGCTGCGACCCTGTTGCAACGATTCCAGCACTGCCCAGCGATCATTGCCAATACTGGATACGATACCGATACCGGTGATTACAACCCGTCTCATGAGCAACCCCCTCAAAAACCGTCAGTGGAGGTGAACAGTCCGACGCGCAGATCCTTGCCGATGTAAATAGTCCGGCCATCGACTTCCAGAGTTGCGTCGGCGATACCCATCACCAATTTGCGTAAAATAACTCGTTTCATGTGAATGTGATACGTCAATTTCCGGGCTTCGGGACGTACCTGGCCGGTGAACTTGACCTCACCGCAACCGAGGGCCCGGCCCCGGCCTGGTCCACCCATCCAGCCCAGGAAGAATCCAACCAATTGCCACATGGCGTCTAGCCCCAGGCAGCCTGGCATGACCGGGTCGCCAATGAAGTGGCAGCCAAAAAACCACAGGTCAGGATAAATATCCAGTTCCGCGACGATTTCGCCCTTGCCGTACTGACCGCCCTCAGAGCCGATATGGACGATGCGGTCTACCATCAGCATGTTCGGCAGCGGCAATTGGGCGTTGCCGGGGCCGAACAGTTCGCCCCGGGCGCAGGCGAGCAGTTCCTCGCGCGTGTAGCTGGATTGTTTGTTCACGAAAGTGAATACCTGGAAGGTTCGGTTAGGAAAAGAAACATCAATTTGAAACTTGAAATTATAAAGGGTTTTTCCCACAGGGGGGCTATGAGTTTACGAGCGTCCAGCCGGTGGAAGCCGGGACTTATCCTTCCGGGCGGTCCGTACCGATCTTATCTTCGGCGCCGGCCAGCAAATTACGGATATTGGAACGATGCCGCCAGACCAATAAAGTCACCATCGCCAGAATAACGCCGTTGTAGGCGAGTGGCAGGTTAAACCACCAACCCAATAGTGGAGTCAGCGCCGCAGCGGTCAATGCGGACAACGAGGAAACCCGCACCACAAAGGCCATGAGCAGCCAGGCGCCCAGCGCCGCCAGCGCCACGGGCCAGGATAGACCGAGGATCGCGCCGAACGCGGTCGCCACCCCCTTACCACCCTCAAAACTGAAGAACACCGGATAGAGATGACCGAGGAACGCGGCCAACCCCGTCAAAGCCAACCCGATATCCTCCAAACCGGCCAGCCGCGCCAGCAACACCGGCAACAAGCCTTTGAGAAAATCGCCAGCCAGGGTAATGGCAGCGGCCTTTTTGCCGCCAAAGCGCAACACATTGGTCGCGCCGGGATTGCGTGAACCCTCGCTACGCGGGTCGGGCAGGCCCATCGCCCGGCAGACCAGGATGGCCGTGGAAATAGAGCCGGCCAGGTAGCCGAAGACGATCAATAGCGTAGTAATGAGCATAGAGGGCGCCGTCAGAAGCTGCAAAGTAGGAAGTATCGGGCCGGATCAAGCCGATTTGCATTAACATTATCCATCACCCGGAGACCTGTCATGGATATTATTTTCATTCACGAACTGCCAATTGAAACGATCATCGGCGTTCATCCCTGGGAGCGCGAGCTGCACCGAACTTTGTTGCTTGATCTGGAGCTGGGCGCTGATATTCGTCCGGCGGCGGCGACTGACCGACTGGAAGAAACGCTGGATTATCAAACGGTGGCGCGACGAATTCGCGACTTCGCCGCCGACGCTGATTTCCAATTGGTGGAAACCCTGGCGGAGCGGATCGCTGAATTGTTGCTGCGAGAATTCGCGGTGTCCTGGCTACGGCTGACTTTACACAAACCGGGCGTTCCCTCCAACGCAAAGGCTGCCGGCGTGATCATCGAACGGGGTTGCCGAAATCCTCCGGATGCCGGTTTGCTACTCGCTGCCCTATCATAACCGGCTCCATTGCGTTCGCCGTTGCTCCCGAATTTTCGGCATCAGCACCGCCGCCAGCAGGGCTGCACCCAACAACAAGGCGCCCATCAGGAACCGGATGTTGTCATTTTCATCATGCAACGCCTGATTTTCCTGCTGCAGGATTTGCAACTCCCGCTCCAGCGTCACCACCCGCTCCTGCAACACCTGGTTGCGCTCATCAAGCGCTACCGTATCGGACGCCACCTTGCGGTATTGCGCCATCTGCTGGCGCAATCGCAGGGCTTCCTCATACAGTTGCGGATAGCTCAGGTTCTCTCCTTCTGGCCGGCTGACCACGTTGTCCATATGCTGTTTCAGGTCCGCATACTGCGTTTGAATGTGCGCCAACTCCTGGCGAACGCCCGCTAATTGTTCCTGACTGCTCGGGGTATCGATGAGTTGATGGCTTTGAATCCAGCCCCTGACGCCGGCCGGGGTGCGAATTTGCGTATAGCCTTTGACCTTGTCCACATTCAGCACCGTCACTGGCGCTCCACTGCGCACTGAGCCGATGATCTTATGACGGTTGGATGCGCCCGCCCTTAACGGCACGTCGACACTATCACTGACGTAAGCAGCGCTCCGGGCCTGGCTCGGCATCCGTGTCTCGGCCTGGGCTGGCGCAACCAACACCAGAAACAGAGTCAGTATCCATCGGTGAGTCGGTATTTTCATTAAAAGGCTATGGAGAGAGGTTCACATCAAGGCTGCTTTCCCATTTTAATCGGGAAGGTAGGGTAGGGCGCCACAGGGCATGTTGATTTTAACCGGTTTGCGTGTTCATGGTAAAACGACATCCTGACTTCTCCCAATTTCGATCCGCCCAGGCCCGCTCATGATTCAACCCATTGATTTGCTGAAAACCCTGCCCGCTTCGGATGCGGCGGCAGCCCACAGCGCCCGGATGCTGGAGCATCTCCGCGCCGAAATCGCTGCTGGGGGCGGCGCGATTTCCTTTGCCCGGTTCATGGATTTGGCGCTGTATGCGCCTGGTCTGGGCTATTACCGCGCTGGAACCCGCAAGTTCGGCCCAGACGGTGATTTCATTACTGCACCGGAGTTGTCGCCGCTGTTCTCACGCTGCCTGGCCCGTCAATGTCAGGAGATTCTCGGCGCTTTACCCGGTGGCGCGCTCCTGGAACTGGGCGCTGGAACGGGCATCATGGCGGCTGATTTGCTCCGGGAATTGCACAAGCTGGACGCGCTGCCAGAACAGTACGCCATTGTGGAACTCAGCGGCGAATTGCAGGAACGCCAGCGCCAGACATTGGCTGCGCGGGTCCCCGATCTTTTGGCGCGGGTCGTCTGGCTGGATGCTTTACCCGAACCCGGTTTTCGCGGCGTCATCCTCGGCAATGAAGTTTTGGACGCCCTCCCAGTCGAGCGTTTTCGCATCACTGCCCAAGGGCCGCGCCGGTTGATGGTCGCCTGGACTGATGCTGGACTGACCTGCATTGAGGGAGAGGAGGACGTGTCGGTTACAGCGGCGGTGGCGCACATTGAGGCGGAAATCGGCGGGCCGTTGCCAGAGGGCTACACGTCCGAATACGTTCCCTGGTTGCAAGAATGGCTGGCGGCTATCGCCGAACCGCTGGCGGCGGGCGCACTGCTGTTCATCGACTACGGCTATCCCCGTCGGGCGTACTACCATCCTGAACGGACCACCGGAACCCTGCTTTGCCACTATCGTCACCGGGCGCACGATGATCCACTGCGACTGCCCGGTTTGCAGGACATCACCGCCAATGTCGATTTCACCGCAGTGGCCGACGCGGCGCTGGCGGTTGGACTGAAAGTCGCCGGCTATACGACGCAGAAGTATTTTCTGTTCGGTTGCGGGCTGATGGACTGGCTGGCAGAGGCTGAAGGGCTTGCCGACCCCGGGTCTTCAGTGCGCTATCTGGAACAAGCCCGCCAGGTCAAGTTATTGACGCTGCCCGGCGAAATGGGCGACCGTTTTCAGGCGATCGCCCTGACCCGGAACCTGGCGATTCCGTTGCGCGGTTTCGCCTTTCGGGATGAACGCGGCCGACTATAGTTTGCGAGAAACCAACGATCCAGAGAGACGCGCCATGGGCCAGGAAATTTCCCGTTCAACGTTTACCCATCAGGATTTTCAGCGGTTTCAGACCCACTTGCGCCAGGAGACGGCGATATTGACCGAATGGTTTCGGGAAGGGCGATTTGCGCCGATCGGTGGCGTTGGCGGCTTCGAAATCGAAGCGTGGCTGGTGGATCGCCGGGGACAGCCCGCGCCGCTGAATCAGCACTTTCTGGAGCAGTTGGCGAATCCGCTGGTCGTCCCGGAACTGAGCGTGTTCAACATCGAATTGAACACCCCGCCACTGCCGCTGCACGGCGATGCATTGCGCCGGATGCATACTAATCTGGAAAGTCTGTGGCGGGACTGCCAGCAGGTCGCTGCTGAACTGGACGCGACCGTGACGCTGATTGGAATTTTGCCGACCCTGTGCCATCAGCACCTGGTCCCGGAAAATATGTCCAGCCAGCAACGCTACCGGGCTATCAATGACCAGATTCTGCAACGGCGACGCGGTCAACCCATGGAATTGGCCATTCACGGCGCGGAGACCCTGCGCCTGACCCATCAGGATGTGATGCTGGAAGCAGCGACCACCTCATTTCAGACCCATTTGCAGGTGACGGCCGATCAGGCGGCGGCATTTTTCAACGCGGCGTCCATGTTATCCGCGCCGATGGTCGCCGTCGCCGCCAATTCGCCATTGTTGTTTGGCAAGACGCTGTGGGAGGAAACTCGTATTCCGCTGTTTGAGCAGGGTGTCGCGTTGCCAGGCGGCGCACGCGCCGATGACCCGACTTACCCACGGGTGGCGTTCGGCAGTGGCTATATCCGCAGATCGCTGCTGGAACTGTTCACCGAGAATTTGACGCACTATCCGCCCCTGTTGCCAGTCGATCTGAGCGGAGAACCCGTCGAGCGTTTGCCGCATCTGCGCCTGCACAATGGCACTATCTGGCGCTGGAACCGGCCATTGCTGGGCTTCGAAGCGGATGGGACGCCGCACCTGCGCATTGAGCATCGGGTGATGCCCGCCGGTCCCAGTATTCCCGACACCATCGCCAACGCGGCGTTTTATTACGGACTCGTGCATGGTCTGGCGCGAGCATGGCCATCCCCAGCGCTGGACTTCGCCCAGTGCCGGGCCAACTTCTACGCGGCGGCGCGGGATGGGCTGCGAGCGGAGGTCATCGGGTTCAACGGCCAGCGCCTGCCATTGCGGCAGTGGCTGCTGGAAGAATTACTGCCCATGGCGCACCGGGAATTGCTGGCCCTGGAGATGGATGCGGTGGATGTGACCGGCTATCTGGACATCATCGCGGCGCGGGCAACCAGCGGACGCACCGGCGCTGACTGGCAACGGCGGTTTCTAAAGCGGAATGGCCCCAACCTTGCGGAGCTGACTTTGGCCTATCTGGAACGGCAGCAAGGCGGGCAACCGGTGCATGAATGGGCAGTTTAAGGCAATTTCACAACAACCCCATCCGGGCGTTGATGGCGGCGTTCAGTTGTTGCACCCATTCGTTGTAATTCTTGTGGATGTTGGCGCCATCGTAATTCAGGTTGTAGCTGTTCTTGTAAAGAATGCTGTAGGTCTTCCGGCCATACTCAATGTCCACCTGAGCCAGGTGATCACGCACATTGAGCGTGCCGACGATCAAGCCGGGCCGAATGTCCTTCATCTGCCAGCCCTGGGCCGCGCCAGCCTGCAGGATGGCGCTGCGCACATCCCTGGCGGTATAGGCGCGGGTGCTGGTCATCACTGGCGCATCGGTGACGTTGTAGACCGGATTGGTGACGCAACCGACCAGTACCAACGCTAAAATCCCGACGACGCCTGCCCATGCTAGGTGTTTCATCATTAACCTCCACAGTATGCTGCGTTTAGATCGCAGAAAATTTAGCACAGTTGGCCGGAAATCGCCGTGGCGTCTATACCGGGCCAGTCCCACAGTTCACGCGGAAAATCCCGGTACAGTTGCCGGAAAGCCTGTTCATAACGGTGTTCAGCAGTAATAACCTGCGCCAGATCCCAGGGCCGGATCGGATGACGCTCGACGCGCAACGGGTTGCGCCGACCGGCTTCGTGAAGCTGGCGGGCGCATAATTCGCCAAATTCGCGCAAGGGCAACGCCGTGGGCGTGAGCGGGTGCATACAGTCGTGTAGCGGATAAGCATCGCCGGCCCAGAAGGCGGGCCGGGCGGCGGCATAGTCGGCGGTGCCCGGCGAGGGGGTGCAAACGGTAAAACTGCATTGCGCCGGGGGCATGGCGTTGACGTAGTCGCGCAGCCGCTGGAATTCGGCATGACCATATTCCGGGCGCACCATGAACGCGGCGTGACAGGCGATGCCCAGACGGCGGAGCGTTTCGAGGGCGCGTTCGTTGTGCGAAACCGTGCCACCCTTGCGAACGGCTTTCAATTCCTGGTTGGTAGCGAACTCGAAACCGACAAACACTCCATCCAGCCCGATCTCCCGCCAGCGCCGCAGCAATTCCGGGTAATGCAAAACGGTAGTCGCCCGCGCCCAGGCGAAATAGCGCTTTTTTACCCCACGCTTCTCCAGCGCCTCGGCCAGCTCGAAACCGAACGCCTCGTCGATGAAGTTTTCATCATCGGCGAAATAGACGTGATCGACCGGGATGCGCGCCAAATCTTCGGCCACGACATCGACCAAACGCGGGAGATGCACGCCGCCGCTCAGGAACGGCACGATGCAAAAAGAGCAGGTCATTTTGCAGCCGTAGGAGGTGCGCGCCATCGCCACCCGGGGATAGAGCGCCTGCCAGTTGCGCGGATTTTCGCAAACCCAGACGCAGTAATAGGAACGGCTGTCCCACAGGTCGCGCCGGGGTAAAGGTAAAGTGCGCGGGTCGGGATAGCGTGGCCATTCCATAGCGGCGGTTGCATCAAAACGCTCGCCGGTCAGCAGTAAATTGGCGATGCCCTCCGGTTCCTGACCTTTATCCAGCGCTATAACCAAATCACGGAACGGCGCGCATCCTTCACCGCGCACGAGGTAATCAATCGCCGGGATATTGCAGTCCGCCGGCGCGACTGTGGCGTGATGCCCCCCGACCACGATGCGTGTTTTGGGCAGCAAGCGGCGTGTGATGGCGGCCAACCGTTTCATAGTCCCTGATTCGTGGCTGTACGCGGTGAAACCGACGACATCAGGCTGGAAGCCGGCGAGTTCGTGGGTGAAGGTCGCATCAGGTCGCCAGAACAACCGCAGATCGAGAACTCGCACCTCATGCTCACCCGGCAGAGCGGCGGCCAGATAGCCGAACTCCAGCGGCTCCAGACGTTGGAAGCGCTGCAAACCGAGGACGGTCTGAAGATGAGCCTGAGGTTTAACCAACAAAATTCGCATCGTGTCATCCTCTTACCGCAAAGGCCATGCACCCAGCGAACGCAACAAGCCGAGCGGATACAGACCTCGTTTAATCAATTCCCACGCCACCATGGCGGTAATGCGCAACGTGTCCCGCCAGGGCCGGTAATGGCTGGGACGGCTCTCTGCCAGATAAATCGTCGCCACCGCCACGGTCACTGGACGATAGCCCCGGTGAGCGGCCCGGATCAGCAACTCGCTCTCGAAAACAAAACCGCATCGGTCACCATGAGGCGCGGGCAGCTTTTGCAACAAGGTCGCTGGATAGAGCCGGAAACCCGATTGTGTATCGTGCATCGGGCAACCTGCGGCCCAGGACACCCAGAAATCGGCCACGCCATTGGCGAAGCGCCGCAATCGCGGCGCACGATCCCGCTGCTCCAACCGGGCGGCGATCATCAGACAATCCGGTAGGCGCTGGTGCATTTCCAGCAGCTTCGGCAAATCTTCAGGACAATGCTGACCGTCAGCATCCAGGGTGATGACTGCCGTCGCACCGCTCGCCAGCGCCGCCAGCATCCCGCGCCACAGCGCCGCGCCTTTGCCTTGATTGCCCGGCTGACGCAGGACCAGCGCGCCGGCCGCCTCGGCCTGAAGAGCGGTTTCGTCGCTCGAACCATCATCGACCACAATCACCGTTGCAATGAATGACCGGGTGCGGCGGACGATGTCGGCAATCGTCGCTGCTTCGTCATGGGCCGGAATCACGACCGTGATGGACACGTTCAGGCAATGCCGCCGTTGACGCCGATAATCTGCCCAGTGACATAACCCGCTTCCGGCGAGGCCAGGAAACTCACCAGTGCGGCGACCTCCTCTGGCGTTCCCGCCCGTCGCATCGGCGTCAGATTCTTGATCGTTGTCGCGTCGAAAGCGGCATCCGCTACTGCTCCGGCAATGATGCCGGGCGCGACCGCGTTGACGGTGATGCCCCGGGAGGCCAGTTCCAGAGCCAGCGCTTTGGTCGCGCCCTGCAACCCGGCCTTGGCGGCAGCGTAGTTGGTTTGACCCCGGTTACCGATCACCCCGGCCAGTGAGGAAATGTTGATGATGCGTCCCCAGCGGGCGCCGATCATGGGCAGCAGCAGCGGTTGGGTAACGTTGAAAAAACCTTGCAGGCATACCTCGATGGGCTTTCGCCATTGCGCCGCCGACATGCCGGCCAGCGGCGCATCAGCGTGGACGCCGGCATTGTTGACCAAGACCTGTATCGGACCAGCCTCCAGGAGTTCGACCAGGACGCCACGGGTTTGCTCTTCATCCACGACGTCGAACACGACGGTTTCCGCCGAACCACCCGCCGCCCGGACGGTATCCGCCACCTTCAGCGCTCGTTCGGGCCGACGGCAGCCATGCACGATGACATGCAAACCGTCACGGCCTAATCGTTCGCAAATGGCGCGCCCAAGATCGCCACCGCCACCCGTCACCAAAGCCCGCTTCATGGCTCAACCTCCACACTCAGCCATTCATCGTCGCCAACGGGCAAGATGACCCGCTGCGCTTGTTGCCGGGCTATCGCACCCAGCAGCGGCAAACTCCGGGCGGCGGGATTGCCGATGCGGAGGGCTTCCAGCGAAGAATTTCCCAGAGAAGCCACGTATCCCGCAGTTTCCCGATTGAACCGCAACCGCGCCAGGCGCGGCCCAGTGACTGCCGGATTCAGCAGCAGCGCCACCGCAAAGGGGGCAACGATTCGTCGCCGTTCCGATAGTGGAAACGGCAGCGGTAAATCATAGGCGATCAACAGCACCGGAGCCCGGTCCATCCAGGCCAGCGCCGCCGCTTCCCGCAGGCTCGCGGCAAAACTGCCGTCATAGGCAGACAGACTCAGCGAGGGCAGCGTACAGCCGGTGGCGATGGCCCAGTAGCCTGCCGGGGTGTTGTGGACCGAGTGATGAAACTGGGTCGGTGAGACTGGCCGGTCCGGCGCGGTCAACGCCACGCAAATTTTATCCAGCACCTCGCTGTCTCCCCCGGAAGAGGCCAGGACGGTCTGCACCTGCGTGTTCCTTTGCGCCATCGCTTCTTGCGCGACCTGCAAGGCCAGTTTGACGGTGGCGGTAGTGCGGCGACGTTCGTTAGTGGGTAACAGAGTCGCCAGCGCTGCCGGTATCGGCTCAGCGCTATAGGGCTGTTCGCCGGTTAACACCGCCCGGCCAGTTGGCCAGCCCGCCAGTCCCGGCGCCATGAGCCCCACGCTTTCAATGGACAGTGCATTCATGTCCCCCTCCGCCCGAACAGCAGGCAGCAATTGGTGCCGCCGAAGCCGAAAGAATTGCTGAGCGCTATCTGGATCGGTCGTTCCTGAGAATGGAGCAGTACGCCCGCGCCGAGCTGCGGGTCGCGCTGGTGGGTGTTGAGCGTTCCTGGCATGAAGCCCTGTTCCAGGCAGAGCCAGACGAACGCCGCTTCGGTAACGCCCGCTGCGCCCAGCGTGTGTCCGGTCCACCCCTTGGTCGAGCTGCACGGCGTCTTCGGGCCGAAGATCCGCAACATCGCTTTATCCTCGGCGGCATCGTTCAACGGTGTGGCGGTGCCGTGCAGGTTGACATAATCCACCTGTTCCGCCCGCAAGCCGGCCCGTACCAGCGCTTGCTCCATGGC
>JBAQIQ010000101.1:0-6113 GCA_049288935.1 Candidatus Competibacteraceae bacterium
AGCCGCCAGCACCCCGCTATCAAACTGCACCTGGCCCTGCAGGACCACCCGCTCCAGCAACGCCAGCGGCACCCCGCGCGGCCGGGCATCCAGCTCCTCAATCACCAACCGCTGACCATCCAGCCGCAGGTTCAAATGGCGCCGATCCAAATACAGCGTACCCATAAAAATCTCCTGATCGTATTCCCCTCCTTGGCTCAGGAGGGGTGGCGCGGAGCGCCGGGGTGGTTCGGACTGGCAGGCGCAGCTAACCCACATAATAAAAATCCGGATCGCCCGGCGTCAGCGCGATGCCCAACACCCGCACCGTCACCTCGCCCAGCGGCAACAGCAGAAAACGGTCGCGGGCCAAATCCAGCACCTGCCGCACCTCAAACACCAGCGTCTGCCGTTCGCGATCGGTCAAAAAGCACTCGAACACCGACTTCTGCCCGCCGCAGGCATAGCCCTTCAACACACGCAAGGCGGCCTGCAACCGATCAGGATCGGTCACGTCATACGCTGCGAGATACAGGATGCGGTTGGGCATGGGCGCTCTCCTGAAATGAGCCAATGGAGAGGGTTATACGCCGACGTCCAAAATGAGGCAGGAACGGCAAGCTTGCCGAGAATCTCTCGCCTGCTTGCGGGAGGGAAAGGGGCCGTTCCGCGAGCGGGGGGCGTCAGCCCCCTGTTTCCTAGAATGCGGAAAGGCATCGGAGTATCGGCGGGTGAGAGAACAGCGGACTCACGTCCGCCGCTCGCCGGCGGCCCCAGGGCGTTAACGATTGGTTTTTATACCCATCTCAATCCGGCCAAACGGCCGTCACCTGAAACTCCTCCAGCCGCGCCCCGAAGCGGCGCAAATCGGCGGCGGACAATTCCCGTCCGCGCCACTCCGGCGGCAGTTCCAGGCTCAGATGCAAATACCGCCCGCCCCGCTGGCACACCCGCGCCGCCAGGTGAATCGGCAGCGTGCCGATGACGACATCGCCGGGCTGAACAGTGTCGGGATCGAGATGGGCGATCACGGCGTCCACCGCGATATTTTCTTCTGCGGCCCATTGCTGAGCGCCGGGGTGGCGGGAGACGAAGAGGGTGGTCATGGGTTGATCAAATCACCCAGCGTTTTCCCTTTGCCGGCGATGCTGGGCGCGGGACGACGCTTCGCCGGTGGCGGCAAAATCGGTTCGTCCAGCACCAGAAAAACCGCTTCCACCCGACGGTTGGGCGGCAGCGTGGACAGGGTTTTCAACCGGCCTTGCGGATCGGTTTCCAATAACATCTTTTCGGCGTGCATCTTAGCCTTACTCCAAAGCGCGATAAAGAGTGGTCATGGTCTCGATATTCCGTCAGGTAGTAACCGCTCGATCAGATCATCGAGAAAATCCCTTAACTGCTCGGCGCTGGCCAGCGCCTTCTGGATTTCGGCCTGTGGCGACATATTGCCGTGCGCCAAGTGATTGCGGAGATCGCGCAGCAGGCAATAGCGCTCGTATTCATCGGGGCGTGGATGGATGGCCTTATTCCGCGCTTCGTACTCTTTCTTGACGGTTTCCCGCTGCATCCAGTTATCAGGGTTGGTCATGCCCTGTTGCTGCATCAGCCGGGTAATGAACGCCTCGAAGCCCAACAGCGCGGCCCGCAGAAAATCGCCGTGTTCCAGATAGAGCCGGGCCAGCGCCTGTTGCCGCAGATAAAGTCGATCTTCCCGATGCCACGACAGTCGGGCGCGCAAGATCGGCGCGAACAAGGAACCGATGCCGGTGAGCGGTTGCCGATCAAACAGGGCGTCCAGTTCGCGCAGTTTGCTGCGGGCTTGGCCGGGTCGCGTGGTGCGCTCGTAAAATGCCGATTCCTGTAGCAATCCCGACGCCGTCGGCGACTGTTCCAGCACCAGGGGCGCGAACACGCCATAATCGCCGTCCTTGTCGAAGGATTGCACCGCGCCGGTCCAATCGGCAATGTCCAGCAACCCTTGCAGGTTCATGACCGGCGTCAGGCCATCGCGGGTCATGTCCAGCGCGCCATAGTAGAGGCCGCGAACTTCGACGCCCTTCACCCGGCGCAGATACAACGCGCTCATCTGCGCCAGCATCGGCAAATGCCGCAAGCCGTGCGTCACATCCAGCGTCACCGCATCGCCCTCGGCGATGTCCAGGGACATGCGCTGCAAAATCTCCGCCTGTTCCCCGGTGTCGCGGCCGTATGGAATCAGGCGCAAGGTAACCGGTAGCTGGAGTCGCTCGCTCACCACGGAGATCAGACGATCCAGTTCCTCCTGCATGGTCCGATCGGCATCAGCGGATTCTGTCAGCGCCAGCAACGCCTCGTCGTGCTCCTGGCCGAGTCCCAACGAGAACAGCAGCACATCCCACATGCTGCCGGTGGTGCCCAGAATCAGCAACCGATCCGGCTTGACCTGCCGCGTAAGGCCAAGACCGAAAAATTCGGTGGTTTGCCGCTGGCCCGCGTCGAATTCATAGGTGGCTGGGCGATAGCGCTTGCCTCGGTCGGGGTTGCCACGGCCGAGAAGGGAGATGAGGGTATGGGTCACGAAACGGCGCTCAAAGTATGTTCTTCAACGGATGCGGGTGGTTAAAGCCAACCATGCGCTAAATCCTCATTCCACCGGCGGCTGAACCGGCAACTGCGGCGGGATCTCCCGAATCTTTAAGACAGCGGTCTCTTGCAACAATACTGACAGCAACCCGGCTTGCACCCATTCCACCGTTTTGCGCCAGTCGCTTTCCACCACCGGCCGGAAGCCGTGCGCCAGAATCGAATGATTGCGCCTGTGCAGCCAGTCGAGCAGCGCATTCCGTTCGGCGCGGAAGAACGCGCCCGCCGGGCTGTCCGGCTGATGATGGGTCAGCAGGTCCCACGCTCTCACCAGATCGACCTGGATTTGGCCCTTGCTGTTGGGCGTGACTAACATGCCCGGCGGAACCCGCTCCGGCGACACATCGCTGGTGTCGATGCCGCACTGACTCCGCAGCAGCCATTGCGCCGACCATTCCAGTAGTCGATAGAATCGCGCCACAGCGTCGTCGTAGCGGCCTTGGGCGGCGCGGCGTTCGGCGTTGCGCCACAGATCGAACAGCCGGGCCGGCTCCTGAATCTTGTCCTCGGTGGTCAGTCGCTTGAGCGCCGCCAACAGCAGGGACCAACTCGCGCCGATCCGGGGCCGGTACGGTTCCAGACATTCCAGCGCCCCGCCATGATCAAACCGGTCCCAGGCGTCCAACCCCCGGCTCAAATCGCGCAGCATGGCCAAACGGGCGGCCAAATCCCGGTCGCGCGGTCGGGGCAGCGCCGCCAGCCCCTGATACGCCTCGGCATAGGCGTAACGCCGCCACGCCTCGACGTAAGGCCGCATCGCCCGCTCCAGGCGCACCCGCTCGACGTTGGCCTGAGTGACTGCTTCCATGCCGGAACGCACCTTGATCAGATCGGCCCGCGAACCGGTCACCAGTTGCAGTTCCACCGCGTCGCTTTCCAGCGCCGCACTGACCAGACCGGCGGTCATGGTCTTGGTGCCGCCGGTGTAATCAGCCAGCAGCCGCGCACCAGGAAACCGCTGGCCGAGACTTTGGATCGTGTCACGCAGGATGCTAAAAACTTCATCCAGATCGTCAGCCGGGACATGCACGACCTCGTACTGGCCTTCGCGCAGTCCGGCTTGCGTCGGGATATTGGACAGAGTGGGCTTGTCATCGCTAGGGTGAGCTTTGATGCATGAGCCCTTGCCGAGAATCTGTACATCGGAACCGGGGCGACCCGTGGCCGGGTCGCGGTCGGTGCAGATGAAACAGGTGAAATCCGGTGTGGTTTGCCGCAGGGCGGTCAGGATCGGTTCGTGCGAACCGCCGACGGTGCAGAGCAGGATGATAGCGGGCATGTCAACTGGCTCCTTGGCGTAGTTGCTGGATTTTTGATTTGCGGTCAAACATGCATGAACCTGCGATCCTTGGGAACTGGCATAGGCTCACCCTGTTTTCGGGCCACATCGAGCCAGAACGCCATCGCATCTTGCACGTTGCGCAGCGCTTCCTCATAGCTGTTTCCGTGAGCCATGCAGCCCGGTAACTCGGGCGCTTCGGCGAGGAAAGCCTGATCCTCATCGCTCCAATAGATGAGGATCTTATGATGGCTCATGTCTGCCCCTCCAATTCCAGCAGCAACCAACCAAACGGCATCGCCAGACTCGCTCCTTCCGTAGTGGGCCGGCAGCGGCATAGAGTCCGGCTGGAACCCTCCTCGCCGGGTTTGAATGGCTGTTTCTTCTGGGCGTTCCAGCCTTGGCGCAAGTGATCCACCGATAGAGATTCAAAATGGCTGAACCGTCCAATTCGAAGCAACAGACCACGTTCCTGAATGCTTTTGGTGACCAATACCTTATCGGCATTGATCTTGATGAGTCCTTGCGCTCCAAAAATCCGTTCCGGCGGCTGGGCTTCAGCGAAGAAGCGTCGCCGTTCCGCCAGAATGCGCCCGGCGTAAAAGCTGATGCAGGCCAACCGGATCGTCTCGAAATCCAGCCGCCGGCCCACCTTGACCCGCGCATCCCCAGCGGCCACTTCGTCCAGTTCCAACTCCACCGCAAACCCGCCATCTTCGACGCCATCGCCTCGGCTCAACAGCCGCTCGAAGTGCATCTGAATCCCCTGGGTGTCTTCCTTACCGTCGCGCTTGACCGGCCAGACCTTGTCCACCCGCGTCCGGTTGGCCGGTAGCTCGGCGTCGACCACCTTGACCAGCCGGAACGGGTCTTGCTGTAGTTGCCGAAACTCGAAATTGAGCACCTCAGTTTCCAGCGCCTTCCAAGCATTTCGACGATCGCGGGAATTCTCCAACAACGGCGAAACCACCTGCTTAATGCTAGCCAAATGCTTTTGGGTAAAGGTGTTCACCACCGCCGTGCGAATCGCGCCCTTGAGCGCCGAGCCGGGCAGATAGGGTTGACCGGTCAGCGGGTTGCGCACGAAACCCTGCACGGCGCGTTGGCGCACCACCGGATCGAGTGGATTACCCACAGCTTTGAGCAAATCGGCTTTCGATTCCGCCCCAATCTGAATCCGGCAGCGATGGTGCCGGGCTTGGACACTTTTGCGCAGGATTTCCTGAGCGGCCTGGAAGTCGTTGCGATCCAGCCGTTCCTCCAGTTGTCGCCGGATTTCCGGCTTCATATCCCGCAATGTCGCGGCCCGATTGAACTGGATCAGGTGATCCCCCTCGATAAGATAATCCTCGGGGGCCAGGGAGTTGCCATCGCCGACATGAATCGGGGTCAGCGGCGTAGCGCGGAAGCGGTAGACAGTCATCGCGGCATTCCTCAAGCGACGGTAAAAGGCAAGCAAAAATGCCAAGCGTTCTGGCGGATTTCGGGATGATGGGGATGCACGTCGGCCAACAACGCCCCGAACGGCCCGGCGTCGGCGGGGCTGAACGTCGCGCCCGGTCGGGTCAGCAACAGCGGATGTTTGAACGGCGAGCGTTCCCCACCAGCGAACAGCCCGCCCAGTTTGCCGTAATGGGCATGCAGCTTGTAAAACGGCGCGGCCATGTTGGTGGTCACCACACCGTGCGACAGGCTTAACCGGCGATTGCCATCGTGATCGAACAGGCGTGAGTCCGCCGCTTCCACATGGGCGGTGAAACGGCCCCGTCCCAGATTGGCATCGCGGCCAAAGCCAAACTCGCCGACCGTGCCGATCAGCGCCTGCAATTCCTCGCCGGCGATCTCGCCCGCCGCATACACGTCCAGTTCCGCCGCTTCGTCCCGCCGCCATTCCTCATCCATGAAATACAGCCCGCCCGTTTCGGGCGTTGTGCCTGTCAAGCGGTCGATGGTGTTGTGGGCCTGGCGGACAGTCAGGGACAGCGGACGGGACCGCCGGTGGGGTTGGGTGGGTGCAGCCCGTTCCGATTCCGCCGCCCGTTGACGCAACCGGGCCAGCAAACCGGCTTCGCTCAAGCCAACGCGCAATTCCAGAAAATCCGCCAGCGGGATAAAGGCGGTCTTGCGGAGTTTTTTGTCCTGTTGCAACCGTTGTAGAAAATCCTGGCGTGACTCGCCCGCCGCCGGTTCCGGGCGGTCGCCGGGTTGTAGCAGCGGACGCGGCAGATAGTCG
>JBAQIQ010000102.1:0-33602 GCA_049288935.1 Candidatus Competibacteraceae bacterium
GCGGTATCCTTGGCGATATATCGCCCCCACCACTCCTGGAGACGCCCCTTGTGCCAGAGGAAGGCCATGCCACCGACCAACAACAACAGGAACAGGTAGGATTTCCAGGGCGTCTTCTTCTCCGCAAAGGGATCGGTAAACGAACGCTGTGCCCCTGGCGGCAGTGCGGCCAGGCGCGTGAGCGAAGTCCCAAAGGGAATATTGATGATAGCGCGGGTGTTGATCGCCCAACCGTTGGCATCCAGCAAGGGCGCCAGATTGCGCTTGCGGAGCTTGAGGTAGGCGATCACCATAGATGGGCCAGAGAGGACCAACACCAGGCCGACAAGGGCGAGCGGCATCTGCCACGCCTTCATGCCCAGGAAGCCCGTCACCACCGAGGCGATGGCGGTGCCGATAGCGCCGATGGCCAAACCGATGGCGGCGAAGATACCGGCGAACTTGCCGACATCGAACGGAGGTGCGGCTGGAGCTTTACCGGCTTCCGTTTTTTGCGCGGCATCCGCAACCCCCGCTGCCGCTTGGTCATGAACCGCCTTTTCGCGGGCGGCGGCCATTTTCTCGATCTGCTCCCCAATCATCTTGCCGATGCGCTTGTAGGGATACCAGAACGCCTGCCGAACGCTGATCGGATGCTCGATGATCTTGACGATCGTGGCATCCCAGTCCTGGCCGTGATGGTCGAAAAACACCCCGTTACGACCCACCATCAAGTTATCCGCATCGCCGTTGGTGAAAGCGGCGACGATGGTCATTTTTTCGCCCCCCTGGCGCTGGCATTCGCAGTACGCCAGATAGGTTCCGCTGAGATTTGCCAACCCGCTGTGCTTGCCGATATCCTCGATGCGAATGCACAGCTCGCAACTCCGCCCGTCCAGGAACAGCGTACCGACCTGGAAAATGGCTTTCGGACCGGGCGTGTAAAAATCGCGGAACGAAACGAAATTGTTCAGCAGCCGAAACAGGTCGCGATGATAGCGGACCAGCCGGTCCACCGAGTCAATGGCGTTGGCCGCATTCGTAAGCGCTTTGTCCTTTTCGACCAGCGCGGTGAGCATTTCCTGATAGCCGCCCACCAGGATGGTGCGAACCCGCTGGATACCCAGCGGTTCGACGACCGCGCCCTGCTTATTGGCCAGCCAGGCTTCATGGGCGGCGAATTGCGCGCACAATCCGGCCCACTGGACAGTGTCCAGGCTGGCCTTGGCCCCGAGCAAGGGTTGGACGATTTTAGCGCGAAAGTCCGCCATCGCGGCGACCCAAGCAGGATTGAGACCCTGGTCAAGCGGCAGGGGTTTATCAGCTTCGATTTTCGCCAGCGGTAGGGCGGCAACCTCTTCGGCGACTGGCGAGAGCGCCTTTTTCCCCAGCGCCTCGTAATCGGCCAGAGCAGGATTCAGCGGCTCGGCGGCGCGCAGATCGAAGGCGGCCAACCGGCAGCGGGTAAAGTAATCGTCTACCTTGGACTTGACCCTCTCGAACGCAGTCTCGGCGGCTTCGGTGCCCGCGCCGAGCGGCAAAATGCTGGCGGCATCCCGTTCCCCTTCCGCCCACCAATCCGCATACGCCTGAGCTTCGGCGAAAAACTGGTCGATTTTCTCTTGCGACAAACCCGGTTCGCCGCCTCGATCCTCCTCGGCCCCGACGCAGGCGATGATGTCCTCGATGACTGTCTTGACGGCCTCGCTATCAGCGGCAGCGGCGGGGACGACGCCATCGCCGTTGAACCGGGTGTTAGCGAAGATTTTAGCGGTATCCGCAGTATCCTCGGCGATCAGGATCGTCGATTCTTCCTTACCGAGATTGATCAAAATCTGTCGGGCCGAGGCGAGCAGATCGGCGCCCTCAGGCGTACTGTCATCAATAGCGTCCAGAGGCAACGAAGCAAAGCCCCAAGTCAAATCGTCCGGGTTCTTCAGGACGGAGGTCGCCCACTGGACTGCTGCAACGATCTCGGGCAGCCGGATACGACCGTCACCATCGCTGTCGATGAGCTCAAGCGTCTTGCTATCGATTTCCAGGCCGCTGGTCGGGCAACTGAGCGCAGCCCAAAGTTTAGGATCGAGTTGCGCCAACGCTTTCAGGTCAGCGCCCGTTTCCAAACGAACCTGATCGAACCCGCCCGAGCGAAAGAACCGCCATTTGTGCAAACTATCAGTCGCATCTTTCTTATGATCCGCCATCAGAAGTCCCTCAAGTTACAAGTTATCCAAATAATTAAATCATGACCCGGTGATGCCTGTAGTTCAGGTCTCTACCGGTAATGCCGGGTCATTGCCCCATTCCGACCAGGCGCCGGGATAACCGCGCACCTTCGCATAACCCAGATGGCGCAGCACCCAATAAGTATGTGCTGAACGATGATGGGTTTGGCAATAGACAATGACTTCCTTGTCAGGGGTCACGCCACGCGCTTCCAGCAATCCCCGCAGCACCGGGTCCGGCTGGAAACGCCATTGCCGTTGCGTATCCATGGCGTCGGTCCAATTGAGATTTACGGCCCCAGGAATATGGCCGCCTCGGGCAGCGCGCACATCAAGCCCGGCATACTCGGCAGGTGTGCGGACATCGAGCAACGCCAACTCCGGTTGACCTAACCGCGCCAGGATATAGTCCCGATCAGCAAACGCCGCAGGATTCAGCAACCGGGCCTGATAAGCACTGGGTGTTGGGTGACGGATCGACGTTTCCAATGAGCCGCCAGATGCAGCCTCCCAGGCGTACAACCCTCCATTGAGCAGCGACGCCCGTTCATGGCCGAGCGCTGCCAAGGTCCACAACAACCGCCCGGCACGGCCATTGCCCTCATTATCATAAGCGACGACGGATCGTTCCGGGGTTAAACCCAGCCGTGACAAAACGACGCTCAAGTGTTCCTCAGTCGGCAGCAAGCCCATGGCCGGCGGCGCAGCCCGCACCAACTGAGCATAATCGAGCGATACCGCGCCGGGAATATGACCAGCGGCGTAACTCACCGAATCGCACAGATCAACGATCAGCACGGCGGGATCAGCGAGATCAATTTGCAGCGCCTCGGGTTCAATGAGCAGTGGCAAGTTCAATGCAGAAGGCATGAAGGCTCCTGGGAAAATGGACAGTGAATGGCGAAAACCGGGAGGTTAAGCTTGACACTCGATTTTTACCACGAAATCACGGGCCTCGGCAGCAATGTCGGCGGTGGAACGGGTGGAACGGGTGACGCGGCTTTGGTAATCAATGCCGACCGCCTCCAAAAGGCCACGCGCCAATGCCGCCTTGATGGCGAAATTCACATTCTGGGGAATGTCACCGGTCATTTCATGGACGCGCACGGCGTTCAGCTTGGAACTGACCACACCCACAATGGCGCCTTCACTGTCCAGCAACGGCCCGCCGCTGTTGCCAGATTGAGTGGGCGCGGTAAATTGCAGGGAGCGGGTATCGTCGCCGGGGCCAATCAGCGAGCTGATATTGCCCGTAGTGACCTGCGGCCCGGAACCGAGCAGACCGCCCAATGGGTAGCCGATCACGATCACCGCCTCGCCCAGTTGCGCCTGCCGCCCATCGCGGAACACCGCGACCCCCGGCAGGGATGCATCGGCCCGCAGCAAGGCCAGATCATTGGTAGGATCGGCGAACACCAGTTCCAGCCGGCACCGTTGGCGCGGCGAACGACCCAGCATCTCCCGGGCGCCGTCGATGACGTGGTGATTGGTCAACACATAACCATCGGCATGGACACAGAAGCCGGTGCCACTGAATGAGGCTGGATCAGCCGGCGGGCGTGATCCGGGCTGAGCAACGGAACGGCATTCCGGCGCCGGCAGGCCAAAGTGCGCCGCCAGCGCGGGTAATCCGGCGGCGAACCCTTGGCCTACCGCCCGGAACTTCCACTGTCCCTGATAACGATACAGTTCCCCCATAATCATCGCCGTCTCGCCACGACAAGCCGGCGGTAATGAAAACAGTAACATGGGCTTATCGGCGTTGTCGGTCAACCAAACCCGGATCACGGTGAACACCCCGAAGGTCACGCCCGCTGATTGACCGGGTTTGACCGCTAGTACCATAGCGATGTGCGCCACTGTCGCTGGCACTGCATCCAGCTCAATACGAAATTCCGGGGGATAGCCGGTGAACACGACCGAGCCATCTGGAGATCGAGGTTGTTCCGCACTCACCAAGGCGGACAGATCATTCGCTCGCCCATCAGCGCCCAGCAGCACTGCACCGACCTGGGTTTTCGCTTCAAAATCCTCGCGTGGCTCGCCGCTAACGCCAACGACAATGCGACCACTGCCAATCGGTTGATTCTGTCCTGATTGCAATTCACGCATCAAGGCTCTCCTTCACCCCAGACCCCTCCTCCACCAGTGGAAAGGGGCGTGATTTTCCAATACCGAATGCTGTATGGCGTTCTCCCCTTTGGTCAAGGAGGGGAATCCGCACCGCTGCTCAAGAATCCCAGGCGTTCCCTGGGATTTGTCTTCAAGCCCCAAAGGGGCGTACTCATTTTAGCCTGGGACGACGCCCTGGGCGATCAAGGCGCTGCGTCAGCACAACTCAAAATATCGTTTAATCTGCTAAGAATGAGTATTAGTTGAAGAGCGGCACTTTGCGCGAAATTGAACTCATGCACCGAATCGAGAAGAGCTGCACACGCAGTCAATGATCCACCACGGCTTGACGCAGCTTCAGGCCGGCAGTCAAAAAAATACTAAAAATTTGATATCTATCTAATTTTCCTCACCGGCGCTTTCACCTACAATGCGGCTCTTTTAGCGCAACCACTCAAGACCTTACTCATGCCATCTCTTCGTTATGTTTTAACTATCGCCTGCCCGGATCGGGTCGGCATTGTCGCTGCGGTATCCGGCTTACTGGCAACCCGTCACGGTAATATCATTGAATCTGATCAGTTCAGCGACACTGAATCAGGCCAGTTTTTCATGCGGCTAGTGTTCGACTTGGACGAAGCGACCGAACCCGTGCTGCTGGAACACTTCACCCCACTGGCCCAGCAATTCGCAATGGACTGGCGTCTTTACAGTCCACGTCAGCGACCCAGGGTGATGATCTTGGTGTCCAAAGCTGAACATTGTCTGAATGATCTGTTGTACCGGCACCGTACCGGAGCGTTGCCGATGGATATTGCCGCCATCGTCTCCAATCACGGCGAACTGGCGCATCTGGCAGAATGGCACGCGCTTCCTTATCACCACTTGCCGGTCACGCCAGGCGCCAAACCGGCGCAAGAGCGGGAAATTCTGAAACTGGTGGAGCAAACCCGCACGGAATTAGTGATTCTCGCCCGCTATATGCAGATTCTTTCCCCGGAGCTGTGCCAGGCGCTGGCTGGGCGGATCATCAATATTCACCACTCCTTCCTGCCAGGATTCAAGGGCGCCAAACCTTATCATCAGGCTTATCACCGGGGCGTGAAACTGATCGGCGCCACCGCCCATTTTGTCACCACCAACCTGGACGAAGGGCCGATTATCGAACAGGAAGTAGAGCGGGTCGATCATGCCCAGACCCCGGAACAACTGGCGGCAGTCGGGCGCGACATCGAAAACATAGTGCTGGCCCGCGCCCTGCACTATTACCTGGAACGCCGGGTGTTTGTGAACGGCAGCAAAACGGTAGTGTTGCGCTAGGAGCAGCGATGTGACCCCTGATCTACTGTATCCCGCCGCTTTCCTGATCGGTCTGACCGGCGGCGTACACTGTTTTGGCATGTGCGGCGGTATCGTCGGCGCGCTCACTCTGGGACTGCCGCCGGCGCCAGGGCGCCCGCTACGAACCCGTCTGTCCTTTCTGCTGGCCTATAACCTGGGACGGATCATGAGTTATGTCGTCGCCGGTATGCTGGCCGGCGGGGTCGGGGCGTGGGCGGCGCATCTCATGTCGGTGCATCACGCTCAACTGGGACTGCAAATCATCGCTGGGCTGTTCATGATCCTGCTGGGTCTGTATCTGGCCGGCTGGCACGGAACGCTGCGTCGGCTGGAGCAAGTCGGCGGCATACTCTGGCGGCGCATTGAGCCGTTGGGCCGAAGATTCTTTCCTGTGCGCACTCTATTGCAGGCCTGGGGTATTGGCCTGGTCTGGGGCTGGCTGCCGTGCGGCCTGATCTACAGCACGCTGGTCTGGGCGATGGGTGCAGGCGGGGCGTTGGAAGGTGGCCTGCTACTCCTCAGCTTTGGCTTGGGGACATTGCCAACGTTGCTGGCGATGGGAACGGTCGCGGCGACCCTGGCGGGTTTCATCCGCCGCCCTGGTGTTCGCATCACTGCCGGAATGCTGGTTATCCTGTTCGGGATCTACGAAATCGGTTTGGCTGTAAATTTTTTGTAGAACTTGTCGCGCCAGAGTCGGTAAAATCTGTTGTAAGAAAAGCGTTTTTCCTGACAAAAAAACTGGACAGACCATCAAGGACCAGTATGAATTCTTTATGGCTATTGCTGGCTTTGATCCCACTGGCGATGGTTGTCGTGCTGGGGATCATGTTGCGGCGTGCGCGGCGTGATCTGGATCGATACCGGCAAATTGAGGAGCAAACCCGGCTGACTGTAACAGCCTTTGAGAATTCCAAAGCGGCGACTTTCATCACCAACCGCAGTGGCATTATTCAACAAGTCAACCCGGCCTTTACCCAGCTCACCGGTTACGCTGCTAACGAGGCGGTAGGCCAAAATCTACGCCTGCTCAAATCCGGAAAACACGACGCAGAATTTTACGCCGTTCTATGGCAAAGCTTGTTGACGGAAGGTCGCTGGGCCGGTGAAATCTGGAACCGGCGCAAGAATGGCGAACTTTATCTGCAGTGGGAATCCATTGCCACGGTGCGCACCCCTGAGGATGAAATAACCCATTTTGTAGCGACTTTGTTCGACCTGAGCGAGCAAAAAGCTGCGGAAAATGCACTGCATCAACTCGCCCACTACGATCCGTTGACCCAACTGCCCAACCGACGGTTGTTCACTGATCATCTCACTAAAGCCCAAGCTGCTGCGCAGCGTGGCGGGTATTATGGGGCTGTGTTGTTTGTGGATGTGGACGACTTCCGGCGCATCAGCGACGCTCGCGGTCATGCCATCGGCGACCACCTCCTCCTGGAAGTGGCGCTGCGCCTAACCCGATTCCTGCGCGCCGAAGATATCGTCGCCCACTGCGGTGGCGACCGGTTCACCGTATTGCTGGCCAAACTGGCCGATGTAGAGGAAATCGCTGTTCGGTTCGCCCGTGGCGTAGCGGAGAAAATTCGCTTGGCGCTGTCGATGCCGATCCAGTGGCAAGACCATACTTATGTACTGGGCGCCAGTGTTGGCGTCGCCTTGTTCCCTGGCCAAGGGGCAGCCGGTGACGAGCCGCTCAAGCAGGCTGAAACCGCTTTGCATCAAGCCAAGTCGGCTGGACGCAACGCGGTGCGGTTTTTTGAAGCCGCCATGCAAACCGGGGTAGAGGCGCGCATGACGCTGGAGGGCGAAATGCGCTACGCCATTGAACGAAATCAACTGCGCCTGTATTTGCAACCACAAGTAGACAGCAATGCCCGTGTCATCGGCGCCGAGGTGTTGCTGCGCTGGCAACATCCTGAGCGAGGTCTGGTGCCGCCTGATCACTTCATCCCACTGGCTGAGGAAACCGGCCTGATCATCGCTATGGGTGAGTGGGTGTTGCTGGAAATCTGTCGTTTGCTGGCTCGGTTGACCACTGCGGGTCAACCGTTGCGGTTAGCAATCAATGTCAGTCCCCGGCAGTTTCGCCAACCGCATTTCGCGACCCGGGTTAAGGCTGCGCTGGCCGCTACGGGCGCTGATCCAGCCTGGCTGACCCTGGAAGTCACCGAAGGGCTGGCTATTCAAGATATTAACGGCGCTATCGCGATCCTGTCAGCACTCAAGGCGCTAGGCATTCATTTGTCTATCGATGATTTCGGCACCGGCTACTCTTCGCTGGCCTATTTGAGTCGCCTGCCGGTCGATGAGTTGAAGATTGACAAGAGTTTTCTGCGCGGGGTGCCTGACGACTCACGCAATACGGCGCTGGTGGAAGCCATTCTGGCAGTGGCCCGGCATCTGTCCTTGTCAGTCGTTGCGGAGGGAGTGGAGACGGTCGAACAGGCAGATTTCCTGCGGGCGCGCCATTGCGACTGTTACCAAGGTTATCTCTACGGTCGGCCCGAACCCGCAGAAGCGTTTTTGCAGTCGCTGAATGCAGCGAAGGGTGAGCCGGACTGAACAACCACCAGCTTAAAGCTAGTGGTTGTTCAGTTTTTATTTTCAGCACTCGCTGTTACCCCAAAAGTTACCCCTCTAAAGTGAACGCTATTCTTTACAGGACTCTCGCTAAACCTGTAAATCCGTTATTCCCGCGCCAGCGGGAATGACAGAAAGCGAAAGTCCTGTCTATATCCGCGCTGCCCAGGGATTTCGGGCAAGAAAAAGGCCCGGAAAAATTCCGAGCCTTCGTGTTGCTTGGTGGTGGAACACGGAACCGAACCCGCGTCCGTCATCTGAACCAGACTCCGTCCGCAAGAATGCGGTCCCGGTTTTAGATCATTTGGCCGTTTCCATGGACATCCATCCGAAGTGGAGCAGCCGCGGAGAGTAGGTTTCGGCGTCCGAAACCGTCCACCAATCGGCACCCGCACCTGCGGCAGACGCCGCGACGGCGTGTTGACAACGGCTACACGATTGGCCAAAGTGCGTGTATCTGTTGTGTATGCGCGAATAGGAGGGTTCAATGCGTGACGCCGCCATCAATCTGCGGGCCTTGCCCGAACAGCGTGATCTGATCGATCACGCGGCCAGCCTGCTTGGCAAAAACCGCTCGGACTTCATGCTCGAAGCGGCTTGCGACCGAGCTCAGTCGGTGGTGCTGGATCAAGTCTTTTTCGGCCTGGACGCCGACAAGTTCAAGCAGTTCACGGCCATGCTCGATGCGCCCCCCGGTCCAAATCCCGGGCTTGAACGCCTCATGGCTGTCAAGTCGCCCTGGGGCACCGGCGCGGTATGACCTTGCAACTGAGCGCACCGGTCCCGCTGGCTGCCACCCATGTCCCGCACGAATTCGCTTGTGGGGAAGCCAGCCTCGATGATTGGCTCAAGCGCCGGGCACTGACTAACCCGTTGAGCGGCGCGAGCCGCACCTTCGTCGTCACGGATCAGGACGGCCGTGTCTACGGCTACTACGCGATGGCCGCAGGTGCGGTTTCACACCAAGCGGCAACCAGCAGTGTGCGGCGCAACATGCCCGATCCGGTGCCGGTGATGGTTCTGGCCCGGCTGGCCGTTGACCATCGGGCCCAAGGCATCCAGCTTGGAGCGTCCTTACTGCAGGACGCAGTCGGTCGTGCGGTGAACGTTTCGCAGAACGCCGGTGTCCGGGCGCTGCTCGTCCACGCCCTTCACGACCGTGCGAAACAGTTCTACGAGCACTATGGCTTCCAGGAGTCGCCGCAGCATCCGATGACGCTGATGCTGCGCTTGAACTCCGTCAAGGCTTGATCAAGCCTGCAAGCAAATGCCGAGCTTGGCTTCTGCGGTGAACAGCATTGTCATGGGGTCATCTGTTCAGGAGAAAAAGATGCGCTACCCCGTGATGACCGAAAAGCACCTCGCGCACCCCGGCATGGTCGCGTTCGCGCTCCAGCCACAGTACGCGCCGCACGCAGGGATCGGCGCATAGCAACCGATCGGCCTGGGAACGCGGCTTAGTCAAAATATCCACTTGAAAATCAAGGCTGGTAGCGGCAATGGCGTGAATATGCGGCAGATGCCAAATCATGTCGCCGATGCCGGGCAATGGCTGCACGATCAGGGTTCGTTGGGAGCTTGGGAGTTTCATGCCGCAGATTGTAGAACGGCGCGAGGCGCACAGGGCACTGATAATGGCAACGTCGAGGGTCAAGTCAGAAACGGCTCAATCCAGTCCCACCGCTTGTCCTTGACCATCACAAATCGGCAGCGCCCTTGCGAAAGATTATTCCATAGCCCGCCAATCAAGCGGTCATCCTCGGCAGCGGTCCAGCGATCTGCCCCCTTGTATTCGACGGCAAGGACTGGCCCGGTTTGGCCGTCAGCTCCCGGCAATTGGCAGAGAAAATCCGGGTAGAAACGGCCATCGGCCTTTTGCAGGAAAAACGAACTGCCTTCACGCCGAACGAGATTGCGCACCCAGAAGTGGATACGTCCCTGTTGCGCCTGAATATCCAGCCAGCAGGCGCATTCAAATTCTTCCCTGCTGTCGAAGTCGCCGATGCGGCCATAGAAGTGCTTGCGGAACTCAAAATGCCCAAAGCGCCCGTCGTAATCGCGGGATGTAGGCAAAGGGACAGTCCCAGCCCTCGGCCAGCGCCTTCTGGGTGATGACGAACTTCACCGATATGCAAGGTATTGAGCGCCCTGAGAACCCCGACCCGCTCGGAGTCCGGCGGCGAACATCTCGCCAGCGGGAGGCCGGGCTGTTGAAACGATTGGGGGCGATGCCGTTCCACTTCCATCCAAACCGCATCCGGCACATGAACGATGCAAAAATCCGCCAGCAGCTTGATACAGCCCAGTTCATCCAGATGGATCAGCGGCCCGGCATCGGAAACGACCACGACCGAACCGCCGCGACACAAAAGCGTTGGCTCAATCATTACCCTTGAGGCCCCACTCAACGTCCTCACGAATAAATTGCTCGCGCAAAACTTCCTGATGCGATTCCAGATAGCGGCGCAGCGATTCGGTAATGATTGAATTAACGTCTGTTGCCCAACCATGCTCGACCATGCGCCGGGCCTGTTGCGCCAGTTGGTCGGGAATTTCAGTCTGAATCAGGGTTGCCATGACAGTACTCCCGCAACAACGATGAAATGAATGATGCCGAAATTATTCACTTTCACACTTCCAGATTCACTTTCACACCTCCAGCGCATAAGGCGTTTGCTTGAAGGTGACGCCTTCGCGCAGCGCCCGCGAACCTATGCGGTTGGCGGCGGCATAGATCACTTTGGGGCCGACGAACTTCGGGAGCAGGTCGAATACTGCGCTGGTCAGCACATTGCCGCCACCCACGGATTTATCCTTGAGGATGCCGTTATAGAGCAGATAGATGGCGCGGCCTTGGTGGACGCCCAACAGGGGCGACAGCGTTAGAGAACCAGGGTGAGGGAAGCCGGTTCCGGTTTCAGCGAACCAAACGAATTCCGCGAGTTGGGCGAAGCTCACGTCGCTGCGAATCTGGCCGTCGGCGTCGAACAGAGGTTCGGCGGACAGGCGGCAGAACTGGAAGCCGCCGCCGAGACCTTCGACCCTCTTCTCCCCTCGCCCGCTTGCGGGAGAGGGGTCGGGGGTGAGGGTGCCTTTGGTGTAACCGCTGGCGACCCGTTTGATGCGCTCGGCGGTGACGTTGCGGGCGATGTTGTCGTCCATTTCCATGAGGATGAAACGGCGATTGCCGCCGTCTTCGGCGTTCTGCTTGAGTACGGCGTGGCCGGTTGTGCCGGAACCGGCAAAGCTGTCGAGAATCACTGAGTCTTTGTCGGTGGCGATTTGCAGAATGCGCTGGATCAGGCGGGTGGGTTTTGGCGTGATGAAGACATCATCAGAGTTTCCGAAATCAACGAGTTCAAGCAACTCCCGCTTGCCCTCTTGAGTATGCCCGACATCTCCGTAAGGCCAGAGGCTCATCGGTACAACGCCTTGTTTTACTTCCGACAAAAATATCTTCGGGGCGGGAACATTGTTTCCATCAGTTCCCCACCAAATTCGCCCGTCGGCGTTCATCCCTTTCAACTTGTCTTCCGAAATACGCCAATACGAGCCTTTTGGTGGCCCTGGAATGACACGCCCTGAGGGACATGTGATTGGGTAAGTTCCTTTGCTGTAGTAATTGCGCGCAGCCAAATTATTGGGTCGCCAATTTCCACGCGGATCGCTGTCAGGATTTTTGTAAAGCTTGTCTTGTTTTTCTGAGCGCGGGATAAGATTTCTAGTCCATTTATCAGCATTAAGCGCGTACACCGCTACATAGTCATGCGCTTCTGAAAAATGGCGTGCAGAGGCTTTTGGAGCGTAGTTCTTTTCCCAGATAATTGATTCTATAAAGTTTCGTTTGCCAAAAATCTCATCCATCAGCAACCGCAGTGTCGCCACCTCGTTATCGTCAATGGACACAAAGATCGCGCCGTCTTCGCGCAGAAACTGCCGCAGCAGCACCAGACGCGGATACATCATGCACAGCCAGCGGTCGTGCCGATCCAGCGTTTCGCCTTCCTTGCCGACTGTTTCACCCAGCCATTTGCGAATTTCCGGGCTGTTGACGTTATCGTTATAAACCCAGCCCTCGTTGCCCGTGTTATACGGCGGGTCAATGTAGATGCACTTCACCTGTCCGGCGTAGCGCGGCAGCAGCGCCTTCAGCGCGTGCAGATTGTCGCCCTGCACGATCAGGTTACCGCCGTAATCGCCCCCGGAAGGCGCGGGGAGCGAGAGTTCCGATGCTGGCTCCAGCAGACGGAACGGCACGTCCTTGTGGTGCTTGACCACGGCTTCCTTCCCGATCCAGTTCAATGTTGGCATTGCGCCCATCCCATCCATGCTGGGGCGATGGCGTTTGCCCATCGCCGTGTTGTTCTATATCCGCGCCGCCCAGGGATTTCGGGCAAGAAAAAGGCCCGGAAAAAATTCCGAGCCTTTGTGTTGCTTGGTGGAGGCGGGGGGAATCGAACCCCCGTCCGCAGATCCTCTGCCTTCGGCCCTACATGCTTAGCCTGGTCTTTGATTTAACCTTTCGCAACCCGACCGGCAGGACGGCGAACGGCGGTTCCGGTGAGTTTTAGCCCCTCCCCCCCAGACAGGTTCGGTGGCGAGCTTGTGTTAGTCGACCCCTGAAGCGCCCCGAAAGGCTCCGAACCTCACAAGCAAGTTTCGGTCAGAGGCTAGCGGGCTTTAGGCCGCCAGAGCGTAGCTGTCGTCGTTGGCAACTATGATTTACAGCACGTTTAACGAGGTGAGCTGCATCCTCGGCATGCGCCTTGGGTTTTGCAATCCACGTCGAAACCCGGAATCGCCCCCATGGGTGAAGGGTTATGATAGTCTGATATCAGAAAAGTTCCAAGGATTTACCGCTCCCGCATCAACCGTTGCTTATCGCGCTCCCAGTCCCGATCTTTCTCCGTCGCCCGCTTGTCATATTCTTTTTTACCCCGCGCCAGACCGATGTCCAGCTTGGCCCGGTTGCGCTTCCAGTACAGCGCCAACGGGATGAGAGCATAGCCCTTACGCTCGACCGACCCGATCAGCCGGCTGATTTCCTCTTTATGCAATAACAGCTTGCGGGTGCGAGTTGGGTCAGTCTGTACATGGGTTGAAGCTGAAGTCAGTGGCGACAAATGACAGCCTAACAGGAATGCCTCGCCGTTATGCAACAGCACATAGCTCTCCTTGAGATGGGCGCGTCCCGCCCGCAAGCTCTTGACTTCCCAGCCTTGCAGGGACAAACCGGCTTCGAAATGCTCTTCGATGAAATAGTCGTGATACGCCTTCTTGTTACCGGCGATCTGGCCGCTGGGCGCTGATTTTTTCTTGCTCATAAGGAACCCTGTAGGCATACCGACGCTCGCCGCCCGATACGCCATGCTTGAGGATGGACACGGATTCAACCAAACTTGCGAGGCGAGAGTCCAACTACACTATAACGCCGCAACGGAGATCAGGTCGTGGCGACTGTGAAAAAAAGCGCGCTGGTGCTGTATTCAGCGGCGGAAATGTATAATCTGGTCAATGATATCGAAACCTATCCTCAATTCCTGCCCTGGTGCCGGTCGACCCGTGTCGTTCTCTGCGGCGAAGACGAATTACGTGCAACGATTGAAATGGCTAAAGGCGCCGTGCATAAGACCTTCACTACCAGCAATCGTATGCAAAAGTACAAGATGATTGATATTCGCCTGTTGGAGGGTCCCTTTCAGCGCCTGGAAGGTTACTGGCGTTTTGAGCCGTTGCGAGATGACGCCTGTAAGGTGTCCCTGGATATGGAATTTGAATTTTCCAACGCGCTATTGCGCAAGGTGGTCGAACCCGTGTTCAAACAAATCGCCAATTCGCTGGTGGACGCTTTTTGCAAACGGGCAGTGGATTTATATGGCCGACGCTAATCCCGCCGACGTCACAGCGACCATCCGGGTTGAAGTCGCCTACGCCCGTCCTGACCGGCAGGCCATCATTCCAGTGGATGTTCCCGCTGGCGCAACACTGGAGCAGGCGATTATCCAGTCCCACATTCAGGAACAGTTCCCGGAAATTCAGGTGTCCACCGCCAAGGTCGGGGTATTTGGCAAACTCGGCAAACTGTCGGCGACCGTGCGCGCCGGTGACCGCGTCGAAATTTACCGCTCACTATTAGCCGATCCCAAGGCGGTGCGCAAGCAGCGCGCTGCCGAAGGCAAAAAGATGCGCAAGGGCGGCGGCGATTTGGAGCCGGAGGGCGGTTAGTCGGCCCCTTCAAAGCGGGCCAGCGTGTCACCGCTGAAGAACAGGGTCACACGACGCTGTTCAGTGACCTTGCCGCCCTGGCCGTACTGATAGTAATAATCCCACCGGTTTTGGTGAAAGGGATCAGCGATCAACGGCGTCCCCATCAGGCGTTGAACCTGTTGTCGGGTCATACCGGTTCGCAACTGAGCGACCGTCGCTTGGTCAATGTAATTGCCCTGGCGCACTGGGACCGTATAGAAACTGGGCAATAGCGATTCGCAGCCCGCCGTCAACGACAGGAGCAGGAGACCGGCGGCGCGTAGGGAGATGTGCAGCATGGAAGGCAAAACCCGGGTAGCTGGTGAAGATGATTCGTAATCATAGCGCACCAGGATAACCCTTGGCGAAACGCAATGACGGGAGAATGCCGCATGGGCGCGAAAGAACTCAAGCAAGCGGGCCTGAAGGTCACGCTGCCGCGTATGAAAATCCTCAAAATGCTACAGCATCCAGAGAGTCCGCATTTGACTGCTGAGGTGATTCATCGGATGTTGGCCGAGTCCGGCGAGGAGATCGGGCTGCCGACGGTGTATCGGGTTTTAACCCAGTTCCAGACGGCCGGGTTGGTCAAACGCCACCATTTCGAGGGCGGCCAGTCGGTGTTTGAACTCGATTTGGGCGAGCACCATGATCATATTTTGTGCCTGGAATGCGGGCGAATCGAGGAGTTCTGTGATGAGGAAATCGAGCGACGACAGCGGTTGATCGCTCGGCAACTTGGTTTTGAGCTGGTTGAACATCGGCTGACTCTCTATGGTCATTGTGTTCGTCCCGACTGTCCGCATGGCTCGGCGCTGGAGAGCTCAGCGAATTGACTGGATGGATTGCGAAAGGCCGCAATACTGCCCAAAACAGGCGGGTTGACGCTATTTCAATATCAAAAAGAAATAACCATATAGATATTCATTTCTTTTAGATTGATTAGCGGGCTGCTAGCTTATAAAAAATAGTCAAATCTTCAGGTCACAACTTCCTCACCCTGCGCCAAAAACGACAAGGACACCCTTGATGACCCGGATTCAGGAGCAAACTGTATCCCAACACACTATCGATCAGCCCGGGTTCGACCTGGACACGATGAACCGTCAGCTGGAAACGCAAAGTGCTGAACAGCGGGTGGCGTGGGCGCTGGAAAATTTCTCTGACCGGATCGTCATGACCTCCAGCTTTGGCGCACAATCAGCGGTCTGTTTACACTTGATCACTCAGCAGCACCCAGACATTCCGGTAGTGCTGGTTGACACCGGTTACCTGTTTCCGGAGACCTACCGGTTTATCGATGGGCTATGCGAACGACTCTCTCTCAATCTTCGCATCTACCGCGCCCAATATAGTCCGGCCTGGCAGGAAGCCCGCTATGGCAAGCTGTGGGAGCAGGGACTGGCGGGCATCGAGCGTTACAATCATTTAAATAAAGTCGAGCCCATGCAACGGGCGCTGCGCGATCTTGGCGCAGAAGCCTGGATCTCCGGGCTGCGGCGACAGCAGGCCAAGAGCCGCCAGCACCTTGAAGTATTGCTATGGCGCAATGGCCGCTGCAAGATTCACCCAGTGATCGATTGGACTGACCGCGATATTTACCGCTATTTAAGTCAACATGGGCTGCCCTACCATCCCTTGTGGGAACAGGGCTATGTTTCCATCGGTGATGTGCATACCACTCGCCGGCTGGTCGATGGCATGAGCCCGGAAGACACCCGTTTCTTTGGCCTCAAGCGCGAATGCGGTTTGCACGAGCAAGTCTGAACACTCGCCTTGGCTGCCTTAACGCACGATTATTTTTATTTGGGGAGCGACTCCGGTGGCGCGTCCCTATCCGCATGAACTTGAGGAATCCCTGACTCTGCCAGACGGTTCAACTCTGCTCATTCGTCCGGTGCTCCCAGAGGATGCGCCGGTCTTCATCGCTGGCTTCGCCCGCCTGTCGCGTGAGGACATTCGAATGCGTTTCATGCATGCGCTAAAGGAATTAACCCATGCTGAAGCGGTCCGGCTGACCCAGATTGACTATGACCAGGAAATGGCGCTGGTGGTCTTCCGACAACGTCCCAATCAGGCGCAGGAAGGCTGGGGCGTCGCCCGGCTCGTCAGCGAACCGAATCAGGAACGTGCGGAATTCGCCATTATTTTGCTGCGGGAAGCGACCGGCATCGGTCTGGGCAGTCTGCTGTTGCGCCGGCTGATCGACTACGCCCGCGACCGGGGGCTTCGGGAGCTATACGGGGAAATCCTGCGGGAAAATGAGCCCATGCTGGCGCTGTGCCGAGCGATGGGTTTCACCCTGCATCCCTGCCCGGAAGATACTGGGGTGATCATTGCTACGCTGGCGCTGACTTAGCCCTTCGTTCCCATTGAGTTTGGGAACGAAGCGGCGGTGGTTTCATCAATAGCGATAGTGCGGTGATTTCACTCCAGACACGCAGCAACGATCGCGCCGAGGCGGCGGGACAGCATCCTTCAACAGGCAACGCGGCCGTGAACCGTACAGCGTATAAGGTTTGACATAAGTCCAAGCCCGGCAGTAGCGATTGTTGAAACAGGCTTCACGGCAAGCCTCCGGGGCCGCCGTTCGTAGATTGAATGAGCGGAACGTAGAACCTGGGCGGACCGTGTTCCATTGCATGGCTTCCGCCTGCATTTGCACTCCGAACGCCATGACCAGCCCGGCCATTCCAAACATGAGATTTTTCTTCATCAGGCTCCTCCTCATCATGCAAGATCTGTTTAAGGTACTTCCAATCTAAAATTGCTGCGATGAATCCGGCCTGAATCGCCAGCCAGCTCAAATTTTGCCGGTTTCCGTTGGTGTTTCCATCCACGCCCGGAACCGGGTCAACAACCACAGACCCGGCACGGTAGCGGCCATGCAGAACAGGAAAAAACCTTCCCAGCCCAGCCATTCGGCCAGATAGCCGGTCGGCGTGTTGACGATGACCCGGGGAACGCCCATCAGGCTGCTCAGGAGAGCGTACTGGGTGGCGGTGAATTTCCGGTTGGTCAGCGTGGCCATGAACGCCACATACGCAGTAGTCGCCATGCCGCTGAACAGGTTTTCACTAGTCACAGCCAACGCCAGTCCAGGTACGCTATGACCCAGCCGGGCCAGAATCACAAAGCCAATCAGGCCGATAGCTTGTAATACCCCGAAGGTCCACAACGAGCGATACAACCCCATCCGCAGAATTAGCACGCCACCGAGCAATCCACCAATCACCGTTGCCCAGAAGCCAAACAGCTTGACCACGGTGCCAATCTCGGTCTTAGTGAACGCCAGGTCCAGATAAAACGGCGTGGTCATCTGGCTGGCCATCATCTCGCCGACCTTGTACAGCAACACGAATAGCAGAATTAACACCGCATCCTGGCGGGAAAAATACTCGGTAAAGGGTTGCACCACCGCTTCACGCAAGGTTCGGGGCGTACCGGCGGCCACCAGTGGCTCCACACAGAACAGGGTCGTCATCAAGCCGGGCAACATAGCCACCGCCATCACCCAGTACACCGCCTGGAACGGGATGATATCCGCCAGGATCAACCCGCCGCCGGAGGACAGCAGCATCCCGATCCGGTAGCCGTTGACATAGAGCGAAGCGCCCAGCCCTTGCTCATCGTCGGCCAGCGACTCACGGCGGTAGGCGTCAATGACGATATCCTGCGAAGCGGAAAAGAACGCCGTCAGAAACGCTGCTAATGTCACCAGCGGCAAGCTTTGCGTCGGATCGGTCAGCCCCAGCCCGGCGATGGCCGCAATCAACGTCAATTGAATCAGTAGCAGCCAACCCCGTCGCCGACCCATACCCGACAGTGGTGCGAAACGATCCAGCAACGGCGCCCACAGGAACTTCAGGGTGTAAGGCAGACCGACCAGGGCGAATAGTCCAATCGTTCCCAAATCGACTCCAGCCTCTTTCAGCCAGGCTTGCAGCACTGAACCCGTGGCCAGCAGCAGCGGCAGGCCCGAGGAAAAGCCCATCAATAAAGCGGTCAGCATCCGGCCGCTGAGAAAGACCCGCAAGATGTCGCGGCTGGAGCGGTGGGGGGAATCAAAAGGCATCGTCATAATCCATGATCAGCGGGGCATGATCGGAAAAGCGCTGTTCCCGGTAAATGGCGACGGCTAACACCTTGTCCGCCACTCCGGGCGTGATGATTTGATAATCAATTCGCCAACCGACATTTTTCGCCCAGGCCTGGCCCCGATGCGACCACCAGGTGTATTGATCCGGTTCGGGATTCACCACCCGAAAGGCGTCCACCCAGCCCAGCGGGCCGAACACTTCATCCAACCAGGCCCGCTCCTCCGGCAGAAAACCGGAATAGTTCTGATTGGCCCGCCAGTTTTTCAGATCAATCTTTTGATGAGCGATGTTCCAGTCGCCGCACAGGATGTAGTGGCGACCGCTGGCCTGCATCGCCCGTAATGGTTCAGCCAGTCGCGCCATAAAGTCGAATTTCACCGCCTGCCGTTCCGGGCTGGAGGAGCCGGAGGGCAGATAGAGCGACACGATGCTGAGGTTGCCAAACCGCGCTTCCAGCCAGCGCCCTTCCGTGTCGCATTCCGGCCAGTCCAGCCCGGTTCGCACGTCATCCGGTTCGCGACGGGCGTACAACGCGACCCCGCTGTAGCCCTTGCGCTCGGCATCGTGGTAATAGCAATGATAGCCGGGCGGCTGACAGTCCTCTGCCAGCAACTGGTGAGCCTGCGCCTTGGTTTCCTGAATGCAGACCACATCGGCGTCCTGCCTGGCCAGCCAGTCGAAGAAGCCCTTGCGGGCGGCGGCGCGGATGCCGTTAGCGTTGAAGGTGATCACACGCATGATGAAATCGGATCGTCGTTGGAAGCGGGACGGAATCCCCCGCAGGACGGGAGAAGGGTTTTATTGAGGGAGCGGCTATCATACGGCATTCGTCTCTCTCATCACTGGAATCTCCTACCATGCACGGCTATCAGCGAGACTTTCTCGACTTTGCCATTGACCGGGGCGTATTGCGCTTCGGCGCATTCACCCTCAAATCGGGGCGGGTCAGCCCATATTTCTTCAACGCCGGATTGTTCAACAGCGGCGCGGCGCTGGCGCGGCTAGGCCGCTATTACGCCGCTGCGATCACCGCCGCCGAATTGGAATTCGACACGCTGTTTGGGCCGGCCTATAAGGGCATTCCGCTGGTTTCCGCCGTCGCTATCGCCCTGGCCGAACAGCAGGACCTCGACCGGCCCTGGTGCTTCAATCGCAAGGAAGCCAAGGATCACGGCGAGGGTGGTTTAATCGTCGGTGCGTCGCTCCAGGGCCGGGTGCTGATTGTGGATGATGTCATCACCGCCGGTACCGCGATCCGCGAAACAATGCAGATTCTTGAAACGCATCAAGCCATTCCCGCTGGTGTGGTCATCGCCCTGGACCGGCAGGAACGCGGTCAAAGGGAGTTATCCGCAGTGCAGGAAGTGGAACACGCCTATGGCATTGCCGTCACTCACCTTGTCACGCTCAATGAATTGATTGCGTACCTGGCCACACGACCGGAGTACGCGGAATGCCTGGAGAAGATGCAAGATTATCGAGCGCAGTATGGGATAGAGCGCTCGGTCAGATAAAGAACGCCGGGTCGGGTAAATCGTCTATCGTCGACCCTCTGGACTTCGGCTCATGAACCGGCTCCCGGTGTTCCCCGGCGTTCAGCAAGACGGTCGCCTGCTCCACCCAGGCGGCTACCAGTTCGGCGGCTGGCCGATCTTCGCACAAGTGGCAACCCTGACCAGCCCACAACGCCATAAAGTCGGTCAAGCCCTGCTCGGCAGCGGCTTGTCGCAGATCCTGGGTCAAAAACAGTTGCAACGGAAAGCCTGGCAGTTCCGCCTCATGAGCGTGCAGGGCGTTGACTAATCGGTTGCGCAGCACCCGACCATAGCGACCGGTAAACACCCGAGTGAGTATCGTGGCGATTTCGCTACCCTGGCTGAGCAAGGCTTTGTAGGCCGGATGAGCGCCGCTTTCCGGGCAGGCCAGAAAGGCCGTACCCATCTGGACGCCGACCGCGCCCAGCATGTGAGCAGCGGCAATGCCACGTCCGTCCATAATGCCGCCGGCAGTGATAATGGGAACCGTAATGTGCTTGGCCAGCAATGGCGTCAACGTCATCGCCCCGACCAGACCCTGCTCGGGATGGCCGACAAAAGCACTGCGATGCCCACCCGCCTCAGCACCTTGAGCAACGATAAAATCCACCCCGCTTTCCTCCAGCACAATCCCTTCCAGCAGATGGGTGGCGGCCCCTAACAGGGTAATTCCCGCCTCCCGCAGCAGCGCCAGATACGCCGCATCTGGCGTCCCGAACACGAAGCTTAAGACGGGAACTTCAGCCTCCAGAATCACATCCAGTTGCTCATCGAATCCGGGTAATTCCGGCAACGGCGGCGGCTCTGGCGGCAGGCCCAATTCAGCGCGGAAGGGCGCCAATAATTCGTGGGCGCGGGCAATGCGGACTGGGTCGGGTTTGGCCGGATGGGCCGCCGAGAGGTTGACGGCAAAGGGTTGATCGGTGAGAGCGCGTACTTCAGCAATCACTTGGCGCAGGGGTTCCGCGTGCAGGTAACCGCCGGCCAAACAACCCAGGCCACCGGCGTTGGACACTGCCGCCACCAGTTGCGACGTGCCAGCCCCCCCCGCCATCGGCGCTTGGATGATAGGATAGCGAATGCCGAGTCGTTCAGTCAGTACCGTGTTGGGCCAGTTCATATGCGCTTGGGATTCATTGCTGGGAAACTGTCTGGAAGGTTAGGCGGAATCTAGGCAATTCGCCATGATTCAAGCGATTTCCCGGTTCACTGGACCCAGCGGAGGAAAAATGTCTTGGCGCTTACCGACTCTTTCATCTCCACCCACCTTGCCCTTAAAGAAGCCTTGCGCTCGGGCATTCCGTGACCCGGTGCATTTTCTAGCCCTGGGCTTTGGTTCCGGGTGCGCACCGAAAGCGCCTGGCACCTTCGGCACGTTGGCGGCTATTCCGCTGTATCTGTTGATGCAACCTCTGCCGCTGTGGATCTATCTGCTACTCACCGTGGCCGGCTTTGTGCTGGGAGTATGGATTTGCGACCGAACCGCCCGCGATCTGGGTGTTCATGATCATCCGGCTATCGTTTGGGATGAAGTGATCGGCTACTGGATCACCATGATCGCCGCACCGCCCGGCTGGCTGTGGATCATCGCCGGATTCGTGCTATTCCGGCTGTTCGATATTTTCAAACCTTGGCCGATCCGCCAAGTGGATCAGCAGGTAGGCGGCGGCTTCGGCATCATGTTCGATGATGTGCTGGCCGCCGGTTATGCCTGGCTGGTTGTACAGGGCTTGGCCTGGATGCTCCTCTGACATGCTCCCCCTGGGCTGGGGGTTTGGTTCAGCGGGTTACTTGCGGCTATTTTTGTACCGTTCCACACTCCGCATCACCTCGGCCTTGGCTTCCTCCGGACCATCCCAACCATCGATAGTGACCCACTTGCCAGAGTCGAGATCTTTATAATGCTGGAAGAAATGGGCAATCCGGCCCAACAGTGTCTTGGACATCTGCTCGTAGGAATTAATATCGTCGAACTGGGTGCATTCCTTCTTGATCGGCACCGCCAGGATCTTGGCGTCGCCACCACTCTCATCTGTCATTTTCAATACGCCCAGCGGCCGTGCGCGCACCACACAACCACTGATCACCGGCAATGGGGCCACAACCAGCACGTCCATGGGGTCGCCATCCTCGCACAGGGTGTTGGGAATGTAGCCGTAGTTGCAGGGATAGTGCATGGCGGCGTTCATAAAGCGGTCTACAAACAGCGCGCCGGTTTCTTTATCGATTTCATATTTGACCGGGTCCGAATGCGCCGGAATCTCAATGATCACATTGAATTCTTCAGGGAGGTGATGACCGGCGTCCACTTTATTCAGAAGCATGGGAATGTGCCCTTCTGTGCTACGGTTGGATGAGGAGGTGCCTATACTACAGCAAGGTGGTAGGCTTGGCAGCCGTCATCCCCCCAAGTAAGCCTTCCGCACCTCGTCATTGGCCAGCAGATTGGCGCCGCTATCCGCCAGCACGATCCGCCCATTTTCCAGCACATAACCCCGATCCGCCAGTTGCAGAGCACGGTGGGCGTTCTGCTCCACCAGGAAGATAGTGACGCCTTCCTCACGGATTTCTTTCAGAATCTGGAAAATCTGGGCGATGATAATCGGCGCCAGACCCAGCGATGGTTCGTCCAGTAACAGCAAACTGGGGCGACCCATTAGCCCCCGGCCAATCGCCAGCATCTGCTGCTCGCCGCCGGACAGGGTGCCGCCACGCTGAGTGCGCCGCTCCTTGAGGCGGGGGAATAAGGTAAAAATCCGTTCCAGATCGGTTTCCAGCCGCGCCTTGTCGGCGAAGAATCCGCCCATTTGCAGATTTTCCTGCACGGTCAGCCCAGGGAAGATGCGCCGACCCTCGGGCACCAGCGCCATCCCGCACTGCATGATGACGTGCGTGGGTTTATGGGTGATGTCCTGCCCCTCGAACAACACCTGGCCCTGACTGGCCTGCGGCGAACCGCAGATCGTCAGCAACAACGTGCTTTTACCCGCGCCGTTCGCGCCAATCAGAGTGACGATCTCGCCGGGATACACATCGAGCGATACGCCCTTGAGCGCCTCAATTTGACCGTAGAAGGTGTGGACATTTTCCAGTTTCAGCATCATGCGAGAGTTCCTTGCGGAGTGGCGTTAGCCGGACTTTGCCACAACCGAACGGTGAAGCCATGTTCGGTAGCGATCAAGTCGGGTTCGGTGCCGTTATGGGCGCGCATTCCGGGAATGATTTTGTAGCGGATGCCCATGCCGCGAAAATCCACATAGCGATAGTCACGCAGTACATTGACCAGGGTCTGATTGCGGGCATAGCGAAAGCCGGCTTTCAATCCCTCGACCGTTGCTGAATTCGGCAACCGGCCCGGGCTGGTCACTTCCAGTCGGTCGGCGTAGAGCGCCAGCAGGATATCGGCTCCAGCCACCGCGTAATCGCGATGCGCAACCGCGTTGACAATGGTTTCCCGCAACGCCTCGCCAGGATAAGCCGATCGATCTTCGCGTCGGCCCTGGACAATGCGGGCGTGGGGTTGGGTGTTGCGATTGACAAAATCCAGCGCCTGCTCGACCAGGCCGATTTCCACCAGTGATCCATCCGCCGCCAGGAGCGGTATCATCGGCGCGGTCAGTTGCTGATCAGCACGGGCGGCGTAGTCGGGTTCCATACCCGCATAAGCAATGGCGCGAATGCCCGCCTGCGGCAGAAATCGGCGGGGCTGGCGGCCGAACAGCAGCAGGCCGTCGATAGTGGGCGCAATGACGCCACCGCTATCCGCCAGCAGTTCCAGATTGATCAGTAACCGTTCCCAAGCGGCGGTATCGTCATCAGCAGGATGCTCTTGGCCCAACGTCTGCGTGAAGTAATGGTTCAAACGCCGCCGGTCGAGATCAGCCAGTGTTGCGCCGGGGACGGGCTTAGCGCCGTAATGCAGCCGTCCGGCATCCTGAAACATCCGCTCCAGTTCATCACGTCCGGCTTCCCGCGACGTGCTGCCAACCCGGATGTAATAGGTCCGCCGGTGGTGATGAACGCGGGCGTAGGGTTTGCTGGGACCCGGCAACACCCGCACTACTGCAACCTCTTTGCCGGGTTCCACGTCGCGGAGCCGTTCGTAGTAGGGAATGAGCGGTGGGTCGATTTTCACCCGGCAGAGTTCCATAACCCATTCTTCCAGGTTGGAACGAGTGAGACCGGCGATGCTGCCATCATCGGCCACCCCTAACAGCACCACGCCCCCCATAAAATTGGCGAAACCCACGATTTCCTTGGCGAGATCAGCGTTATCGACGGGGTCGAGCTTGAATTCGACCCCGGAATTTTCGCCGTTGCGGATCAGTTCGAGGAGTTCAGCGCGGTGCATGAGACTTCTCAAGCGTGTTCACTCTTCCCCCAGATACGCCTTGATCACTTTGGGATTATTGCGAATTTCAGTGGGCGTACCCGTCGCAATAGGCCGACCGTATTCCATGACCAGAATCTCATCGGAAATGCCCATGACCAGACTCATATCGTGTTCGATGAGTAAAACTGCGACGTGATGTTCAGCGCGCAACTCGTTAATCAGCCGGTCCAGATCGCGGGTTTCCTGGGGATTTAAACCCGCCGCCGGTTCGTCCAGCATCAGCAACTGGGGTTGAGTGATCATGCAGCGGGCAATTTCCAGCCGCCGTTGCTGACCGTAAGCGAGATTGCCCGCCTCGCGATTAGCGACGGACAGCAAACCCACCTTTTCCAGCCAGAATCCCGCCCGGTCCAGCGCCTCGGTCTCAGCGCCTCGGTATTTCGGAGTATTGAACAAGCCGGGGAATAACCGCGTTTCCAGCTTGGTGTGCTGCGAAACCAGCAGATTCTCGACCACACTCAAGGTTTTAAACAGCCGCACGTTCTGGAAGGTGCGCACCAGCCCACATTGGGCGACATGATGGCTGGGTAATCCGTGGAGCGCTTGTCCGTTCAGCGCCACCGTGCCGGTTGTGGGTCGGTAGAAGCCGCCGACGCAGTTGAATACCGTGGTCTTGCCCGCACCGTTCGGGCCGATAATGGCGAAAATCTGTTCACGGTGAACATCGAAAGCCACATTGTCCACCGCCAGCAATCCACCAAAGCGCATACTCAAATGGCGAACTTCCAGCAAGGGCCGGGATTCAGCGCCCGGCGTTTTAGCCCGTTCGAGACTCATCGCGGCGCTTCTCCTCGTTCCGGCAACTCCATCCGAGGCCGGACGGCGGGAATCAAGCCCTGTGGTCGCCAGATCATCATCAGCACCATCACCAGACCGAAAGCCAGCATCCGGTATTCATCGAACCCGCGCGCCAATTCCGGCAAGGCGGTAATGGCAATGGCGGCCAGCATGACCCCGAATTGGGAACCCATGCCGCCCAATACCACAATCGCCAGCACCATCGCCGATTCGATAAACGTAAACGATTCCGGGTTGATATGGCCCTGGCGAGCAGCGAAGAACGCTCCAGCCAGTCCAGCGAACGCCGCGCTCAGGGTCAGCGCCGATAGCTTGATGGTTGTCGGATTCAGACCCAGTGAGCGGCAGGCAATTTCATCTTCACGCAGCGCCTCCCAGGCCCGGCCCAGCGGCATCCGCAACAGGCGGTTGATCACAAAAAGAATCAGCAACACCAGCGCCAGTCCCAGCAGATACATGAAAATCACGCCGTAGTCGCCGCTATAGTCCAGGCCAAAAAATTCGTGGAAGGTCGTACCGCCTTCACTGGCTCGACGGCTAAATTCCAGACCCAACAAGGTGGGACGCGGGATATTGCCGATGCCATCGGGACCCCCAGTTAAAAAGTTGAGATTGTTCAGCAGCAACCGGGTGATTTCACCGAACCCCAGGGTGACGATGGCGAGATAATCCCCGCGTAGACGCAAGACCGGCAGACCAAGCAGGAAGCCGATCAATGCGGCTAACGCTGCCGCGATCGGCAGACTGAGCCAGAACGACAGGTCATAATGCAGGGCCAGCAGGGCATAGGCATAGGCGCCGACCGCGTAGAAGGCGGCGTAGCCGAGCACCAGCAGTCCGGCGAAACCGACCACGATATTCAGGCCCAGACCCAACATCACATAGATCAGCGCCAGGGTCATGATATCGACCGCGCCGCGTGAAGCGGTGAATGGCCAGATCACCGCAGCGAGGAATAATAAAATCCAGAAGAACCGCTGATAGCGGGGTTGTTGCCGCATCTGGCCCAAGGCGGCGGTTGCCGCATTTTGCCGCCAGGCAGTTGGAACATGCAGTCTCATCCAGACTTGGCGCAACGGGTCTTGCAACAGTCGCCAGAAAAAAACGATCAAGACTGCGATGACGACCGGCGTGGGGTTGTGATTCAGCGTGACGTTGATTCCATCAACATGAATGCGCAGGCCGAAGATCGGGGCGAGCAACAGGGCGGTTAAGGCCGCCGCAATCAGGGCTTCCGGCAGGACGCGGCGCATGGTTTACACCTTCTCCACATCAGGGCGACCCAGCAAGCCAGTGGGCCGCACCAGTAGCACCAAAATCAGCAAGCCAAACGCCACCACATCCTTGTATTCGGTTTGCAGATAGGCTGAGGCGAAACTTTCCGCCAGACCCAGGACGATTCCGCCCAGCATCGCGCCGGGAATGCTGCCGATGCCGCCCAGCACCGCGGCTGTGAACGCCTTCAGCCCGGCGAGAAAGCCGATGAACGGGTTGACCAGCCCGTAATACATGCTGACCAGCACCCCGGCGACCGCCGCCAGCGCCGCCCCCAGGATGAAGGTCAGGGCAATCACCCGGTCGGTGTCGATGCCGAGCAGGTTCGCCATGGCCCGATCCTGGGAGCAAGCTCGGCAAGCACGGCCCATCCGCGAGCGACCGATGAACAGGCTTAAACCCGCCATAAAGGCGACCGTGACCACTGCGATCAACACCTGCATGTAGGACAGATAGACCTGGAAGCCGTCTTCTGGCCCGAAACGCCAACCCCCGGTCAGTACCGGTTGCATGGACACATCGCGGGCGCCTTGGCCGATCTGCACGTAGTTTTGCAGGAAGATCGACACGCCAATCGCCGAGATCAGCGGCACCAATCGGGGACTGCCGCGCAGGGGTCGATACGCCAGCCGCTCCACCGTCCAGCCGTAGGAGCTGGTGACCAGGATACTGATCGCCAGCGTCGCCAGCAGAATCAGCGAAATGCTGTCCACGCCGAACAGCCCTAACGCGGTGATGACCAACAGGCCCACATAAGCGCCGATCATGTAGATCTCGCCGTGAGCAAAGTTGATCATGCCGATAATGCCGTACACCATGGTGTAGCCAATGGCGATCAGCGCATAGATGCTGCCCAGCGTCAGACCGTTGATAATCTGCTGGGTGAACTCAAGGAGCGAAAACTCGGGCATGGGCAAAGCCTGGGGGATAGAGGAGAAATAGGAAATAGATGATAGAAGATAGCAGGGATTCGCTATCTCCTACTCGCTACTCGCTATTGGCTACTCACTGCTTAACCGGCGTCTTGGTCGCGTCGGCGTGCCAGGTAAAGATCACGAACTCAAACTCCTTCAGATCACCGTTTTCCCTGAAGGCCACTTTGCCAATCGGTGTGTCGAAACTATTGCTGCGGATGTATTCGGCCAGTTTAACTGCATCTTCAGTTTTGGCGCGGGCGATGGCGTCACTGATTACCTGCACTGCTGCGTAGGACGGCATGACAAACGGGCCGGTGGGGTCCTGGTTCTTATCCTTAAAGGCTTTGGCCAGATCCGCATTTTTGGGGTTGGTGCTGAAATCAGCGGGCAGCGTCACCAACAGCCCCTCCGACGCCGGGCCGGCAATGGCGCTGATGTCCTTGTTGCCGACGCCTTCAGGACCCATGTAGGTCGCGTCAAAGCCCTGCTCCTTCGATTGCCGCAGCAACAAGCCCAGTTCCGGGTGATAGCCCCCGTAATAAACGAAGTCCACGCCTTCCTTTTTCATCTTGGTGATCAGGGCGGAGAAGTCGGTCTGACCTTTGTTGATGCCTTCGAACAAGACCGGCTTGACGCCAACGGCCTCGGCCGTTTTCTTCACTTCCTTGGCGATGCCTTCGCCGTACTGCTGCTTGTCATGCAGGATCGCCAGTTTCTTGGGCTTGATCGTCCCGGCAATGTACCGGCCAGCGGTCGGCCCCTGCTGGTCGTCGGTGCCGATGGTGCGGAACACCATTTTGTATTTTTGCTGGGTGATCGCCGGATTAGTAGCCGCTGGAGTGATCATCAGGATGCCTTCCTCCTCGTACAGCTTGGAGGCGGGCTGCGTGGAACCCGAGCAGAGATGGCCGACCACGTACTTAATCTTCTGGTTGACGATCTGGTTGGCGACGGCGACTGCCTGCTTGGGTTCGCAGACATCGTCCATCAGCACTGCTTCCAGCTTCTTGCCATTGACGCCGCCCTTGGCGTTGATCTGCGCGACGGCCATCTGCGCGCCGCTCATCTGCATATCGCCATACTGAGCGACCGGGCCGGTGATCGGACCGGCAACAGCAATCTTGATCGTCTCCTCGGCGTGAGCTAACCCGCCCAGACTCAGGATGACCGCGCCCACGGCGACGCTCAGGACCTTGCGGTTGAAGGTATTCATACGACGTTTTCTCCTCGTGACGATGGTGGCCAGGGTTGTTGTCGCCACAAATAGGCGATGGGTTGCAAAGAATTAGCTGAAATTCCCGGATAGAACAAGCCAGAAATGGAAAAATCCCGGTGATCGGGGGGGAATTAAATCACTTTAGAAAACCGCTGCTGTTGCTGCTCTCGCAGGTAGCGGTCGAACACCATACAAATATTGCGGATCAGCAGCCGGCCCGGCGGCAAGACCTGAATCCCCATACTGGACAACGTCAGTAAACCATCGGCCTGTAGTTCCACCAACTCCGCCAGCTCCGGCGCGAAATAGTCTCGAAACACCATATCGTACTGGCGTTCGATGACCGCAAATTCCAACGAAAAATGGCAAATCAGCGCGGTAATGACGGCCCGCCGCAACCGATCATCGGCGTCCAGCCGCACGCCCCGGAACACGGCAAGCCGTCCCTCGGCTATTCGGACGTAATACTCCTCCAGTCCCTTCAGATTCTGGCTGTAGCTGTCACCCACCATGCCAATCGACGTTGCGCCCAGGCCGATTAAATCACAGTCCGCGTGGGTGCTGTAGCCCTGGAAATTGCGATACAGGGTCCCGGATTGCTGCGCCCGCGCCAGTTCGTCATCCGGCTTGGCGAAGTGATCCATGCCAATGTAGACATAGCCGGCGCCGGTCAGCCGTTCAATCACCGTTTTCAAAATCTCCAGCTTCACCGCCGGCGGGGGCAGCGCGCTGGCGTCGATCTGGCGCTGCGTCTTGAACAAGTCCGGCAAATGAGCATAGTTGAACACCGAAATCCGGTCGGGATTCTGCGCGATGATATCGTCGATAGTGCGGGTAAAACTGGCAACGCTCTGCAACGGCAGGCCATAGATCAAATCGACGCTGATGGAATGAAACCCCTCAGCGCGGGCGGATTCAATCACCCTGAGCGTGATCTCGCGCGACTGGAGACGATTCACCGCTTGCTGCACCTGCGGATCAAAGTCCTGCACGCCCAAGCTCAGTCGGTTAAAGCCAATGTCCCGTAGCAGGCCCATGGTGCTGTCATCGGTTTCCCGTGGATCGACCTCGATGGAATATTCGCCGCTATCATCGGGCAATAACTGGAAATGTTCGCCGGTGACCCGCATCAATTCACGCATCTGCTCCGCGCTGATAAACGTCGGCGTCCCCCCGCCCCAGTGCAGTTGCGTCACCGGCCGAGAGCGATCAAACAGCGCCCCCTGTAAGACAATTTCCTGATGAAGATGATCGAGATAGGGAATGGTGTGACGACGGTTTTTGGTGATGATCTTGTTGCAGGCGCAGTAGAAGCACACGGTATCGCAGAACGGAATATGCAGATACAGTGACAAGGGCCGGTGGCTGGCGTGACTGGCCTGCGCCTGCTCCCGGTACTCCGCTTCGCCGAAGCCGTTATGGAACTGGACAGCGGTCGGATAGGAGGTATAGCGGGGACCGGCCTTGTCATATTTGCCAATCAAAGCCGGGTCAAAAACAATCGCAGTATCCATCAAACGCTCCATCAATCGGGTTCGGTAGAAGGTGAACAACACCAGCGGATTGCCGATGAATTCTATCGTTTCAACTGCCAGCGGGATATGCTTTCTGCAGAGCCATCGGTCAGAAAGCGGTCACGGTCCGTCACTTTTTTGAATATCAGGCCATGAGTGGGATGGCTTGCGCAATCGAATCTCCCGACGCTCCGCGCCATGCCTCCAAGTTCCGAGAGGCGCCAATTGCTGGAATGCAAGGCGCTGAGCCTAAAAGCGGTGGGCATCGGGCTGGAACGGCTGGTGTGGCGAAAGCGGATGAGGTAACAAGAAATCGAGAGGGAGAGGAAGGATGCGAAAACGTGATGGGTGGTTGGTGCTGGCGCTGCTGGGTTCGGCAACAGAACCTCTTACCCAAGCCGCCAGGGCTAAAACCGTCCGCGACAACAATCAGGCTGTGGCGGCGTTGCTTGATAGCGCCGCCAAGCACGTCAAGAGTAACCAGTTGGACAACGCTGGCGCCGCCCTGGAGCAGGCGCCTGTACCCGATACACCGTCTCAACGAAGCCGTCATGGAATTGTACGGCGGTTGGATAGGAGGTGATATAACGAGGGCTGGCCTTTTCGTACTTACGGATCAGAGCAGGATCAAAAAAGATTGTGGAGTTCAGGGCAGGTTGCCCCAAGGCATGGGCTGACCGAAGTAATAACCTTGCGCATAGTCCACGCCCATGTCACGCAAGCGCTCAACAATGGCCCGGCTATGGGTGTATTCAGCAACGGTTTTGATCCCCAGAGTGTGACTCATCTGATTGATAGCCGCGACCAGGGCGCAATCATTGGCATTACCCATCATGTCCTTGACGAAGCTGCCATCGATTTTTAAATAGTCAACCGGCAGGGTCCTAAGGTAACGGAACGAGGACAAGCCGCTGCCAAAGTCGTCGAGCGCAAACTGGCTACCCTGGCGCTTGAGTGCTGTCATCAGTTCGGTGGCCTGGCGCAGGTTCTGAATAGCAGCGGTCTCAGTGATCTCGAAACAGGCCATCTCTGGCGGGACAGCGTGTTCGGCAAATTGAGCTTCGATAAAATCCAGCAGAGTCTCATCGCTGAGAGAATTACCGGATAAGTTGATGGCGATCCGGGCGCCGGTTTGGCCAATGTTGTTCGCGTATTCGCGAAACACGGCCTGAATTACCCAGCGGTCAATCGCGCCCATCAGCCCGTAGCGTTCCGCCGCCGGAATAAACGCCGCCGGCAGCACCAGTTCGGTGTTTTCCTCCGGGCGGCTCTTGTAGGCGACGCGGAGCAGCGCTTCATAACGAACCGGGCGGAAATCCAGCGTTTGCAATGATACGATGGACTGATAGTGCAAGCGAAACCGGCCTTGTTCCAGCGCATCCCGCAGGCCCGCCGCCCCGAGAATTTCACCATGGCGTTGCACCGTCTCGGTATCTTCCCGCTGATAAAGATGAGCGCGATTCCGGCCCTTTTCCTTGGCGATGTAGCAGGCCACATCCGCCTGGGTCAGCAGTTGGGCCGTGCTTTCCGTCTCCGTCGTGATGGACGCCAGGCCGATGCTGACGCCAATCTGGTAAATAAAGCCCTCCCAGCAAAAACGGTACTCACGAACCGCGCCTACCACGGTCTGGGCAATCAGTTGCGCTCGCTCCAGCGGGCAATTCTCCAGCAACAAACCGAATTCATCACCGCCAATCCGCGCCAACGTGTCGCGGTCACGAAACATGCCGGACAGGATCTTGTTGATTTAGCGCAGCAGTTCATCGCCCGCCGCGTGCCCAGCGGTGTCGTTAACGACCTTGAACTGATCCAGATCCAGATAACACAGGACATGCCGGGCCCTGTATTGATGGGCGCTGGCGACCGCCCGATCCAGCCGCCGCTCAAATTCCGTTCGGTTGATCAATCCAGTGAGGGCGTCGTGGGTCGCGTCGTATTCGAGTTTACGAGTCAGTTGCCGGGTTTCAGTGACATCATGAAAAACCAGTACAGCGCCCAATAATTGGCTGTCCTCGCCATAAATCGGCGCAGCGGAATCATCAATATAGTATTCCTGGCCACTGCGGCTGATTAACACCAAGGGGTTAGACAAATCAACCGCTTTGCCTTCCTGAAGACAGCGCGCCACCGGGTCTTGGACCGGCTGGTTACTCTGCTGCTCATGGACAATCCGAAAAATCTCTTTCAAAGGCCGGCCCCGAGCCTCGGCTAAAGACCAACCAGTGAGCGTCTCTGCAACTGGGTTTAGGTAATCCACAATAGCGTGAGCGTCAGTGGTGATCACCGCGTCGCCAATGGAGTGCAGCGTCACCAGCGCCCGCTCCTTGGCTTCAAACAGCGCTTCTTCCATCCGCTTGCGCTCGGTGATATCGATACTGACTCCAATCAGTTCAACGTCACCCGCCTCGTCTTTAATCGGTCCCTTGATGGTATAGATCCAGTGAGTCTGGCCAGTCCGGTCAGTAAACTGGGTCTCTCGTTCGATTCTGTCCAATTTTTGGGACATAACCGCCATATCATCACCAAACAGCGCGCGCACTAACTCAGGATCGGCGTTCAAATCAGAGAGCGGGCATCCCACCATCTGTTCAGGAGTGAGGTCGAAGCTTCTGGCTAAACTCTGATTGGCCAACTTGATCTGGCCGTTCTGGTCTTCGACGTAAATAAAGTGAGGATCGGAGTCGATCACTGTTCTAAGAAACAACCGTTGTCTCTCGACTTCCTGTTGCGCATACTGCAAATGCTCAACCAGCTTGACATTGCGAAAGCAGGCGGCGATGTTGGTCAAAAACACCTCAAGCAACGGGCGATCCAGGGTGGTCAACGCCGGGTTTGAGTCGAGAAAAATCGCGACGTCCTGGTGGGGGATGGTCTTTAGATACAGCACGATATCATCGGGACCGAACCGGTGCTGACCCTGAACCAGGCTGCTCTGAATCACTGAGATAATACGCTGGTCCGGCAAGGTCTCCAGCGGTTGAGCAAGGTACGGCGCATACTGGCCGACAGCTCCTACGATATCGCACTGCCCACCATCACCACTTGACAATATCCCGCTGCGGATACATATGACACCATTCACAGGCAGCTTGAGCAACGCGGCCAGTTGCGTGAGGACCCCATCGGCAAGACGAGTGATGGCATGTTGTTCCATCAGGTCGGCGGCGGCGCCCATGATCAACTCCAGACCCTGCCGGTGCTCGGCCAGCGCGTGGAGTTGTTCGTAAGAACGCAGCGCCGTGCTGACCGCGGTGATCAGCCGGGTGTGCGTCAGCTCGGCTTTGGTGCGGTAATCGTTAATGTCGTATTCATGAATCACTTTAAGTTCCGGCGCATAGCCGGGTTGCCCAGTGCGCAGGATGATCCGA
>JBAQIQ010000103.1:0-8750 GCA_049288935.1 Candidatus Competibacteraceae bacterium
GCTCGTCATTGCTCTCAATGTATCCGGCTTTCCTTTAACGCTATCATAGGTTAATATCATGCTCATAATCTCAAGAATTTATTTGTTGGATTATATCATGGATTTTAGTTTCTGATAATGTCTAATATTTGGCCATCGGATTCTTCAAGGCAAAGCTCGTGAGCCGTAAAGGTGATACTGGATCGACCGCTCACAATCGTCTGTGATACTTCCTCCCATTTCCACGTCCCGTGCGCCGAGCTCATGATTCGACCGACGCGTTCCGGAATCGGTTTGACTTGTCGCCAAGTCCCGGACGATCCAGAGAATCCGTCGAGTTCGATAAATTGAATTCCCCTAGAGTGGCAGAGTTTAAGCAGATGCATGGTTTTGACTCCAAAGGGAGATCGAAGGCAGAATCGACGGGATGGCTTTTAAGGAAGGATAGGAAATCCAATTGCCTACGCCGAAGTATCCTCCCCGTCCGAGGGCGCAGTCAAGGCTCGGTTCAAGCCCGTTCTGACCAGCGGGGAGTGATCGGACCGCCGAAATCGGCCTAACGGAAGGCGCCGGCAAAACATCCTGTGCCATCCGTGCTGCCAGACGCTGTGTATCAGCGGAAGCTAGCCTGGCAAGTTGATCGGCGGGGATTTGGGCTGCAGTGCTCATGATGAATCGAAGGAAAAAAGAAAGCATTTTAACGGAGGCGCTGCCTGCCCGCCGTTAAATCCGCAGAGACTTTGATGTGATGCAGCTGCTAAGCCGCCTTGATGTGCAGCCAGGCGAAGAAGCGGCGCCAAAATTCCGGCGCCCGCTGGTAGATGCAGGCCGCCACAAGTGCGTTGAGCAGCCCGGCCAGGCCGAACAAGGCCGGCATTGACAGCTCGGCGCTGAGCAGATTAGCCGCCCCGAGTGCGCCGACCACCATGAACAACGCGTTGAGAATGCTGTTTCCGGCGATGATGCGCGCCCGGTGGTCCGGCGCACTGCGAATCTGAAGCAGGGCATAGAGCGGGACGGTGAAAAAGCCGCCAAAGACGCCGAGCATCATGAGATCGAACAGCACACGCCAGACATCCGGGACACTGAGCAGGGCCAGCAGTTCGTGCGGCGTCGTGCTGGCCAGCCCGACCGGCGAAGCGAAATACAAATCGACTCCGAACAGCGTCAGGCCGACCGAGCCGAGAGGCACCAGGCCGATCTCGACATGTTTGCCGGACATTCGCTCGCAAAGCATGGCGCCGGCGCCGATGCCAACCGTAAATGTGGCGAACAGCATGGTGACCGTCGATTCGCCCCCGCCCAGAACAATTTTGGCGTAGGCCGGAAACTGGGCGACGAACAAGCCACCGTAGAGCCAGAACCAGGAGATGGCGATGATGGACAGGAAGACCGTGCGGTCCTGCCGGGCGAAGGCGATGTTGCGCCAGGTTTCGGCAATGGGATTGAGGTTGACCCTGAGTTCCGGCACCGGCGGCGGGGCCGTGGGGATGGCCCCGGCTCGCCAGATAGCCGGCAAAAGCCACGGCAAGGCCGCTGAGCGCGATCCATGACGGATGTGCGACAAACCCGGCCAGCATCCCGAGCAGGATGGCCACAAAGGTGCCGGCTTCAACCATCGCATTGCCACCGACCAGCTCGTCGGCATGGAGATGCCGCGGCATGATCGCGTATTTGACCGGCCCGAACAGCGTCGCATGCAGGCCAATCAGAAAGAGGGCGCCCATCAGCACCGGCAGGCTGCGCATGAAGAAACCGGCACAGGCAACGCCCATGATGAGCATTTCCAGAACCTTCACTAACCGGGCCAGCATCGCCATGTCGTATTTGTCGGCCAGTTGCCTGGCGGTAGCCGAGAACAGGAAGAAGGGCAGAATGAAGATGCCTGAGGCCAGCGTGCCCAGTAGCTCGGGCTTCAGCGCCGTCCACTGCGCCGCCTGAAAGGTCAGCAACACGACCAGTGCGTTCTTGAAGAGGTTGTCGTTGAAGGCACCAAGAAACTGGGTGGCGAAAAAAGGCCCGAAACGACGGGTTTTGAGGAGCCCGAATTGACTGCTCATGGGCAAACTTTCCGAAGAATAGGAAATTCAACCGCTTAAGCCGAAGCATTACCTCCTTCGGGGGATGCAGTCAAGGCTCGGTTCAAGTCCGTTCTGACCAGCGGAGAGTGATCGGACCGCCGAAATCGGCCTGTCGGGAGGTGTCGAAGGCGGTTTTTGCGGTAGGAAGAGGGATGGACGGGAGCGGATTTCGCGCGAGCGGCAACGACAGGTCCGACGACCCCTCGGCGAGCCGCTCTACCAGGACACCCGTTGATCGTATTCGTACTCCGGCTCCGGCTGGGCGAGGGGATCGCCCGAGAGGACAGCGGCTGCGTAGGCGCCGCTCGACAGCATCGAGAAAGATGCGCAGGGCGCTGTTGATGGCCTCGCGATCATGTTGGAGATGGTATCGGAGCCGTTTGGGCAGGGAGAGCACTCATTGCCGCATCGGAGCCCTCGGAAGGACATGGTCGATCAGATGGGCGACGGTCTCCGCCATGCGGCGGGTGTTGCACGAGGGGCAGATGCCGCGGCCCTTGCAGGAGAAGGCGATGAGGAAGTCATGGCCGCAGTCGTCGCAGCGGGCGCGGGCGAACCCATAGGCCAGGATACCGCACTCCAGAAACCGCTGGCGAACGCTTCCGGCCCATAGATCGCGCCCATAGTCAGGAGTTAAAGAAGCTGTTGCAGGAGGCCGGTATTCCGCCGTGGGAGCGGGAGCGGTTGCCACTGGTGTATCTCCCCAACCCTCCCCTGCGAGGGGGGAGGGCGCAGTGAGTTACTGGCAGTCGTGGGTTTGGGCGTGGCCGCCGACTTTGCAACCGAACCCGGCAAAGTGGGTTGGCAGTCGGTTTTCCAGTCGCCATCAGCCGCCGGGTCTGGTATCTTGTAGCGTCTTTTTCCACCCCCCTCATTTGGCATGACCCGATTCATCTTCATCACCGGCGGTGTTGTTTCCTCCTTGGGCAAGGGCATTGCTGCGGCATCGCTGGCGGCGGTGCTGGAAGCTCGGGGCCTCAAGGTCACGCTGATCAAGCTCGACCCCTATATCAACGTCGATCCAGGCACCATGAGTCCCTTTCAGCATGGTGAGGTGTTTGTCACCCACGACGGTGCGGAAACCGATCTCGATCTCGGCCACTACGAGCGCTTCGTCTGCATGACGGCCACCCGACGCAGCAACTTCACCACCGGGCGCATCTACGAAAGCGTCATCCGCAAAGAGCGGCGCGGTGATTACCTCGGCGGCACGGTGCAAGTCATTCCGCACATCACCGACGAGATCAAACGCTGTATCCGGCTTGGAGCCGGCGAAGCGGATGTGACTCTGGTGGAAGTCGGTGGCACGGTCGGTGACATCGAATCCCTGCCATTCCTGGAATCGATCCGGCAAATGGGGGTAGAACTGGGTCGCGAGCGCTCCCTGTTCATTCACCTGACCCTGGTGCCTTTCATCAAATCTTCCGGCGAACTCAAGACCAAGCCCACCCAGCACTCAGTCAAGGAATTGCGCTCCATCGGCATCCAGCCCGACATTCTGCTGTGCCGCTCGGATCGGGAAGTCCCTCCTGAAGAACGCCGCAAGATCGCCCTGTTCACTAACGTTGAGCCCAAAGCGGTCATCAACGTGCCGGATGCCGACACCATTTACCGCATCCCATTACTGTTGCACGCTCAGGGTGTGGACGACATTGTGGCGCGCAAGCTGCGCTTGGAGAATTTACCACCCGCCCGATTAACCGACTGGGAACGGGTAGTAAATGCCATTGAAACCGCTACCGGAGCGGTGGACATCGCCATGGTCGGCAAATACGTCGATTTGGCTGACGCCTATAAGTCCTTAAATGAAGCCCTGCTACATGCCGGTATCCATACGCATACTCAGGTCAACATCCATTACCTCGACTCTGAGCGTATTGAGCGGGAAGGTACGGTCGGCTTGGAGCGGATGGACGCCATTCTGGTGCCGGGCGGTTTTGGCGAGCGTGGCATCGAAGGCAAAATCGCCGCAGTCCAGTTTGCCCGCGAGCGACGGATTCCCTATCTCGGCATTTGCCTGGGAATGCAAGTCGCCGTCATCGAATTCGCCCGCCATGTTGCTGGTCTGGCAGACGCGCACAGCACCGAATTCCGCAAGGATACGCTGCATCCGGTCATCGCCTTGATCACGGAATGGACCGATGGAGCCGGAACCGTCCAACAACGCTGGGAAGGCAACGATCTGGGGGGCTCCATGCGCCTGGGGGCACAACCCTGCCGGCTCATGGCCGATTCCCTGGCGCGCACGGTGTACGGCAAGGACGTGATCACCGAGCGACACCGTCACCGCTACGAATTCAACAACCGCTACCGGGAACCGCTGCAGGCCGCTGGTCTGGCGCTGTCCGGGCATTCACTGGATGACCGCCTGGTGGAAATCATCGAGCTACCCGATCATCCCTGGTTCTTTGGTTGCCAGTTCCATCCCGAATTCACCTCCAATCCGCGCGCTGGACACCCGTTGTTTCGGGGGTTTGTCGAGGCGGCGATTCGGCAGCGCCGACAACACCGGCCAGAGAGCGTGACATCATGATGAAGCTCTGTGATTTCGAGGTCGGCCTGGATCGACCTCTGTTCCTGATCGCCGGTCCCTGTGTGATCGAATCCGCGCAACTGGCTCTGGATACCGCCGGCCAACTCAAGGACATCACTGGACGACTGGGTATACCCTTCATCTATAAATCCTCCTTTGACAAAGCCAACCGCTCTTCGCATCAAAGCCATCGCGGTCCTGGCCTGGAAGAAGGCTTGAAAATCCTGGACCAGGTTAAAAGTCAGATCGGCGTGCCGGTGCTGACCGATGTGCATGAATACACTCCGTTGGCTGAAGTGGCGGCGGTCGCCGATGTGCTGCAAACCCCGGCCTTCCTGTGCCGACAGACCGATTTCATCCAAAACGTCGCCCGCCAGGGTAAACCGGTCAATATCAAGAAAGGCCAGTTTCTGTCCCCTTGGGAAATGCGCAATGTAGTGGCCAAGGCGCGGATGGTCGGCAATGATCATTTGTTGGTTTGCGAACGAGGGGCGTCCTTTGGTTACAATAATCTGGTGTCCGACATGCGCAGCCTGATGGTGATGCGAACCACTGGCTGTCCAGTGGTATTCGACGCCACTCATTCGGTGCAACTGCCCGGTGGTCAAGGCCATGCCTCCGGCGGCCAGCGTGAATTTGTGCCGGTGCTGGCGCGAGCAGCGGTGGCGGCTGGCATTGCGGGCTTGTTTATGGAGACCCATCCCGATCCAGACCATGCCCTGAGTGATGGCCCCAATGCCTGGCCGCTGGATCAGATAGAACCGCTGTTAACGACGCTTCAGGCGCTGGACACATTGGTTAAACAACACGGTTTCCTGGAAACCGGACTAGAATAGCTATTTTATCCCCCAAGAGCGTATACCCAGAGGAGTTGTAAGAATGTCGAAAATCAAAGAAATTCGTGGCCGCGAAATCATGGACTCGCGTGGCAACCCGACCGTCAGTGTTGACGTTATCCTAGAATCCGGCGCCAAAGGCACGGCTGGTGTCCCATCCGGCGCGTCCACTGGCAGCCGCGAGGCGTTGGAACTGCGCGACGGCGATAAAAGCCGCTACCTGGGCAAAGGCGTCCTGAAGGCCGTCGCCAACGTCAATGGCGAATTGCGCAGCGCCCTGCTCGGTATGGAAGCGGTCGGCAACCAAGCCGCCATCGATCAGCGGATGATTGATCTGGACGGCACCTCCACCAAGAGCCGCCTGGGCGCTAACGCTCTGTTGGGCGTGTCGATGGCCACTGCGCACGCCGCTGCTGTCGAGAAGGGTGTACCCCTGTATAAATACCTCAATCCCACTGGTCCGTATCACCTGCCTGTGCCGATGATGAACATCCTCAATGGCGGTGCTCATGCGGACAACAGCGTCGATATGCAGGAATTCATGATCATGCCTATCGGCGCGCCCAGCTTCCGCGAAGCGCTGCGCTGGGGCGCTGAAGTGTTCCATGCGCTGAAAGCAGTGTTGAAGAAGCAGGGCATGAATACGGCAGTCGGCGACGAGGGCGGTTTCGCCCCGAATTTGCCGTCTAACGAAGCCGCGCTGGAAGTGGTGATGGAAGCCATTCGCAATGCTGGCTATACCCCGGGCAAGGATTTGTACATCGCTCTGGACTGCGCCGCATCCGAGTTCTACAAGGACGGCAAGTATGTTCTGGAAGCGGAAGGCAAATCTTTTACCTCCAACGAGTTCTCCGACAAACTGGCCGATTGGGTTAATCGTTACCCCATCGTCTCGATTGAAGACGGTCTGAATGAGAGCGATTGGGCCGGCTGGGCCTATTTGACCCAGATTTTGGGCAAGAAGGTGCAGTTGGTTGGCGATGACCTGTTCGTGACCAACACCTCGATTCTCAAGCGCGGCATTGATGAAGGTATCGCCAATTCGATCCTGATCAAGGTCAACCAGATCGGCACCTTGACCGAAACTCTGGCGGCGATTCAGATGGCCGCTGACGCCGGCTACACCTCAATTTCCTCGCATCGCTCTGGCGAAACTGAGGACACCACCATTGCCGACCTGGCCGTGGCGACCGCCGCCAGCCAGATCAAGACCGGCTCGCTCAGCCGCTCTGATCGTATCGCCAAGTACAACCGGTTGCTGGTCATTGAGGAAGAATTAGGTTCCGCTGCTGTCTATCCGGGCAAAGCGGCGTTCAAGGTATTCCGCGACTGAACGAGGCCGCCTTTACCGCGATTCGCGCCCGATTTGTCCGGGAGCGAATCGCTGGTTCACCTACCACCGCGCCTTCCCGTCCCGCTGCGCCTGCCGCAGACGAAGTAACGGGAAAGCGTCGGTTGCCTTTGTCGTCGTCCGCCGCTGCGTATCCCGCTGCGTTGGGTTTGAAATTGCAGATACTGATTGCGGCATTGATTGCCGTATTGGTGGCTCTACACTATTTGCTATGGCTTGCCGAGGACGGGGTGCAGCAAACTTACGCCCTGCGCATCGCCATTCAGGCGCAGACCGAAGAAAACGTTGTTTTGAACGAGCGGAACCGTGCCTTGGAAGCGGATGTCCTCGATCTGAAAAACGGGCTGATGGCCATCGAAGAGCGGGCGCGCTCCGAGATGGGCATGATTCGCCCGGATGAAACCTTCTATCGGATTCTTGATCAACCCCTGCCGAAACCCGCCAAGGTTGCTCCTGTCAAGCCCGACGCACCGACCCGCAAGCCACCCACACTGGGTAGCCCGCCAGTAGCGACCGCCAGACCCTCGGCGCCGTCTGTCTCTTCTCCGCCGCGCATCGTCAAACCGTCGACGAATCCGACGCCGCCTCGTTGATTTGAAAAACCCGCTATGTCCACGATCCGTTATTGGGCAGTCGTCCCTGCGGCCGGCGCTGGCCGGCGGATGAACGCAACAATTCCCAAACAATATCTGACCTTGGCCGGTCAACCGGTTATCGCCCACACTCTGGATATTTTGCTGCGCCATCCCCGTTTGACCGGGATGGTCATCGCCATCAGCGCCGAAGATGAGTGGTGGCCGAATATCGCTGCCGGGCGGTTGGCTGAAAAGCCTTTATGGGTCGTTACGGGCGGGGTTGAACGCGGTCATTCCGTTCTGAACGGTCTGGATGCCTTGTGGGAACGGGCACATCCCGATGACTGGGTGTTGGTGCACGACGCGGCCCGGCCCTGTCTGCGCAGCGATGATCTGGAGCGGCTATTGACGGCACTGGCGGATGATCCGGTGGGAGGGTTGTTGGCCATTCCGGTGCGCGACACGCTAAAGCAAGCCGACAAGGCCGGGCGGGTCGCGGCAACCGTGGATCGCTCACGACTTTGGCACGCCTTGACCCCGCAAATGTTCCGGCTGGGAATGTTACGGGAGGCCTTGCGGGATGCGCTAGCGCGTGGCTTGACGGTCACTGATGAAGCGGCGGCGATGGAAGCGGCGGGTTTCGCCCCCCGATTGGTCGAAGGGCGGGCGGATAATCTAAAAATCACCCGACCGGAAGACTTGATGTTGGCGGAGTTTTATCTTCTTCATTGAAGGAACACAAACATGCGCATCGGCCATGGTTTCGACGTTCACGCTTTCGGCCCCGGTGAATGTATTACGCTGGGCGGTGTACATATCCCACATACGCAGGGCTTGATCGCGCATTCCGATGGGGATGTGCTGCTGCACGCATTGTGCGATGCGTTGCTGGGCGCGGCGGGGTTGGGCGATATCGGCCAACACTTTCCCGACTCCAGCGCCGAATTCAGGAATATCGACAGCCGTATCCTGCTACGGCGGGTCATTCTGCTCTTGCAGGAGCAGCCATTGACCGTCGGCAATGTAGACGCCACGATCATCGCCCAAACCCCACGTATGGCGCCGTATATTGCCGCCATGCGCGAATGCATCGCCGCCGACCTGAAGGTTTCTTTGGATCAAGTGAACATCAAGGCGACCACGACCGAGTGGCTCGGCTATGTCGGACGCGGCGAAGGCATTGCCGTTCATGCAGTGGCGCTACTGGTTTGAAAACGGGGGCACTGTGTTTGGCGCATTTCCCCAAAAAAACTGAACAACCACCAGCTTAATGATCTTTAAAAATTTAATCCGGTACTGTTAGCCCCACGTAGCGCAGCAGTTCCAGGGAACCTTTGGCAAACTGATCCAAGAAGCGGTCGATCTCGGTGCGGAGCGCTTCGAGGTCATCGGCCC
>JBAQIQ010000104.1:0-12726 GCA_049288935.1 Candidatus Competibacteraceae bacterium
CCGGCGTCTTGATTTATAAGGACTTTTTTCGTATAATTAAATGACGTTTATGAAAAATATCCTTAAAAATCTATGTCACAAAAATAAGAGACCGGGAATCGCTGGAGATAAGAGCGCCATGTTTGAAGTCATCCTGTTCGAGCCGGAAATTCCGCCTAATACGGGCAATATTATCCGACTGTGCGCCAACACCGGGATCGGGCTGCATCTGATTCATCCACTCGGTTTCCTGATGGCGGATCGTCAGTTACGTCGGGCCGGTCTGGACTATCATGAATGGGCGCGGGTTCGCGACTACGCCGATCTGACGGACTGTTTGGCGGAACTGCGCCCGCCGCGCTTATTCGCTTTCACCACCCGGGGTCAACAGGCTTATCACACCGTCGCCTATCGACCGGGTGACGCGCTGTTGTTTGGCCCGGAAACACGCGGTTTGCCAGTGGATGTGCTGGACGCTATTCCTGAAGAATGCCGCTTGCGTATCCCGATGCTCACCGTTGGCCGCAGTCTGAATCTATCCAATGCCGTCGCGGTCGTCGTGTACGAAGCCTGGCGTCAATATGGGTTTCCTGGGGCGTGTTAAGCGCTGTTCACGGATTATTACGCTTCTGCCCTAAAATCGCTTACTACTCGGACTCCACAGATGGCTACGGAAATCGAACATAAATTTCTCCTTCGCGATGATCGCTGGCGCTCACAGGTCGAGCGTTCGGCGCGACTGCGGCAAGGCTACCTGATCAGCGACGCCCGTTGCTCAGTGCGGGTGCGGATCGCTGAGGGCCAAGGCTTCCTGAACATCAAGAGCGGTACGCTGGGCATTCAGCGCAGTGAGTATGAATATCCCATTCCGCTAGCGGAAGCAGAAGAAATCCTCGATACCTTGTGCGAAAAGCCACTGCTGGAGAAAACTCGCCATTACTTGAAATTCGACCAACACCTCTGGGAAATCGATGAATTTTCGGGCGAAAATGCCGGGTTGATCGTGGCGGAAGTGGAGTTGAGCCGGATCGATGAGCCGTTTGCCCAACCCGACTGGCTGGGTGAAGACGTTTCACACGACATACGCTATTACAATTCGCAATTGGCCCGGCATCCCTATCAGACCTGGCCTGACCGGAAAGAACGAGGTACAGAGATCTAATAAATTGATTTTAATCAATATTCATGATCAGCGCCTGGCCTTGCTGGAGGAGAACCAGACGGTAGCGGCCTATCCAGTATCGACCGCTCGCAACGGCCCCGGCGAGCAGTGCAGCAGTGGTTGTACGCCGCGTGGCTGGCATCGCATCCGCATCAAGATCGGCGCGGGATTGCCCCTCAATACCGTCTTTGTTGGTCGCCGACCCACGGGTGAAATTTATGATGAAGAACTGGCGGCCCGCTATCCAGCGCGGGACTGGATTCTGACCCGGATTCTCTGGTTGACCGGGCTGGAACCGGGGCGGAACCGGGGCGGAGAGCACGACACGCTACGCCGGTTCATTTATATCCATGGCTGCCCGGACAGCGCGCCCATCGGTCAACCGCTCTCGCATGGCTGTATTCGTATGCGTAACCGAGACTTACTGGAATTGTTCGAACAGGTGAAGGCTGGCGACCAAGTGTTGATCCGCTAATCGTTCATCTGCGTGCGCAGCGTATCCAGCACGCCCTTAAATGTTGCCTGATTTTGAGCGTTAAGGTCGCTTAACGTCTGATGCGCCTCGTACACGATCCGGGTTAATTCATCCTTGCAGGGGACGCTGATCGCCAGTTGTTGTAAAGCTTCAGTAATGGTCTCACCCGTATCGCGGATATTGAAAACATCATAAAATCCCATACTATCCAGGATTTGATTGATATCCGGGTTAGTTGATAGCAGTGTCGTTTTATGAGAGAAATGCTGACGATTAAAATTAGCGATCTTGGCTAATAAGCCCAGACTAGTACTGTCAATAGAATGCGTATCAGTCAAATCCACAATAATGTCATTGTAACCCGTTTTCGTGAACAACTGATCCAGAAAATCACCCAATGCACAACCCATGGTATAGCGGATATCACCTACCAACTTGAGGATATAAGTATCGCCCTGTCTGGCGTAAAACGCTGCACCGGATTCCATCTTATTCCAACCTTTCGATCAACAGCAAGGTGACATCATCCGGTAATAGGCCAACCTGATTAAGCCCTAGCGTCTCGATTAAATTTTCAATCGTTAATTCGGTACGATTGACCAATTCCAGCAGAAAATTTTGTTTGTCACGCAGGGTCGGTTGCGGCAGAGTTTCCAGGATACCATCTGAAATGAATACCATGGCGAAGCACGGCGGTAACTGAAAAGATTCCGTCTGATAGCTGGCGAAATCGAACAGACCAATCGGCAGGCTCTTTTTGCCGACATAACTCGCCTGCTCACCATTGAACAGGATTGGGAACGGAAATTGACCGCCACTACTATAACGCAGTTGATTGGTCGACCACTCGATCACGCCATAAAACATGGTCAAGTATTTATCCATGTGGCAGCCAAAAATTTCCCGATTGAGCCGGCTCAGCGTTTCCGCCGGGTTGAGAATACCCTTGTCACGGTTTTGCCGGTGCAATTCCCGATAGCGGCCCATATAGCTTTTGAGCATTACCGTCACGAAAGCGGATGACACCCCGTGGCCAGAAACATCGGCAATGTAAAAACCCAGATGATTGCCATCAATGGCGAAATAGTCCACGAAGTCACCGCTCAGGTACTGCGAAGTCAGCAGATGCCGGCTGAAGCGATAGTTGCGATAGAGCTTGTTATTTTCGGGCAGCAGTTGAAATTGAATACGCCGTGCGGCTTCTGCATCCTCATGCAATTGCCGCACGGTTTGTCGCAACTGATCATTAACCGCTTCAAGATGCTCACGATGCGCACGGTTTTCCTGGCGCAGTCGGGCGCGCTCCAAAGCATGGGCGATGGCGTGCTCCAAAACCGCCATGTCCTCAATCGGTTTGGTCACATAATCCCAAGCGCCAAATTTAAGCGCCTGAATGGCGTCATTCATCCCCCCCATCCCCGACACGACCAGAATCGGCAGATCGGGAAATTCACGGGTCACGGTCGCTAACACTTGCAGACCGTCCATACCAGGCATACGCAGATCACAAAGCACCAGATCAGGATGTTCACGGCGAATCATCCCGATACCCGTCGGCCCATCACCAGCCTGGATCACCTCGAAGCCGCTATCTTCCAGGTAGACGGAGAAAATGTCGCGCACCATAGGTTCATCGTCGATGGTCAGGACACGCACGGTTGGAGTATTCATGAACGATTCTCCCGACTCGACAAGGAGCGAATTGCAGTCGCCAGCGGCGCCATATCGCTCAGCGGCTTTTGGTAGACGCAATCATCGTCAAGCCCCATCGCCCGCAGATCATCGGGCAGACTGTAGCTTGAGGACCCGGTGTGGATCAGAAACTCCATATCCGGGTAAAGCTGGTGCAGGATGCGAATGGCGGAGTTACCATCGATATCCGGCAACCGCATATCCATAACGCACACCGGGCAATGGTGAGCGCCATCGCCAAGCCAGGACAACGCCGGGGCCACCGATTCGAACGCCATTACCCGCAACCCCTCATCCTCCAAATAGGCTTTCAGATTTTCCCGAATCATTTCCTCATCGTCGACGATCAAAACCCAGTGAGTCATCATTTCGCCTCCCGGCCCAAGGGCAGACGAATGCTGAAACAAGCCCCCTGACCCGGTTTAGAGGTCACTGACAGTCGACCCCGATGCTGCTCGGTCACAATGAAGTAGGACACGGAGAGCCCCAAACCCGTCCCTGAACCGACTTCCTTGGTGGTGAAGAACGGCTCAAAAATTCGCTTGAGAATTTTTTCATCCATACCCGGCCCGTTGTCAATCACTTCAATGAGAACGTAAAGAGATTCACGACGTGTGCGCAAGGTAATGGTTGGGGATGATGAACCTTCCTCGGCCATCGCTTGAGCGGCATTTTTCAGCAGGTTCAGAATCACTTGCTCGATTTCGGTCTTGTCACAATACACGATGCGCAGTGTGGGGTCGTAGTCACGCTGGATAGTGATGCGCTTGAAATCGTATTTTTTTTTCAGATCGTAGTCGCTGGCGGCCAGCCGCAGTACGGTTTCCAGCAGATCTTCGAAGTCGACCGGAGTAAAACGGGATTCACTGCGGCGGCTGAACGAGAGCATATCGGCGACGATTTTCGCCGCACGAGCGCCGGCCTCACGGATGCCTTCCAGAAAATGTAGAACGCGGCGTTGCTCCAGATAGCAGTTGAGCCGGTCCAGATCGATGCCGATAGCTTCAGCCACCGCACGGTTTTGCGGCATATCGGGGGTGATGCGCCGCAGGATATTTTGACTGCCCTGCAGGATCGCGCCTAGCGGGTTGTTGATTTCATGCGCCATCCCGGCAGCCAGCCCACCCACCGAAAGCATTTTTTCAGTTTGCACCATCATCGATTCAATGCGGACCCGGGCAGTCACATCATCGACCCGGATGACCGCGCCACTGGCGCTATCCGCAATCAAAGGATAGACCATAACATCGGCGTAATGTAGTTCGCCTTGATCCTCAAGAGTCATGCGCGGAGTCTTGATCGGGCTGCCGAGGCGAATCGCCTGCCGCACCTGTTCAAACTGGCTTTCCAGTTGTGGAAACAGTTCGCCGAAAAAGCGGCCCTGAGCGGCTTCCCAGGATGCGCCGCAGGCTTGTTCGGCAGGCTGGTTGAGGACGGTGATATAACCCCATGGATCGACGCCAATTAACACAGAAGGCATTGAATCAATGATGTTTTTCAGATAGAGCCGCATCCGTGCCACTTCTTCTTTAGCCTGCTTCTGTTCGGTAATGTCAATCGCCACACTCAGTACGGCGGTTTCATTCAGACTCGGCTCATTGAAAGGAATTTTGATCGTTTGCATGATGCGGGCATAGCCGGTGTGATCGGTAAACGATTCTTCGGCAATCATTTTGGAAGCACCGCTATCGATCACTTGCCGATCATCCGCCAGCATGCGCTGTGCCTCTTCGTCGATCTCATGGACAACGCGCTGGGAACGGTTGACCAGTTCCTCGACGGTCAGGCCATAAGCCGCAGCGGTAGCGCGGTTGGCCAGCAGGAAATGCCCATCGCGATCCTTGGCGAAGATCATATGCGGCACCAGATCGATGATGCGTCGCAGGCGTAACTCACTCTCCTGCAACGCTGTTTCAGCCTTCACCTGCTCGGTGATGTCGGTGCCGGTGCCACGATAGCCGATAAACTGGCCCTGGCTATCATAAATCGGCTTGCCGCTGACTTTCAGGTAACGATCCAGACCAGCGTGGTCACCGATACTGGCGCGGTAAACAAAATCGCGAAAAGGCAGACGTTTTTCCAGGGTTTCCTGGTGTTGACGCCATTTTTGTGGGTCGATGGTCAAATCCATAGCCGCCAGATCCCAGCGGGCGCGTCCGAGGACATGTTGCGGGGCGATGCCGGTCAGGGCAAAAAACCGTTCGGACAGGTAGGTGAACCGCAGGTTTTCATCCATTTCCCAGATCCAGTCGCTGGCCGCCTCAGTGACATCGCGGAAGCGTCCTTCGCTCTCCCGCAATGCCGCTTCCGCCTGCTGGCGTTCACCGAGTTCCCGGTGCAACTGCCGGGTGCGATGAATCACTCGCTGCCGCAACAACCAAGACCACAGCAGGGACGCGACGGTGATCAAAACGACCGGCGCCAGAAACCAAAAAATCATGCGCAACAAGGCGGGCCATTCATTCATATCCAGCGATGGATTAGCCATAGCTTCGGTACCCGTCAGCAACGCCAACATCAGTAGTCTGGCCAGCCAGACAGTAGATGGGTCTGGGGGCAAGTGACAAAGGACAAGGCGTGATCGGTTGTGCATGGAAGGCTGTTGATAACCAGATTAGTCGCTATGATAAAACTATTTTGTGATGATGACAGATTTGGAGCAAATAACGATGGTATTGGGACCGGTAATGCTGGGATTGGAAGGCTGGGCGCTGACCGCTGAGGAACGCGAGTTGCTGAGCCATCCACAGGTCGGTGGGGTGATCCTGTTCGCCCGCAATTATCAATCACCCCAACAGATGACGGCGCTGACCGATGCGATTCATGCGTTGCGGCAACCCCGTCTGCTCATTGCCGTGGATCATGAAGGGGGTCGGGTTCAACGCTTCCGCGACGGTTTCACCCGTCTGCCGGCCGTGCGGCGGCTCGGTGAGATTCACGATCAGGACCCCCACCGGGCCAAACAGTTGGCGCGGGTGACCGGGTGGCTGATGGCGGCTGAACTGCGAGCGGTGGGTGTCGATTTCAGCTTCGCGCCCGTGTTGGACCTTGATCATGGTGTCAGCGGCATTATCGGTGACCGGGCTTTTCACCACGATCCTGAAATCGTGGCTGATCTGGCTCACGCCTACCGGAGCGGGATGCAGAAAGCCGGCATGGAGGCGGTGGGCAAGCATTTTCCGGGGCATGGCGGGATCGCCGCTGATTCTCACCTGGAATTGCCGGTTGACCCGCGCTCCTACGACGAATTAGCCATAGCCGACCTGCTGGCCTTCGAACGGATGATTCATTACGGTCTGGCGGCGCTGATGCCCGCGCATGTGCTCTACCCTCAGGTGGATCACCAGCCCGCCGGTTTTTCAACGCGCTGGCTACAGGATATTCTCCGGCAACATCTGGAGTTTCAGGGCGTCATCTTCAGCGATGACCTGGACATGGCCGGCGCTCATCAAGCGGGTGCGCCTGTTGAACGGGCGCAAGCGGCGTTGGCAGCGGGTTGTGACATGGCGCTGGCCTGCAATGATCGGCGGGCGGCAGTCGCTATTCTCGAAGGGCTGCCGCACACCCCAGACCCGGTCCGCCAAGTGCGGTTGATCCGAATGCACGGGCGCGGCCGCCCCAACCTGGAACGGCTGCGGCGCAATCCGATCTGGCAACGAGCGGCGCGCTTAGTGCAAGATTACGATGCATTTCCGCTGCTGGAAATGGATATTTGACTTCGGAGGTTGCGATGCCCTCTTCGATCACTCCTGAACAGGCTCTCGTCATCCTGCGTGAGGCGGACCGGCTCTGTACGCCAGAGCAGATTCAAGCGGCGCTGGATCGCCTGGCTACCGCCATTACCGCCCGCCTGGAGCATCGTAATCCCCTGGTGTTGATCGTGATGAATGGCGCGTTCATTCCCGGCGCGCAACTGCTGTCACGCCTGTGCTTTCCCTTGCAGGTAGGCTATCTGCACGCCAGCCGCTATCGCAGCAGTATTCGGGGCGGCGCTATTGACTGGATCGCGCCGCCGCGCCCAGCGGTCGCTGGACGCACTGTGCTGGTGGTCGATGACATTTTCGATGAAGGCGACACCCTCAAAGCTATTCTGGACGCCATCCATCAGCAGGGCGCAACCGAAGTTTACAGCGCGGTGCTGGTGAACAAACAACATGATCGCAAGGTGGCCGGGCTGATCGTCGATTTCGTCGGACTGAACGTCCCGGATCGCTATGTTTTTGGCTGTGGAATGGATTACCAGGAATACTGGCGTCAATTACCGGCTCTTTACGCCGCCCGCGACTGAGCGCTTCCTGCGCTCATCATTTTCGAGGAACTCCGCCATGACCCCAACCGTCGCTATTATCGGAGGCACTGGTCTCGCCTCCCTCGACACCCTGACCATCACCCGCCGCGAGACGTTATCGACGCCTTACGGCCAGCCTTCCAGTCCGCTCACGTATGGCGAACTGGCCGGTCGCTCGGTGGTGTTTCTGGCCCGGCATGGCCAGCACCACACACTGCCGCCGCACCGGATCAACTACCGGGCCAATCTCTGGGTGCTGCATCATATCGGCGTCCGGCAGGTGATCGCCGTCGCAGCGGTCGGCGGCATTCGCGCTGATATGGAACCGGGCGTTCTAGCTTTTCCTGACCAGATTGTCGATTACACCTGGGGCCGGTCCTGTACCTTTTTTGAGGATAATCTCAGCCATGTCACCCACATTGATTTCACCGAACCGTATTGTCCTGAACTACGCGGTACGCTGATTCAGGCAGCTCGGGAGCTGAAGCTCAACGCCCGCGAATCATGCACTTATGCGGCCATGCCGGGACCGAGGCTGGAGACGGCGGCGGAAATTCGCCGGCTGGAACGGGATGGTTGCGATATCGTGGGCATGACCGGGATGCCGGAGGCGGCGCTGGCCCGGGAGCTGGGCTTGCGCTACGCCGCCGGTGCAGTGGTGGCGAATTGGGCGGCGGGCAAGATTCCCGGCGCAATCACCATGGCCGACATTGAGCGGAATCTGGCCGGCGGCATGGAGCAAGTCAAGACATTATTGGGACGGGTGATTGCCTTGTTGAACGACCAGGGGAGCCATTCGGGCTAATCACTCAATACCAGCACCGCGTCCATTTCCACTGGCGCGCCGCGTGGCAAAGCCGCCACGCCGATGGCCGCCCGCGCTGGATACGGTTCCCTGAAATACTCCGCCATGATTTGATTCAGCAGTGCAAAATGACTCAGGTCGGTCAGGAATACGTTGAGCTTGACCGTATCCGCCAGGCTGCCGCCGCTCGCATGGGCCACCGCTGCCAGATTCTCAAACACCCGGCGGATTTGCGCCTCCATACCCCCCTCCACCAACTGCATGGACGCCGGATCGAGTGGAATTTGGCCGGACAGATAGACCGTGTCCCCGACCTTGACCGCTTGGGAATAGGCGCCGATCGCGGCGGGCGCCTGGTCGGTTTTAATAATCTCACGGGACATAAAAGCAGTACTCCTGACGGATGAACATTCGAGAGGCGGGTTCAACATCCGGTTCCCGTCAGTGAAAGAGAAGCCGGGATGCACCTGGTTTTTTCAACTGCGCCGCGCCAGCTTCAGCACTTCAGGCACCGTGCGCAACTGGCGCATCACCCGTGCCAGATGCGCACGATCGCGAACATCAAGCAGCAGATGGACCGTCGTCGTGCTGCCATCCCGCTCCGATGTATTAATCGTTTCGATATTGGTGTCGGTCGTGGCAATAGCGGCGGCAATCGTCGCCAACACCCCACGCTTGTTAGCGACTTCGAGCCGTAACTCGGCGGCAAAATCAGCATTAATTTGCCGCTCCCATTCCACCTCAATCCACTTGTCAGGATTTTTCTTATAACCCGCGACGTTTTTGCAAACGTCGCGATGCACCACAATGCCACGTCCGGCGTTGAGATAACCCACAATCGCATCGCCGGGCAAGGGCCGACAACACTTGCCAAAGCTCACCACCGTTCCTTCCGCACCCTTGATCAGCAACGGTGAGGTATTGGCGTCCGGCGGGATGATCTCCTCTTGGTTCGGCAACAACCGCTTGACAAACAGCGCGGCGACCCGGTTACCCAAACCAATATCGGCTAACAGGTCGTCAAAGCTGTTCAACCCCAAATCCTGGACCAGCATCTGAATTGGTCCAAACGGTAATTCACTCAAGCTGTTGACCCGACCGACCAGCGCTTTTTCCAGCAACCGTTTGCCGAGCAAAATCGCTTCTTCGCGCTGCAAGTGCTTAAGATAATGACGAATACTGGCGCGGGCCTTGGCCGTGACCACGAAGTTGAGCCAGGCTGGATTGGGGCGGGCGGTGGGGGTAATAATCGCCTCAACGGTCTGACCGGTCGTCAGCGAGGTGCGCAACGGCGCTAACCGCCGGTCGATCTTGACCCCCACACAAGTATTGCCCACATCGGAATGAATGGCGTAGGCAAAATCGACGGCGGTCGCACCGCGTGGTAACTCGACAATCTCACCGCGTGGGGTGAAGACATAAATTTCGTCCGGGAACAGATCGACCTTGACGCTCTCCAGAAACTCTACCGGGTTGCCGGCCCGGCGTTGCATATCCAGCAGCTTGCGCAGCCATTCACGGGCGCGCTGGTGGGCGTAGCTGCCCTGACCGTCACCACCCGACTTGTAACGCCAGTGCGCGGCGACCCCAACTTCGGCCATGATGTGCATGTCCTCCGTGCGAATTTGCACCTCGATAGGAACGCCATTAGGGCCGAACAACACAGTATGCAACGATTGATAGCCGTTCGCTTTGGGGATAGCGATATAGTCCTTGAACCGACCCATAATCGGTTTATACAGGCTATGCATCACCCCCAGAGCCCGATAGCAGGTGTCAACGGTATCGACAATCACCCGCACCGCATACACATCGTGGACATCCCGGAACGGCAAATGCTTATCGCGCATCTTCTGGTAGATGCCCCACAGATGCTTGCCACGTCCCATCACCCGGACCGGGATATTTTCGTCGCACAACCGGGCATCAATGCGGGTTTCCAATTGGCTGATGATTTCGTGGCGGTTGCCGCTCAGCTTGCGCACTGCGTCCTGCAAGACCCGGTAACGCAACGGACACAAGTGGTTGAAACCGAGATCTTCCAGTTCCTGGCGCAGATGGTTCATACCCAGCCGACCCGCGATAGGCGCGTAAATCTCCAGCGTTTCCCGTGCGATGCGGCGACGGGATTCTGGGCGCATCGCACCGAGCGTCCGCATGTTGTGCAACCGGTCCGCCAGCTTCACCATGATCACCCGCAGGTCATTAGACATGGCCAGAAACATCTTGCGGAAGTTTTCCGCCTGCGCCTCCAGCTTGGAGTTGAACTGAATCTGGGTCAGCTTGCTGACACCATCGACCAGATCGGCGACCTCCGGCCCGAACCGGCTGCTGATGTGTTCTTTGTTGTAGTGGGTGTCTTCGATCACATCGTGCAGCAAAGCCGCTTGCAAGGTTTCATGGTCGAAACGGACATTGGCCAGAATACGGGCCACCGCCAGCGGATGAAAGATGTAGGGTTCGCCGCTCTTGCGATAAATACCCGCATGCGCCTCGGCAGCGAAATAGCAAGCCTCGCGTAACTGATCGACCTGGTCTGGTTCGAGATATTCGCTGGTGATAGCGCACAGATCGTCGATGCGCAGGTGCAAATCATCCAGCCACGCTGTATCGACCGCCAACTGACGACCGGGCTGAAGGTCGTTTCGCGGGTCTCGCAACGGCGCGCTCATCACCTTCATCCTCCTGATGCCTTAATCTGCTTCGTCGGATGAACTGGCGACAGGTGGAGTGGAACGGCTGGCTTTGTCCTTCAATTTGAACAGATGGTCGAGCTTGCCTTCAGCCAACTCACGCAGGGCGACCACCGTCGGTTTATCATTTTCCCAAGGCACCAGGGCTTCCCGGCCTAACGCCAGGTCGCGGGCGCGGCGGGCAGCGACCAATACCAGTTCAAAGCGGTTTTCTACCCGGTCGAGACAGTCTTCAACAGTAATTCGAGCCATTCAGGCAATTCTCCAAACCCGGCGGCGAGAACCCGGCGGGCGTATGGTAAAGGGAATCTTGAGTTTTATAGTTTACTAAAAACAAATAGTTAAGACAAGAGCTGCTGTAAGAGTTCCTGCTGCCGCTCCATTTGAACGGTCCGGCGCTGGCGCTGGGCGATCAGAATAGCGCGCAAGGCATCCAGAGCGGTCGCAAAATCGTCATTAATCACCAGGTAATCAAACTCGGTGTAGTGCGACAGATCATCCAGCGCCGCCGCCAACCGTTGCTCAATGACCTCGGCGCTGTCCTGGTCACGACCCGCCAAGCGCTGCCGTAAGGCCGTTCGCGACGGGGGTAGAATGAAAATGCTTAAACTATCCGGCATCAGCTCCCGTATTTGCCGAGCCCCTTGCCAGTCGATTTCCAGGATCACGTCGAGACCCGCCGCCAACTGCGCTTCCACCACCGCCCGACTGGTGCCGTAGCGGTTGCCAAAAACCTGGGCGTGCTCCAGAAAGGCGCCCTCGACGATCATCGCTTCAAAGGCGTCAAGAGCCATGAAGTAATAATGCTCGCCGTCCTGTTCGCTAAGGCGGGGGGGGCGGGTCGTATGGGAAATGGAGACAGCAACGCCGGGGGTGGTCTCAATCAGGCGTCTGACCAGGCTGGTTTTGCCCGCCCCGGACGGGGCAGCGACGATATAAAGGATTCCGGTATTCATAGGGGCTGATGCCGCAAGTTTTGATGAGAAGTTTGCATGGTGTCATGAATCGCTGCCTGTTCAAAGGGAGCGCGGATCTCAGGACAGACGGTTAAATGCACGCTGGGCGGCTATTCTGGCTCATGGATTACCCACTATTGCTACCCAAGATTGTCCCAGGCTCAATCCTCCATCATTCGGCGGAGCCTGTTGGGCAACAAAAACTTGCCAACCCGCCACCGCTAATCGCTTTTGCAATTGATCGGTTAGCAGCCGGTTAAGAAAACAGCCACCGCCGAAAACCACCCGGCGCAAACCGGATCGCGTCCCGGCCCATTCCAGCCACTCGCTCAGCGCCAGCGCGAGAGTGGCGTGGAAGAGCGCTGCGCCAGCGCCGGGCTCCAGGCCATCGGCCAATCGGGTCAGCAACGGCATCAAGTCCAATACGCCATCGTCGCTGATGCGAAAATCATCGCACTGCGGTGTTACCCGTCCATGACGGTGCGCCAGCGCCTCCAGTTCCATCGCCGCCTGACCTTCATAGGCATTCACTTCGCGCACCTTCAATAAAGCAGCAGCAGCGTCGAACAGCCGGCCCGCGCTGCTGGTTTCTGGCGTATTTAGGCATCGCTCCAGCATCTGTCGAATCAGGTCAGACCGGGCGCCGAACCGGCGCGTGATTTCCTCGGCGCGCCCC
>JBAQIQ010000105.1:0-2785 GCA_049288935.1 Candidatus Competibacteraceae bacterium
GCCGCGCTCCATGCGCCGCAAGGCGATGTCATCGGCCATCTTGCTTGGCGAGCCACCCGCATCGGCGACGACCTGTACCTCGAATCCATCCCGCACCAGACTCAGCGCCGGATAGACCGTGCACACGTCGTTGGTGACGCCTGCAATGATCAGTTTCTTGCGCCCGGTCGCCATGACGGCTGCGGCAAAATTCTCGTCGTCCATGGCATTGACGATGCCAAAGCGCTTGATGCGGGCAGTAAATTGGGAGGGCAGTATGGATTCGAGTTCGCTCAGCAATGGCCCCTGGGCGTACTCCTCCATGCTGGAGGTCAGCACGACCGGCAGTTTCAGAATGCGGGCGGCTTGCGCCAGCATCAGCGCATTCCGCTTCATCTCTTCAAATGAAATCGATTTAACCCAGCTCATGGTGCCGACCTGATGGTCGATCAACAGAAGAGCCGCATTGTCAACACCAAATTTTTCGTATTTCATCAGAGTCTCCTAACGAATAAGCGGGGCGAGGTGCCCCCGAACGGGATGCTGACTACCAGCCCCAATGTGTCAAAGTGATCCGAATTCCCCACGTTTATATGCAGTAATGCTCGCAGCTAACGCCTCAACTGACGCCAACGCCAACGACCCTTGCCAGTGCACTGGTTGGCGCAGCGGCATGCCGGAGAACAGGACGGCCTTGGCTTTGCCCTGCTTGGCCTGTAGCGTGACTTCATGTGATGCGGTCTGTGCCGGAAAGACAGGCAACCGGGGTTCGTTGGCATCAAAGGATTCGCCGTCAATCTCCAGCGTGCCGAAGACCGGCATGACGAATGTACTGTTGCCGGCCGAGACGGGAACTGACAGTTCGGCATCGTCATCAAGGGATATATCCAGTAACAAGACCTCGGTTGGCGGATGTAGAGGAGAACGTACGCCACCAAAGCTACCCAGCGGTACACGAATCTTTGCCCCGGGCAAGCGCATAACCGGTACGTCCTGCGGCTCAATGCTCAACGCAAAAGGTTCGGCGTTCTGCCGATCAACGGCGAGATTGACGAAGATTTGCAGCATATGGACGGTGTCACCTTCAACGGCAGGAACCTCTTCATGCACGATCCCGCGACCGGCCGCCGTCCAGTGGAGACCGCCAGGCTGAATGTAGTTACGGTTACCCAGCGAATCCCGGTTATTGATCCCGGTTTCCGAATCGAGAAAAAGGTAGGACACCGCGGAGAAGCCCGCATGGGGATGCGGCGCGAAGGTTGATGCACTCATCCAGGCATGATCGACGCCGAGAAATGGGTCGATCGGTTCGGCCATCTCGCCACCCCGTAGGGAGTAAGCGCGAAAACCGCTGCCGATGTTCACGCGGTGTAGTTGGGCGATATCGCTCATGACTGCATTCCTCAGTTAGCGCTCGATGCACTCAACAACGGATAGTCGGTGTAGCCTTGGGCGCCAGGCGAATAGAAGGTGCTCTTGTCCGGAGTATTGAGTGGCACGCCCTGGCGGAATCGCTCGGGCAGATCAGGATTCGCCAGGAAGGCACCACCGAACACTGTCGCATCGGCTCCACCATCGACCAAAGCGGCTTCAGCACTCTTCTGGTCGAGACCACCGCCGATCAGGTAGACACCGTTAAAGCGTGGGCGCAACAAGGTGTGGTAATCGACTTTGGCACCGAACAGCGCGACGTGCAGGTAAGCCAGATTGAGGCCACGAAGTTGCTCGACCAAATACGTGTACGTTTCCTGGGGATTGGAATCGACGATGTCGTTGAAGTTCATTTCCGGCGAAATCTTGATCCCGACACGATCTCCGCCCGCCTCGGCGACCATCGCGCCCAGCACTTCCAGCACAAAACGGGCACGATTGGCGACCGATCCGCCGTACTGATCCTGGCGCTGGTTGCTGCCAGAAGACAGGAACTGCTCAGGCAGGTAACCCGAAGCGGAGTGAAGCTCGACACCATCGAAACCGGCAGCCAATGCGCGGCGGGTGGCCATACGGTAGTCATCGATTACACCCGCGATCTCGTCCAGGCTGAGTTCGCGGGGGGTGACGAAGTCCTGCAAGCCACGGTCTGTCCAGGTCTGGCCGCTTGGCTTGATGGCGGAAGGCGCAACGGGCTGTGCGTCGTTCGGCAGCAGCGACGGATGCGAGATGCGACCGCAGTGCATCAATTGCATGAAGATCCGGCCACCGTTGGTATGGACTGCCTCGGTCACTTTCTTCCATGCGGCGATCTGCGCATCGGTTTCGATCCCCGGTGTCCGCACGTAGCCCTTGCCCATGGCGGAAGGAAAGACCCCTTCAGTAATGATCAGACCGGCGCTGGCACGTTGGGCGTAATAGAGGCTGACCAGGTCGCTGGGTACTCCTGTGTCGTCAGAACGTGACCGGGTCATCGGCGCCATGACCAGGCGGTTTGGCAGGGTATGGCGACCGATGCGAAGAGGGGTGAAGAGTTGGCTCATGGTGTGATCCTCGTTGGAGTTAGGGTGGGGGTATGATCTGCCGAAGCCGGTTCGGGATAAAGTGGGTAAAATAGAAAACATTGATCCAATGATGGGGCAATGTGAGTGGAACTGTTGAATGACATGGCTTTGTTCGTGGAGGTGGTCAAGGCCCGGGGCTTCCGTCATGCCGCTGAGGCGGTCGGGATGCCGAACTCCACGGTATCGCGTCGGATCAGCGCTCTGGAAAAGGCCATTGGACTGCGACTTCTGCACCGAACGACACGCAAGATCGAGTTGACGGAGGCCGGCCAGATCTATTTCGAGCGGTGCAAACGCATTGTCGATGAGGC
>JBAQIQ010000106.1:0-16073 GCA_049288935.1 Candidatus Competibacteraceae bacterium
GTGGCACTCAATCCCGAACGCGATTGCATCGTTAAAGCGCATTTGGACGACAAGCTTATTCAGACGTTGGCTGCATGACCGAGGCGACAACTATCTTGACACGCGCCGAAACCCTACCCAAAAACAAAAATAGCTTAGTCGATTAAGGCTAAGCTATTGTTTTAATTGGTCGGGGCGAGAGGATTTGAACCTCCGACCACCTGCACCCCATGCAGGTTAAATCTTGTTTCCAGCCATCCCCTACCATCCAAATCACCCTGGCCTAACCGGCTGAATCGCAGCAAAATACGCATTGCAGCATCTATTAACATCCTCTAAGATTCCCCAAAATCCCCTGATTTCAAGGGGAGCAAACAGGGGAGCATCAAGAATGGCTGGCCGGACGACCTGTATTTTGACGCCGCTAACGTTGAAGGCGCTGACCTCATCAGATGTAGGAAAGTGGCTGAACGATGGAGGCAACCTGCGTGGCAAGGTGCGGGTTTCCCAAGCAGGGAAAGTCAGTGTGTTTTTTGTCTGGCGATACACCCTTCACGGGAAAACCAGGGATTTCTATTGCGGAACATGGCCTGATCAGTCATTGGCCGCTATCCGCGCCGCCCGTGATACGGCCAGCACTCGCAAAGATCAGGGTGAAGACCCCGCCCTAGAACTCCAGATTCAGCGGATGGAAAAGCGCATCAATGCGGCCCGGCGCCTGACTGGCTTGCAGCAGGAAGCCGAGGAACTCGCTGCGTATCGCGCCCGCCCGACCGTCGCGGATGTTTATGACCTCTGGGACCAGTTGATTTTGATCAACCGTAAAGACCATTTAGAAATTCAACGATCCTGGAAAAAGGACGTGCTACCGGCTATCGGCAAGGTTGCGATTCAAGACATTAACCGCGCTCATATCACCAAGATTCTCGACACAATCCTAGCCAGAGGCGCCCGCCGCCTGGCTACCCGCACCTTAGCGGAACTGCGTCAATTTTTCGGTTATGCCATCAGTCGGAATTTCTTGGAAAGTGACCCTACCCATCGGCTGAAAAAGGAAAATTTTGGCGGAACCGATACCGAACGCGACCGCGTTCTAGCCGATCAAGAGATTCAGGCCCTGGCCCGGCAACTTTCACAAGCGAACCTGTACCGCCCAACTGAAATAGCCATTTGGTTGATGCTAGCGACCGCTTGTCGGGTGGGAGAATTGACCTCGGCCCGCTGGGAGCAGGTGAGCTTTGATCATCAAACCTGGATGCTCCCCGTTACCAAAAACGGGCGACCCCATACAATATTTCTCAGTTCGTTTGCCTTGTACCAGCTTGAAGCATTGCGCCGCTTACATCCTGATTCCCCGTGGCTCTATCCGAACCGGGAAGGCACAGGCCCGCTAGACTCCAAGGCGATATCGCGCCAGCTTCATGACCGGCAACGCCCCGGCGCTATCGCCCATCGTACCCAGCAAGGCTCAACCTTGATGCTGTCTGGAGGCGCTTGGACGCCGCATGATTTACGACGAACCGCCGCAACCGTCATGGGTAACGAGAAAATCCGCCCGGACATCATTGAGCGTTGCCTGAATCATGTAGAGACGAACCGGATTCAACGCACCTACCAACGCCAAAAACTGGAGGGGGAACAGGCCAAGGCGTGGCGAATACTCGGTGAACGCCTGGAACTGCTGATTCAGACAGCAACCGACCCTCACAACATCATTTTAGGAAAGTTCGGATGCGCCGCCTGATACAGGCCAAAATCGAGTCGCCCTGTTTTTAATTCACTTACTTTTTTTACGCGGGTGAAAAGTCTTTTCTAATTCTCTTTAGTACAACTGTGGCCATTAAATTCCCCCCAGCATCTATGAAGGTGAACGCATGGCCGCAACCGCTTCTAAGGCAGTTTTACGCCTACCTGCTGTCAAGACCCGTGTTGGTTTAAGCCGGTCCTGTCTCTACAAAAAAATCGCCTTGGGCGAATTCCCAAAGCCCATCCGCCTGGGCGCCCGCGCCGTTGCGTGGGTCGAATGCGAAGTTGAAGGCTGGCTGGCCGACCGGATTAAGGCCAGCCGCAACGCCGCACAGCCAGCGCGAGGCTAACCCATGCCCAAGCCCGCATTTTTCCGCTTGCTGGAACCCGCCGACCGCGCCCTATTGGATGACGAACTACGCCGCCGGGGCTATGGCTCACTTCAATGTGTATGCGACGGGATGGCCACCCGTGGCATTCGCATCGGCAAATCCGCGCTGGGGAGTTACGCCAAAAAACTAAAGCAGAGGGATGACGCCTCGGCGGAACTGGGAGCAACCCCATTGACCCTGCAGAACCCACTCACCCGCGCCGACCTGATCATGGAGGGTCTGCTCGACTTTGCGGACGATCTAGGGCTTCTGCTCCTGGGGAACCCCTGCGCACAGGCCGCGCTGGCCCAAAGTGCAGCGCCATCTGGTTCAAGCCGTACTCGATTTGCATCGCGCCCTCATCGCCGAAACCTCGCCCCCATGACGGCTGTTTTTACTCAAGACCCGGCAGCAGTACGCAAAATGCGTACTCAAGACGCCGTAGCCGCCGACCTGTTGGCAGGCCGCTCCGTGGATTCTGTGAGCGTCGCTGCCCGTCATTCGTGCTGGCGACTGTCTTCAATCATCTACCGTCTGCGCCGCCGGGGCTGGCCCATTACCACCAAGCGAGATCATGGCGCCGGACTCGCCCGTTACTCGGTACCCGAAGGATGGAAACCACCATGCTAACTGTTGCTTTCAACACCCTCTTGAACGCCGACGCGCCCAGGGTGGCGCCGGGCTGGATTCAACTGTTGCCCGCTGGCCGGAATATTACCGGACTGGACGGAAGGGAATGGCTCAACGACGCCCCCGACCGGGTGGCCCGTGAAACGCGCATACCGCTTGTGGTCGATTTTGAACACGCCAGCGAACACCGCGCCCCCCAGGGACTGGACGCGCCCGCCGCTGGCTGGATTGAACGCCTGGAAGTGCGCCCGAATTCTTCCTTGTGGGGTCAAGTCGAGTGGACAACCCGCGCCCGGCAGCATATCGCCGAGCGCGAATATCGCTACCTATCGCCCACTTTCCTGTACGCCAAGGAAAGCCGCCGGATTGTGCGGTTGACCTCGGTCGGACTCACCAACCAGCCCAACTTGGAAATGACCGCCCTCAATCAGGAGGAAACCCCGCCCATGCTCCCACCTAACGTGACGTTTACGGGCAACACGCCGCCCAAAGTGACGATTACGAACACAACCGTTCTCCGAAAAGATCCACAGGCCGCGAAACAGGCCGCAAAACAGCCCGCGTCGGCCTTGCTGCCCCCGGTAGTCACCCCGGAATTTGTCATTCCCGTCCCACTTAGTCGGAAAGATCGGGACTGGATGGACGCAGCGATGAAGTACAGCGGAATCAGCCTGCGGGATGCGTATGAGCGACTGATTCAGGAAAAAGCTTTTGCCCAGGCCGCCAAGCGCCAACAGCGGGAAACGTTCGGCGACGCCTATGCCCGCGCCCTCGAAGAGGCGCACAAGGCGTTTTGGCCCGAACCCGACCGGAATGCCGCCAACCGTGAAGAACCCGACCGGCTAGCCCACTTCTCTCCCACGCATCGCGCAGCCATCGAACAAGACCTCGCCATGAATCGTGATTTGAGTGTTGACGAGGCGGTTGATCGGTTCCTGATCAACCAGAGAGCGCAAACGGCTTTCGCCCAGGCCAGGGGTCAATACCCAGCTTTCGCCCAGGCCATGGAAACGCTGGAAAACGCCGCTTTCTACGCTGCTCACCCACTTTCCCGTTAAGCCGCTCCCCGTCCCCGAAAACCGAGTCCCTGACCATGAAGACCACCCCCGCCCTTACCCACGTTCTCGAAGTCCTCAAACTCCAGCAGGAACACGCCCAGGCGCTGGCGCTGCTGGATGCTGGCATCGAAGATCAGCGGACCATCATCGCCGCCGCTATCGTAGACCGTTCCGCCGTCGATGATTTGGAAGGAAGGTTACAGGATGCCCTGGCCCAACAGGTCGCCGGAGAAACGCCTGCGCAAAAGCCCGAAACCCTGGTGAACCAATTGCTCCAGGCGAAAACGACTTTCGAGAAGGCCACCGCCGACGCCGCCGTCAAGGGCGACCTCGCCCGCCATACCCTGGCCGGACTGGAGCGCCGCCGAGCGTCCTTGGCGGCGCAGGCCGGTAGGGGGCACGACCTTCATACCGCCCTCAAAGCTTTTTTCATGGATGAACAAGACGCTGCTGGCCGCGCCTACATCGCTGCCGGAGATGACCTGGTAAGCGCCTATGCGAGGATTCAGGCCATTCAGAAGATCGCCGGAGTGTTTTCGGCCACCCGTGAAGGCCCGCCGCCGTTCGCGCACGAATTGGACCTGATTAAGCGCCCGCAAAACATGACCTGCGGGGAACCGATTGCCTACTTCCCCGGCGAACCGGCTTGGCTTTTCCATCTGACCACGTTACGCCAATTTGCGGAGACGGTTTACCAGTCCACCCTTGCCGAATATCGGCAAGCGGGATTGCCATTGCCCCGATGATCCAATTGCTCCAGGGCGATGCTATTGATCTACTGAAGACCCTGCCCGACCGGTCTGTGGACAGCGTAATCGTGGATCCGCCCTACGGCAAAACCAATCTTTCCTGGGACCGCCCGTTGCCCTGGTCGGACCTCTGGTCGGAACTGCATCGCATTACCCCGCCGACCGCTAATTGGCTGATCTTCTCGCAGCAACCGTTCACCAGCGAGTTAGTTAACGGAAACCGCGCTGCCTTTCGTTACGAACTGATTTGGGTAAAGACACGGGCGACCGGCTTTCTGGATGCGCGTTGCCGCCCAATGCGCGCCCACGAAAATATCTTGCTGTTCTGTCAGCAGTGGCGTGGAGCCGGAAACCGGATGCAGGCGATCTACCGCCCACAAATGACTCCGGGAACCCCGTATCACAAGCGCCGCGTGAACGACCGCCGGGGCAACCGCGCTGCCCACTATGGCAGTAGCAGCGACCCGCATCAGCCCACCTGCAACGCCAGCGGCGAGCGCTTCCCGCACAGCGTCCTGCATATCCCCAGCGTCAACGAACACGGCCACCCGACCGCCAAGCCCGTGGAACTGCTGCGCTGGTTGGTCCGCACCTATACCCGGCCCGGCGACCTGATCATGGATTTCTGCATGGGATTTGGGAGTACCGGCGTTGCTGCCCTGAAGGAAGGCCGACGCTTCATCGGGATTGAGAAAGACCCGGCGATTTGGGCGCAGGCCGAGGCGCGACTGAGGGCAGAAGTAAAAAATTTCCAGGCGGAGGGTTCCGAGAATCGAACGCCAAAATCCGTAAAGGCCGTTTAAAGGCCGTTTAAAGGCCGTTTGAAGATTTGGACACATAGAATGAGTATCAATTTATATGTCCACAAAACAACGATTTGCACATTAACGCCGCGTGTGAATAATGATTCTGTATTGCGGCGATAAACCGCCGTGGAATCCCCTTTCAACAAATGGAGCCGTGCTATACTTTTCCTGTCGCTGCAACATCAGCGGCCCGGCGTGGCAACCGGAAGAATCCCTGGCGCGCCTGCGCCCGCTCGCGATATTGGCGCTTTTTTTGCGCCCGTAGTTCGTCTATGGCGGGATGTGTGGAGCAGCCTTGTGCTGGTCGGCCCCAGGGTCCGGCATTGCCACCTCCATGCACCCCGCCGCCTTACTCTGTGGCATGAGTGGCGACGGCTCCAATCAATAACCCTGGAGTTCGTCATGAAATCTGAAAGCCCTTCCATCAATCCCGTTGAAGCCGCGCTCGCGCAGGCCGCTATCAACAACGCCTACACCCTGGACCCTGATTTTCAAACCGAGATGGACTACCGCCTGCGCATGGTCAGCAGCGCCGTTGACCACTTGGTGCTGCACTTCAACGCCGATTCGACCAACGACACATTGGAATCAGAGGCGCTGTGGGGAGTGGCCAAGCTGATCAGCAACGAGATCAAGACCATCCGAGACTTGAATGATGCGCTGCATCATTGCCTCAATGAGGATGCGCGTGGGGAGGTGAAGTGATGAGCGCCGCGCATCTGGAGTCGATTCTTAACCGCTTGGCCCAGGTCACCGGGTACACCCCGCAGCGTTCTGGCGATGAATGGCGCGCCTGCTGCCCCGTGCATGAAGCCGATGGCCGTTCCCACACGCCCAGCTTGTCGGTTCGAGAAGGGGACCGCCAAGAAGTGTTGATGAAGTGCCATGCCGGATGCGATTACGATGACATCCGCGTTGCGCTGGGTCTGAAGGGGAAACCCGACAAGCCTGCCGCCCGGCGCATCGTCGCCGCCTACTCGTACTGCGACGAAGCAGGCAAGGAGGTGCGGCAAAAGGTCCGCTACGAACCCAAAGGCTTCACCATTCGCCACCAGGACGCAGCAGGGCAATGGGTCTATAAGGCCGGCGCCGGCCCTGCCGTGCTGTATCGCTTGCCAGAAGTGTTAGCCGGTATCGCCAAGGGCCAGCCGATCTTTCTGGTGGAAGGCGAAAAAGACGTTGACCGGTTGCGCAGCATGGGACTGATAGCGACTACCAACATCGAAGGCGCATCCGAACCCGGCAAGAAAGCCAAGTGGCGAAAAGAGTACACCCAGCAGTTAACCGGCGCTGGCCGCGTGGTCTTGATTCCCGACAACGACGCTCCAGGGCGAGCGCACTTACAGCATATCGCCCAGCAGCTCCACGGCAAGGTCGGCGACCTGCGCTGGCTGGAATTGCCTGGCTTGCCAGAAAAAGGCGATGTATCCGACTGGTTCAATCAGGAGCATACACGGGAAGAATTCCTCGCCCTGGTGGAGCAAGCGCCGGTTCCAGGTCAGGAAGGCGTGGCCATAGAAGTCATCGAGGAGTCACCGCCGACCCCATCACCGCGTTTTGCCAAGGTCAGAGTCAATGTTGGCGAATTGCCGGAAGCGGGTGATGAAGCAGAAGCGGCGCTGATTGCTCACCAAGTCCCGATCTATCAACGCGGCGACTATCTATGCCGCGTGGCGACGATGAAAGAATCGGTTTTTCGTGGCAAGAAACAGCGCCTACAACAATTAACCAGCCTGCTGCCACTGGATGCTGATCATCTGCTTAGCCGCATGAACCGGCTAATTCACTTTGAACGCTGGTCCGACCGGAAAAATGATTATGCCCGTTGCCATGCGCCGCGCTCGGTAGCGATAGACCTTTTATCACGCATCGGAGAATGGCAATTTCCAGTATTAACCGGCGTGGTCAGCGCACCCACCTTGCGGCCAGATGGTTCGTTGCTGGATCAACCGGGCTACGATCCAGCGACCGGCTTACTGTTCGAGACGCAAGGTTCGATCTTCCCGCCGATTCCCGACCGCCCAACCCGCGAACAGGCTCAAGCGGCGCTGACCTTCATCCTGCAGGAAGTTCTGGACGGATTTCCCTTTGCCGAATCCAGCGACCGCGCCGTTGCCCTGTCAGCGATGTTAACCGCCCTCGTCCGCCCGGCGCTGCGTACCGCCCCGCTGCATACGTTTGATGCGCCGCATCCTGGCAGTGGAAAAAGTCTTTTGGCTGACGTTGTGGCGATGGTGGCGACCGGTACAACCGCTAAGGTCATGACGTTTGCCAGAGAACCGGAAGAAATGCGCAAGCGCGTTTTGTCGATTCTGTTGCAGGGTGCTGCTGTGGTGAATCTGGACAACCTGAGCGAACCGTTGCAGAGCGATGCGCTATGCAGCGTCTTGACGCAAACCACGTACACCGAGCGGTTTCTTCAGCAAAGCCGCATGGTCACAGTTCCGACGTGTAGTACCTGGCTGGCGACCGGCAACAATCTTCAGGTACAGGGCGACATGACTCGCCGCTGTATCCCTTGCCGGTTAGATGCCCAATGCGAACATCCTGAAGAACGGGAATTCAGCCGCGACCTGTATGACTGGATTCCTGAGCATCGCCCGCAACTGGTGGCCGCTGGCTTAACGATCCTGCGCGCCTACCTGGTCGCCGGTCGGCCTAAACAGCCTATCAAGACCCTCGGCGGATTTGAAGATTGGTCCGGGCTAGTGCGCTCGGCGCTGATTTGGCTGGGAGAAGCAGACCCGACCGCTGGCCGCGTGGAATTCGAGAACGCCGACCCCAGCCGCTTGAAACTGCGTATGCTGCTGCTGGCCTGGTATGCGACCTTCAAGAGTGCGGGCGCCACCAGCAAAGAGGCCGTGGCCAAAGCGAACGAGACGCGCATCAATGACCAGGGCGATGAAGAACGCTGCTATCCCGATCTGTGGGAGGTGCTGAGCGATCATTTTCAAGATCGTAGCGGGAACATCAAGCCGCAGCTTATTGGTGAATTTATTAAGAAAAATTCCCGCCGCGTTGAAATCGGTGCGCGATTTGAGGATGGAGATTATGGAACCCGCCGTTTATGGAAAGTGGCGATTGTTGATCAAAATCGCTTGCGAAAATTTTCCGACGAGGGAAAACAGGGTGCAAGGGGTGCAAGGGTGCAAGGCGAATCTTTTGCACCCTTGCACCCTATGCACCCTTATAACCCTAGATCCGAAAATTTCGCAGTGCCGAAAAACGATGTATCCGCCCTCGTTCATCACCTGAAAAACGGTTACAAAGGCTGTGATACCGCCGCGCTGCGGACGTTATTAGGCGATGATGAGGATCGATGGCAAACGGCTGTAGATGCTGCCCTGGACTTGGGACTCATCCGCGTTGCGGGTGGATTCTGGTATGCCGAGGAGGTGCGCTCATGATCCGCGCCCTGGTGACTGGTACGTTGCACAACGACCCGCAAGCCCGCACCTCGCAAGCGGGTAAGCCGTTTACCACCGGCAAGATCAAGGCCGACGCCACTGAAAACGGCATCGTCTGGGTATCGGTTATCGCCTTCCAGGAACAAGCCGAGCGGCTAGCGTCCCTGAGGAGTGGTCAAGCGGTTTCCATCACAGGCCGCGCCAAGTTAACCGCGTGGCTCGACAAGAAGGGCGAGGCGCAGGCCGGGCTTGATATCGTGGTTGATGACCTGGCGACGTTGCGCCCGCGCTCCAAGCCCAAACCGGAACCCGTACAGACCGGATTTGATGATTTGACGATCTAAGCGGCTTATCTAGCAACCCAAGCGGCTTATCTAGTAACCCCGACCCATTGGCGGACCCGGCGCGGCCCCCTGCCCACTAAGAAGGTGAAGCGGGAAGCGGATGAGTAGGAGAGGCGACGTGGGGATAGCAACCCCCATAGCCTCATCAGCGCCGTAAGGCAAAGGGCTAGTCAGCTTGACCGTCGCCTTAAAGGAGTGCCGCTACGGGGGAGCCACCCCCGCTAGTGCTCATCATCGGCGGATAATCCGAAGGCATCGGTAGGCTACCGAACAGCGGCAGTGTGAAATTAGGGCAGCCTCGTAGCCTCTTTGAGAGGTCGCCTTGCGCCGAGATAGGGACTCCAACCCCCCTACGTTCGCGCTATTTTCCAGCTTTCGCCGGAACCCTTACGGCCTGGAGATTTACACCGCACGGCGCTTGGCTAACTACTTAGATACCATTTTCTCCCGCTTCAGGTGCCCTTCTCCCTACTGATTGCCAGGAAGAACCCGAACTAAGCAGGATGAAGCGAATCAATGGGAGCATCTTCAACCTCATGAAAGGAAAAGAGAACTCTTCGTCTTGACCCGGTAAAATGACCGCACCACCCCTACCGCGCCGAGGTCTTTCATGCTGGAAATCCCCCAACACTACCCGCAAATCCTGGCCGACATCGCCCAACTGTTGCGCTCGCTACTGAACGAACATTTACCCAACGCATTGGCCGATACCATGGCGATATCGCAAGTGGAATTACTGAGTCGCACCTACTCCGGCTGCCAGGTCTACTTCCCGAAACAGAAGGCGCTGAAACGGCATCAGCGGGATGAAGCCCTCTACCGAGAATTCACCGGCAACAATCACACTGACCTCGCCCGCCGCTACTGCCTGACAGTGAGTCATGTTTACGAAATCGTGAAGCGCGTTCGGAAAGCCCGACCTTTCGCAACGGAAAGCCGCTTGAGCGCCCAAATCGCGTCGGCGTGAAGTTATCCACAGGGAAGCTATCTACCGCCTCTAGCAACGAAATTGAGGGGGTACAAACAGGGGAGCATTGGCGAAATCGCCGATTCAGCGATTTCCGCCTATGCCATAACCCACTGTTTTTAATTGGTCGGGGCGAGAGGATTTGAACCTCCGACCACCTGCACCCCATGCAGGTGCGCTACCAGGCTGCGCTACGCCCCGAGGTTAACGGCGGCGGACCGCCAACCGTCGTAAAGGGTGTGAATGCTAATGCAATTCACTGGGTTTGCCAAGAGACATTTGCGAACTACGCATCGCCCTTGAAACGATCTACCCGGGCCTTAAGTTTCTGCCCCGGACGGAAAGTCACCACCCGTCGGGCAGTGATGGGGATCTCCTCCCCGGTTTTGGGATTGCGTCCGGGCCGCTGATTCTTTTCACGCAGGTCAAAGTTGCCGAACCCGGACAATTTAACCTGATGCCCTCGCTCCAAGGCGCTGCGAATCTCCTCGAAGAAGATTTCTACCAATTCCTTGGCCTCGCGTTTGTTAATGCCCAGTTCTTCGAATAATCGTTCCGCCATATCGGCTTTTGTCAGTGCCATGCTCTAAATCCTAAGCGTTGCGCCAAACTGTTCCGCCAGTCCCGCTAAAATGCCGGACACGGCTTCCTCAACTACATGATCGGTAAGATTGCGCGAAAAATCCTGTAGATTCAACCCAAAAGCCAAACTTTTCTGTCCATCGGCAATACCCTTGCCCCGATAAACATCAAATAGCCACACTTCACGCAATAAATCGCCGCCCCGTTGACGAATAACCTCCTGCACCGCCTGGGCGGTTACGCGCTCATCGACCACGACAGCCAAATCGCGGCGGCTGGCCGGGAATCGGGACAATTCTCCGAACGCTGGTAACCGCGCCGATTGCACACCTGCCAACCGCAGTTCAAAGACAAATACGTCACCTTCCACATCCAGGTCCCGGGCGACTTGGGGATGCAGCGTCCCCATCCAACCTATCAGCACCCCAGCCCGGTCGATGCGGGCGCTTTGGCCGGGATGCAACGCCGGATGGGCAGCAGCGACAAAGGTTAAGCTGTCCGGCTCACCCGCCAAGGCCAGCAGCGCCTCGACATCCGCCTTGAGATCGAAAAAATCCGCAGGCCGCGCTGGGACGCCCCATTGTTCCGGCAACGCTGATCCAGTGATCACGCCACCGATATAAGGTTCCTGACGCAATGCACCGCCTTCCGGGATGAAGTTAAGACCGTGCTCAAACAGCCGCACCCGGGTCTGTTGCCGCTTCTGATTATAGATCAGCGCCTTGAGCAAACCAGGCCACAGACTGGTGCGCATCACTGCCAGATCAGCAGAAATTGGATTGGCCAGAGCGAGCGGTTCCCGTTCGGGATCTAGCCGTTGCTGAAAATCTGGATCAACAAAACTATAGGTGATAGCTTCCTGAAAACCACGTTGCACCAGCGTTTCTCGAAGTCGCTCTAGTTCGACCCGCCCTTCCGGTTGCGATGGCATCTCCAGCCGGGTCAACGGCCGATTGCTCGGCGCCTGGTCGTAACCGTAGACGCGGACAATCTCTTCGATCAAATCCACTTCCAGCGCAATATCGAAGCGGCTGCTGGGCGGAACCACCAACCAATGATCCACCTCAACCGACACCGCCATACCCAGCCGGCGCAGGATGTCTTCGACCTGGGCAACAGGGATTACCATGCCGAGCAGTTTGTTGAGCCGATGCGGACGCAAGCGAATAGCCGGTTCCGCCGGCAGATGCCCAGGCGACACGGCTTCGATGATCGGTCCCGGCTGGCCGCCCGCCATGCCGATCAGCAACCGGGTCGCCCGTTCTGCGGCGCGACGTTGCAATTGCGGGTCCACGCCACGCTCGAACCGATACGAGGAATCCGTTTGCAGTCCATAGCGGCGGGCGCGCCCAGCGATGCGGGCGGGGTTGAAAAAAGCGCTTTCCAGGAATACATCACGGGTGGCGTCAGTACAGGAACTGATCTCACCGCCCATGATCCCCGCCAGCGCCAAGGGGCCATGCTGATCGGCAATCAGCAAGGTCTCAACATCCGGTTCGACGACTGCGCCGTTGAGCAGTTCCAGTCGATCGCCAGGCCGGGCGCGGCGCACTTCGATCCCACCCGTCAGCCGGCCCAGATCGAAGGCGTGCATCGGCTGGCCGAGTTCCAACATCACATAATTGGTCACGTCCACCAGCGGCCCCAGGCTGCGGACGCCGGCCCGGCGCAGCCGCTCCTTCATCCACAACGGAGTTTCAGCGGCAGGATCGACCCCGCGAATGACTCGGCCTACATAGCGCGGACCGTCGGCAGGATCGAGCAGCGTCACCGGAAAAACGTCGTCCAGCACCGCCGGAACCTCGTCAGTGGGCAGAGGCCGGAACTCGCAACGGTTGAGCGCCGCCACTTCACGGGCAATGCCTTCCATACCCAGGCAGTCACCACGATTGGGCGTCAATTCGATCTCGATGATCGCATCGTCCAACGCCAGCAACTCGCGTACATTATGACCGGGCCGGCTGTTCGCGGGCAGCGGCAACAAACCGTCTGAACTTTCTGCCAGCCCCAATTCTTTAGCCGAACACAACATCCCCTGCGATTCGACACCACGCAGCTTGGATTTTTTGAGGGTCAGCCCGCCAGGCAGCACTGCGCCAATCAGGGCGGTCGGGGCGCATAAGCCGACAGCAACATTCGGTGCGCCACAGACGATTTGCAACGGTTCCACCTGACCGATGTCCACCGTCGCAACCCGTAGTCGGTCGGCGTCGGGGTGCGGAATCAACGCCACAACCCGCCCCACTACGACTTTCTCAAAGGGCGGCGCGGCGGGTTCAACGTGATCCACTTCCAGACCGGCCATGGTCAATTGCGCGGCCAGTTCGTTACGGGAGCGCGGCGGGTCAACCCATTCCCGCAGCCATTGTTCACTGACTTTCATGAGGATAACCCTTACTGAAACTGCCGCAGGAAGCGCAGATCGTTGTCGAAGAACAGGCGCAGGTCATTGACGCCATAGCGCAGCATGGTCAATCGTTCGACGCCCATGCCAAAGGCATAACCGGTGTAGCGCTCATGATCGATACCGACTTTTTCAAAAACCGCCGGATGCACCATGCCGCAACCCAGCACCTCTAGCCAGCCGCTGTGCTTGCACACCCGGCAACCTTCGCCACCGCAGATCACACACTGAATGTCCACCTCGGCGGACGGTTCAGTAAACGGGAAATAAGATGGACGAAAACGCACCGCCAAATCGCGCTCGAAGAAGTTACGCAGAAAATCATCCAGCACACCTTTCAAATCGGCAAAGCTGACGTCCTCGTCGACTAGCAATCCCTCGACCTGATGAAACATTGGGCTGTGAGTCACGTCGGAATCGCAACGGTAGACCCGGCCCGGCGCGATAATCCGCACCGGCGGCGCCTGCTGTTCCATCACCCGAATTTGCACGGGCGAGGTGTGGGTGCGCAGCAGGGTGTGGGCGTCGAAATAGAAGGTGTCGTGCATCGCCCGCGCTGGATGGTGCAGCGGGATGTTGAGCGCCTCAAAATTGCGGAAATCGTCTTCGACTTCTGGTCCCTCGGCGACCGTGAAGCCAATCCGGGCGAACAGCGTCTGAATACGAGCCAAGGTGCGGCTGACCGGATGATAACCGCCCGGTCGCTGACCACGCCCCGGCAGGGTGACATCCATAGCCTCACTCACCAGTCGGGCGTCCAAGGCCGCTGCTTCCAGTGCGATCTTGCGGGCGGCGAGTGCCGTTTCCAGCGTCTGTTTGGCCTCGTTGATCGCCTGGCCAGCCTGACGCCGCTCCTCGGCAGGCAATTTGCCCAGTGCCTTAAGGCGCTCAGTGAGTACACCTTTCTTGCCCAGATAATGGACGCGCACTTGATCCAGGAGAGCAGGGTCGTGGGCTCCGGCAATGGCGGCCTGGGCGGTGTACAACAGTTCGGGCAATGCGTCCACGCGGGAGGGTCTCTCGGTAACCACTGAATAAAAAAAGGGAAAGGATGAAGCCTTTCCCCTGTTTAAAGCCGTATTAAACCAACGCACTGATCATCAGGCGCAGGGCGAGCTTCAACCTACCGGGGTGGGATGGCGCTTGGCCCTGCACTCTATCAATCCATCGGATCGACACGATTCAGGCAATGCCCAGGGCGGCCTTGGCGCGATGGGCCAGTTCAGCGAACGCTGGCTTATCGAACACCGCCAGATCGGCTAACACCTTGCGGTCCACTTCGATCGCTGCCTGCTTGAGGCCGTTAATCATCCGGCTGTAGGACAAGCCGTTTTCATGGGCGCCGGCGTTGATGCGGACAATCCACAGCGCCCGGAATTCACGCTTCTTCTGACGACGGTCGCGATAGGCATACTGGCCGGCTTTGATGACCGCCTGTTTGGCGACCCGATAGACCTTGCTGCGGGCGCCGTAATAGCCTTTGGCTTGATCCAGGACTTTTTTATGGCGGGCGTGGGCAGTAACGCCGCGTTTCACTCGAGACATGGCTTAGTTTCTCCGATCCAGGAACATCAAGCGTAGGGCAACATCCGGCGCACAGCCGGGGTGTCTACGGCGGCCATGATAGTCGTACCGCGCAGTTGGCGTTTCCGCTTGGAACTCTTCTTGGTCAGGATATGCCGGAGATGCGAGTGGGAACACTTGAACTTGCCGGACCCGGTGCGGCTGAAGCGCTTGGCAGCGCCGCGATTGCTTTTCATTTTGGGCATTACATAACTCCGCAATTTTAAAAGGTAAATTAAACGATCAACCCCAGCCTGCGCCGGTGGCTGCAAAAATCCGGGTCTGGCAGGGAGAATTACTTCTTCTTGATCGGCGCGATGGTCATGACCATCTGCCGCCCTTCCATTCTGGGCCGTTGCTCCACCACGCCGTAGGGGGTGAGATCGTCTTCGACGCGCTTGAGAAGGCTGATGCCAAGATCCTGATGCGCCATTTCGCGGCCCCGAAACCGCAGGGTGATCTTGGCTTTGTCGCCTTCGCTCAGGAAACGAATCAGGTTGCGTAGTTTGACCTGATAGTCTCCTTCGTCCGTGCCTGGACGAAACTTGATTTCCTTCACCTGGATCTGCTTTTGCTTTTTCCGGGCTTCATTTTGCTTCTTGGCCTGCTCGAACCGGTATTTACCGTAGTCCATGATGCGGCAGACCGGCGGCTTGGCGTTCGGGGAAATTTCCACCAAATCCAGTTCAGCTTCCTCGGCCATCCGCCTAGCTTGCACTAGGGTGACGACCCCTGCCTGCTCGCCGTCCTGATCGAGCAGACGCACTTCGCGCCCAGTGATCTCTTCGTTGAGCCGGAGTTCGTTATTCGCTGCGATGTTACATTCCTCCAGTGGTTATTCGGTTCGCCCACGTCGGGCGATATCCGCCTGCAGCCGTTCGACGAAAACAGGCAAACTCATGTTGCCCAGGTCTTGGCCCGTGCGGGTGCGCACGGCGAGAGTTTCCGTTTCCATCTCCCGGTCACCGACGACCAGCAGATAGGGAATGCGCTGCAACGTGTGCTCGCGGATTTTAAAGCCGATTTTTTCGTTTCTCAAGTCAGAAAGGGCGCGGAAACCTTGTTGCATCAGAGCGTTTTCGACCTGTTTGACGTAGCTGGCCTGATGATCGGTGATATTCAGCGCCACCGCCTGTATTGGCGCCAGCCAGGCCGGCAGCGCCCCGGCGTATTGCTCAATGAGGATGCCGATAAACCGTTCCAGTGAACCGAGAATGGCGCGATGCAGCATGACGGGAACCCGTTTACCGCCGTCTTCGGCGATGTAGTGCGCATCCAGCCGACCTGGCATGGAAAAGTCAACCTGAATAGTGCCGCATTGCCAGAGTCGATCCAGGCAATCACGCAACACGTACTCGATCTTGGGGCCGTAAAACGCGCCTTCGCCCGGCTTGAGCGTCCACGGCTGGCCAGTGCGGTTCAGCGCCAGTTCCAGCGCCTTTTCGGCTTTGTCCCATACGTCATCGC